>PACG01000097.1 GCA_002699335.1 Candidatus Poribacteria bacterium
GGCAGAGTATAATGTCGCCCGGTTCTGCTGGGATGCTCAGCAACGGCATGTTGGGGTTAACGATGTTCCGTACCACCATCTGTTGCCCTTTATACATGCCGGACATAACCTCGATCTCTAGGATATGGTTTTGCCTGGCGTTACTAGATGTATTCTGCTCCAACCGCCGCAGGATACGACCCTTCACATATTCAGATTTGGATAGAATTTCACCCTCACTCCCGGTGAAAGTGGAGATGGCGGCCGCTTCTCGCTGGATCCGGTGTTGCAACAAAAACGTCAAACCGATGACCACCACGAGAGCGATGGGAACCAGGTAAGGTATGTTATGACCTATGTCGATCTCGGCCGGTTCCTGAACGATGTCGAGGGCTTCCGCTTGGCCAACTCGGTCATCGTCATCAGCAGGCATCGCCCAGCGGGTAGATAATCCCGCCACCACCGCCGTAATCGGTACTGTTAGTACCAGGCCGATGGTGCCGACAATGGCTTGAACCAGGGAAACAGCGGTCGCTTCGTCGTTGATCAACCGCAGAAAGGGATAGGAGACGCCGACCTCTGGGAACTCGATCCGGGGCAGGAGAAGGGTAATAATATCAGCGCCCAGGTAAGCAAAGATCAGGGTATCAGCCATGGTCCCCATTACGTCTCTCCCGACGTTCAGACCGGCGCCAATCGCCTGGTGTACTGTTACCCTTGGGTTGACCGCCTTGACTTCGTAGACAGCAGATGAAATCGACATGGCGACATCCATCATAGCACCAACTGCACCTAAAATCATACCCGCCACCAAGATACCGTGGAAATTCCAACCGTGTGAGGCTGATGTCCGCCAGAGGGCAATACCGAGTTCCAAGTAACCAAATTCTTCGGCCAGGCCGGTGAAGTACATCACCTTTTGACAGATCACCGACAGAATACCGACCGCTGCCAGTCCGCCTAGTGTGCCGATGACACCGGAGACCACTTTTCGGCTCAGCCCGGTGATAAAGACGAAGGTCAACACAGTTAGCAGCGCAGAAATAGCCAGTGCTACTGTAATAGGGTTGTAGCCTTTAACCAGTAACGGTAGCAGGATGAAGAAGACAGCCATGGCTGAGACGCAAAGTGCCAGCAAGGCGCGAATCCCTTTCACGCCACCGACCAAGACCATCAGGCAGCTAAAGATGCCTGCCAGGTAAAGCAGAAAGGGTGTACGAAACCGTTCCAGTAATTGAACCGAAGTGACCGTCTGCTGATCTTTGCTGCGAAGCGGTATCTCTAAAAAAACGCGGTTGCCGATGAAAAAGTCACGGTCACTGAAGATACGGCCGATCTTTTTGTTGTTGAAGTCGATCGTCTGACCCCGGAATCGGCCAGAGGTGATCTGTAGGCTAACAATCTGGTCGATATCTTCCGTCGTATTCAGGCGGATGACCTTACCGATACAGATAACGGCGTCAAGCGCGCCATGGCTGACGGTGGTGGAGAAGCGCACCAGGCGGACATGGAGGACAAAAACTACTGCCAGTATGACGGAGACGCTGATCAGTTTTAATCGCCAGTTCATTATGTCTAACAATCTACGATGAACATTGATTATTGGTCATTGATAGCGAACTGGTCATCAACAAGCCGAGTTGGGACAGGTTTTCACGAAATTGAGAGGCTTCGGTCAGACGTCCATCGAACATAACGAAAATCCGGTCGCTGAGGGCCAGCACCTCTTTCAGCTTGCGGCTAATAAAAATAATCAGGCGACCTTCGGCTTTGAGTTGGTTGAGAACCAGAGACAGTTCCTTAATCTCTTGTGGCGTTAATACGGTGGTTGGTTTATCCAGAATCAAAATTCGTGCCTCGATAGCCGATGCTTTTAAGATCTCAACTTGTTGTTGTTAACTGACTGGTAACTGCCATCTCCTAGCTTGTGTGTCAACATAGAGATGATCACCGCCGTTGGCTGGCAAAGTTGTCGAACAAAATTTTCACCCTCCTCAGGCTGATAGATCAACTGTTTCTTTTTTGACCCTCTTTGCTTCTTTCGACTTGGTGATCGACTGAGGAGAATATTTCTGGCCATAGTCAATGTCGAAATTAACATGAAATGCTGGTGTACCATGCCAATACCTAGTGCTATTGCCTCGTTGGGTGATTTGGGCCTGACGCGCGACCATCAATGGCAACTTTACCTGCACTGGGTTGAGAGAAACCATAGATCAGATTCATCAGTGTCGATTTACTGGTGCCGTTTTCACCCAGCAAGGTATGGATCTGACCTGGTTGGAAGGTTAGATTAATCTGATCGACGGCAACCTGTTGGCCGAAAGATTGGTGATATTTCGGAGTTCGAGCATTTAGCACTTCAGCAAATCCTGTCCAGATTATGGTGATTTGCGACCCCTTTTAAGAAAGAACAACATCCCTGAGTTGCGCAAGGCTAGACCTAAAAGGCCAACAATTATCAAACTGAACCAGAAGGGAGGATTGATTTGTTTTTTAGTTGTCGGCCCGGGATTATCGCCTGATTTTTGTTGGCCGGCTACCGGCTGGAGTTCAGTTGAACTGTCGACTATTTTGTTTGGGTTGTCAGGCAGTTCTGCGCCGGCGAAAACCGTTGTGTAAATTGGCGATAAGAGGAGGACAACAGTTGCTAATTTAAATAGTGAATAATAAATTTTCAATCTTGTTAGTAAAGCGACTCTTTCTTATGAGCCACCATAAGTAAAGGATCTGGAGTAACCTTTGAATTGGGTGATTAATTCTTGACAGATCAGTTTTAACATAGCGGTCAATGGAACGGCCATTAACATACCGATTAGTCCCAAAAATTGCTCACCGACCAGAACCACGACCACCGTTGTAATCGGGTCAAGCTCAACACTCTTGCCAATCAAAAGTGGGGTAATCAGAGCGGTATCGATGATTTGGACGCCAACCGTGATGATAGCAATACCCACTAAGCTGCTACCCAGGCCGAATCTGGAACCGACGAGGACCATGACAATAGCAGGAATGGCACCAATAAAAGGACCAATATACGGAATGAGGTTAGCCAGTCCTGCAATGATACCCAGTATGACGGCAAAGGGCAGCCCCAGTATGACGTATCCAACCAGACAAATCACTGCAATAATCACGGTCTGGATAACACGACTTCGGAGGTAATCGCCGAGTTGGTGGTCAATGCCATCCAATAAGACCAAAACCGGTTCAAAGATACGGTTGGGGATGGATCGCATAAAAGCCTTTTTCATCTCTCGTCCACCACTCAAAAAGAAAAATGAGGTGAATAAAACAATGATACCGTTGATAAAGGCGGAAAATAGACCTTTGGTAGCCCCAATGATCTGCTTCGACTGGCCGACAATTAGTTCTTCCACTCGCTTCGTAGAAGCCTCGATGACCTGTTGTGTATCCAAACTAGATTCGGCAGCATTGATCTCAACCCGCAATAGCTCAATCAACTTGGTTTGCAAGGCGGGAGGCAAGGAATTGAGTACCTGTTCTACTTGCCCAACCAAGGCTTGGTTTTGACTCGTCTGGAGATGATCTAATTGATCTGCCACTTTGGTAACCACAAAAGTCGAACCGGCGACAAATCCAGCCAGAATACCCAGCGTAACCCCTGTAACAGCAAGAGATCGGGGAATACCAAGCCCTTCAAAATAACCGACTGAGGGGGCCAGAATATAGGAGATCAAGAAGGAGATCATGATGATAGTTAGCGTATCCCGTATCAAGTAGATCAAGGAGACCAGAATGGCGATAAAAACGATCATCATAGTAATGCTAATCAATCGGAGAAAAATGTTTTGCTCTTGAATGCCTTGTGTCTGTTTTCGGGACTCACGGCTTAACGTTTGGTTACTACTGGAAATTTCTGCTAAAGTTGTTGAGAGTGGAAGCAGCGTTTCAGTCAGCACATCGATCGAATCAGCGGGTCGAACCTTCGCTTGAGTTGTCGATTGATTTTCCATGTTGATCCCCTTAAACAATCTCAGTCGCTAGTTTAGTTTGATCGGTTTCCGATACCTGTAATGCATCAAGGGTAGTTTGCAACTGGTCGATCTCGCTTTGTGCCTCCTGCAGCTTTCGGTTGGTGAACCGCAATCGAGAAGCGACAATTTTGGCTAGGGTAAAAATCAAGTTGGAGGCTAAACGGGCGTGAGAATCCATTAGTTTCAATAGTTCAGGTCGAAAAAACCCGATCATCTCGGAGTCACGAACAGCTTGAACAGTAGCCGTGCGGGGCGAATTGTCGATCAACCCAACATCGCCAAAAAAGTTGCCACTATCTAGCGTGGCCAGACGGACGACGGAGCCGTCTTCCAGCTCTTTTGTCACCTCTACCTCGCCATCCATAATGATATACATTCCAGCTGCATCTTGTCCTTCGATGACAATTGCTTCGCCGGCTGCATAAAAACGACGGTAGGCGATTTGCGCAATCTGCCGCAAATCCCGATTGCTCAAATCTTCAAATAGTTCCATCTGATTCAACAAAGCTGTAATATCTTGTTCGATCTTTTTCCGGTCGCTATACTTCCCGACCTCTTGCCAAATTCCGTCTGATCTTGACATCAAGATTTACACCTCCCTGTTTGTCCACTCATTTAAAATCTATTACTCTTAGTCTAACATCTTATGGGATATTAGCGAGTTTAGCAAGGCTTATTTTAATCGTTTGCTTGTTGAGCCTTTGGTTGTAATAAATTTTGATAGACTTGTCTCAACTTATGACCGATAGAAGGCCAACCGTAATCTTGTTCCACCCGTTCTCGACCTTTTAACCCCAATTTTTGTCTTCGTTCTGAATCTGACAGCAACTCGATCACGGAGTCGGCAAATTGATTAGGTCGGTCGGCCAACACAATTTCCTGCCGGTCAACCAGATTCAGCCCTTCTGCTCCAACGGTGGTAGAAACAATGGCCTTTTGCATAGCTAATGCCTCCAAGATCTTTAGGCGAGTACCACCACCGATGCGTAACGGAACCACGTAAACGCCGGCCTGAGCGATGTAGGGTTTAACATCTTCAACACGTCCGGTAACAACCACTTCTCCTTGGGCGTTAGACGCTGTGGTCTCTTCAACCACACGCCTCAACTTTTCGGTTGGGCGTTGTCCGACCACCGATAACTGCACTTGTGGATAAGTTCGCCAGATGTTAGGCAGGATTGATTGCAGAAAAAAAATCACCGCATCTTCGTTCGGATACCAATCCATACTACCGGTATAGATCAACGTTTCTGGCCGTTCCTGACTAGGATCAGGTTGGTAGAGGTCTAAATCAACCCCGTTTGGAATTACGTGGACTGGCAAATCAGAACGGGCTTTTTTCAACAGTACCCGATCGGTTTCTGAGACGCAGGTCGCAGCAGTGAAATCGGCACTTCGAACTCGCTCGTAGTGGGCAAATGCCAATGTCTGTGACCCGTAAATCGCCTTTTTAAGGGGGTTTTTTGTTTCCTGACCTAACCGTCGCCAAATGTAGGAATCCACATTCTGGGTCGATAATACAGTGGGGAGATCTGTTTTGACGGCAAACTGGGCGGCGTGAAACATTTCATAGTGGATCAGGTCGTAGCGGGCCGACCTACGGTCGCCGTTTGCTAACAGATGGTGAAATTGGCGGGCTAAGGCCGGTAGGTCGTAGCGGGCAACCGTAATCGGTTTTCGTTGCCAGGTCGCACGAAGTACTGTTTGGGCCGTAATTGGTGGTAGATCTGGAGAGTTAGGAACCAGATGACACGCAATTCCTAACTCGGTTAAATAGTCGATGCCGGCCTGGTCTGTCCCGGTTGTTTCCAGGGCCAGAAAGGTAACCTGCTCGGTTTTAGCAATTTGTTTCAGTAGATTGAGAACACGAATTCGCCCTCCGTCTATGGCCGGGAAAGGAACCGTGATCGAAAAGAAAAGAATCTGCACTAGGTCTGGAGGTAATGTCTAGAAAACAGGAACTTCGACTGCCACCTCTTCCCCACAAGCCTGCGACCTGAAGATACCATCCATAATGACGTTGGTCAACAGAACCCCCTCTGGCGGAATTGGGGATGGAGATCCCGTGCGAACAGCGTTACCAAAGGCTTTCATTTGCGCTTCCCAGACGTCAACAGCGGGTAATCCGGTGAATGTAATATCAAGCATCTCTTGACCGAACCAACCTTTACCTGCCTCCTCGGTTTTAATACCGTAATCGTTGGCTTGCGACAGTTTCTGAAGCTGGTCGGTCAGGCGATCGGCGTAGACAACGGGTCCACCCAGCGATAAACCTGCATCTTTACCCAGGAAATAGGTGCCACCTAGCGAGTTTTGGTGAATAGCCCATGAGACTTTGAACAACATAACCCCGCCATTTTCAAAACGAATCCAGGCAGCACCAAACTCCTCTACATCCATCTCGTCCCATCGTGAGTCTTGATGGGCAATATAGTCAGCCGTAATGGCGGAGACACGAACAGGTTTGGGATAGCCCATAACATAGAGAGCATTATGCATATTATAGATCCCGATATCGACGACGGCGCCCGCTCCGGCCGTTTTCTGGTAGATGAATGTACCACCTGGGATCCCGCGCCGACGAGTTGCAGTTGTCTCTGCGTAATAGATATCACCCAGAACTCCGTGGTCTATCAGTTGGCGAGCAAACTGCGTGTCACTCCCGAAGGTGCTATGGATACCAATTTGTAGAATTCTGCCGGACGACCTGGCGACCCGTAGCATTTCGGCGGCATCTTCCAGCGTGGCGGCCATCGGCTTCTCACAAAAAACATGTTTTCCCGCTTGCAGGGCAGTAACAGTTGGATCTTTATGCGCCTGATTATAGGTGCAGACACTAACCGTATCCACATCGGCCGCCGCCAACATCTCTTCGACGTCAGTAAAGGCGTTCTTTTTCGGTATTCCCCATTCTTCTGCCGCTTTCAAGGCTTTATCTTCAAAGATATCGCAGACGGCCGCAATCTCGAACCCACCCGCTTTTTGATAAGCTTTCTGGTGTGCCCGGGAAATACCGCCCGTTCCGACGATGCCAACACGAATTGTATCCATAACTATCCCTCTATTTTGTTGCTTAGTTCAATCCGGATAAATCTACCAAAGTGAAAATCACTCGTTTCTCAAGGTAGCGACAATAGCATCGCCGAGTTCTGAGGTTTTTAGATGGCCGTTCAAATCAGGCGTACCGACACCGCCTTCGGCCATCACCTGAGTTACAGTTTCAGACAGTCGTTTTGCCTGGTCAGCACAAACGGCGTCGCCCTGCTGCTCGGCCAACCAGGACAACATTAGACCAGCGGATAAGATCATGGCAATAGGATTAGCGATTCCTTTCCCCGCGATGTCGGGGGCAGTACCGTGCGAGGGTTGAAAGACTGCTGCCTTGTCACCAATATCAGCCGAAGGTGCCATCCCCATCCCACCAACTAAACCCGCAGCTAAGTCTGATAAAATGTCGCCATACATATTTTCTGTCACAATTACATCGTAGTCTTGTGGACGCTGAACCAGATACAACGCCATGGCATCGATATAGGCATAGTCGCGGGCAATTTGAGGATAATCGGCTGCTACCTGGTCGTAGATCTGCCGAAAGAAGGCCATGGACCGGAAGACATTGGCTTTGTCGACACAGGTTACCTTTTGCTGTCGATGACGACGGCCAGCCAATTCGAAGGCGAAGCGTGTAACCCGTTCTGTTCCCATTTGGGTAATGACCATGGAGTCGATGGCAACCTCTTCCCGAATCTGGATTCCCGCGTTCATGGAGGCAAATAGACCTTCGACGTTCTCCCGGATAATGGTGAAGTCGATTTCGCCGGTGCCAAAGCCCTTGAGGGGAGTGTGGTCAGGATGGTAGAGATAAATTGGGCGTACGCCAGCATATAGATCTAATTTGAAACGAAGATCGACCTGTGGTCGCATCTCGGTACCATCCGGCCAACGGACGTCTGGTAACCCCATGGCCCCCAGCAAAACGGCGTCAGCTTGCCGGCACCCTTCCACCGTTGTTTCAGGCAGTGGATCGCCATGTTCCAGATAGCAGCCAGCACCACAAGGATAGGATTTCAGATCGAAACCGAGCGGGCTAGTTTGCTGAATAGCGTCTAAGATTTTGACTGCTTCGACCATGACCTCAACGCCAATACCATCTCCTGCCAGAATTGCGATTTGGTAGCAACGAGGACTCCTGGCCTGGTGAGGGGTTGGCATTAGGCTTGATTGTTGACCAAAATGCCGCCGCCTTGGAGTTGTCCTTGACTGTTGCGGTTGGCTTCAGCCGTTGGGCTGACTTTTTGTTGTCCCCCTTGATCGGCTTTCTGTGCTTGGTCTGTAGTCTCAGTTTTATTCTCCACCCCTTGCGTGGCTTGTTCTTTTTCGGCTTGGTCGGGCTGTTGGGTTGCTTGCGACAATTTGGCATCTGCCGATTGTCCTGACATGACGGTAGTCGATGTACTAAGTGTTAGTTCAGACATGGTAACCTCTGAGTATTAAAGTTGTGTGTCTTTAGGAAATTCAACTGAATGATTGTGATAGCTGAGCCAAACGATCCAATGTAAGTCTATTCCCAACCCATATCATATTACAGGACGGACTTAATTGCAAGCGATTCGTGCGATAACAATCGTTAATTTAGAATATGCTAGAAGAGGGTATAGATAAACGGGGCTAAAGGTGAGGTTTGAGCGAAAATGAGCAAGATTCCGAGCAAAACCAGAATCACAAAAATCGACATCAGCCAGAATTTTTTCCGAGCTTTGAGAAAGTACCAAAACTCGGCCAGAATCGAAATCTTGTTGGCGCGCTGACTGTGCTTTTCTAACAGTATCGAACTCTTGTCAACCCAATAGCTGTTCGCTGCTCGATCGATCCGTTGCGTCAGTGAATCTCTACCTGATAAACGCATCACTAAACCAATGGGTGTAAAGATCAAATAAAAAATTAGGCCCAGCAAAATCCGGGTATTAATCCATCCTAATACTGTTGCTAATCCCATCCAAATTTTGTAAACCGGTACCAGTGTTTTGGGCATCAAGAGCCCGCTTAAGACCAAAAACCCACCCACTGACCACAAGCCAATCCTCGCTATAGAGTGAATTTGTCCATACAACTGCCACCCTCCAACTAGAATTAGCGCGGTACCAACCATACAGCCGAATTGCCTCAACTGCTTTTGGGTCGCCGCCTGTGTCACTGCATAGAACATCATTTTCAAATCAATCGAGTTCAAATTCGGTTTGCCAATCAACGTCGTTGGCCAGCGGTTTCTGATCTCGTTTATCCAGCAGAAAATCACCTAAAACCAGGTAGTCCATCTCCGTCCGCATAAAACAAAGATAGGCATTTTCCGGTGTGCAGACAATAGGCTCACCTCTCACGTTGAAACTGGTGTTGACCAGTACCNCACAGCCTGCCAACTGCTGAAATGCTTTGATCAGACGATAATAACGCGGATGATCCGCTTCTGCTACTGTCTGGATCCGTGCCGAATAATCGACGTGCGTCACGGCGGGAATTTCTGATCTGACAACATTGAGCCGATCAATGCCAAATAGCTCTTGGTCTTCAACGGAGGCNTCTCGGCGAAATCTTCTCCTGAATCGGCGCGACAAGTAGCATATACGGACTGTCACTGTCCATCTCAAAGTACTCGGAAACTGCTTCTCTCAGACCACTGGGGGCAAAAGGTCGNAAAGACTCTCGGCACTTGATTTTCAAGTTCATAACCGACTGCGTTTTTTCTGATCTCGGATCACCCAGAATGGACCGATTACCCAACGTCCTAGGGCCAAACTCCATCCGTCCCTGAAACCAACCCACNATACTTTATCTCCGCAATTAACTTGGCGACTNTCCGAAATAGCGATTCATCTTCTAGATTAGGTAGCCTTATACTGATTGATTGGATAGAAAAGATTTGATGTCGGACTGACTAAATGAAGGGCCTAAAAGTGAGGACTGTTGCAGATCTTGTTGACCTTGCACTATTCTTGGTTGATCTACATAGCGATAATAGGCATCTAATGCTGCCCCGAGTGCGCCACCAGCATCGCCGGCTGCCGGTTGAATCCAAACTCGATCGGAAATGCGTTCTTGCAAGATCTTGCCGTTGCCAACGCAGTTCAAGGCCACACCACCAGCTAAACAGAGATTCCGCTCACCACTGACCCGTCGAACATGACGAGCCAGACGTAGCATGGCCTCTTCCATTACCTCCTGAACTGAGCGGGCTAAGTTCATCTCCCGTTGGGTCAATAAGGTTTCTGGCTGACGAGGTGNTCTGCCGAACAACCGATGAAACTTATTCANTGGTCATAGTCAATCCGGTGCAGTAATTAAAATAGGCCATGTTGAGACGAAAAGAGCCATCAGCCTTCAGGTCGATCAGATGATCGTAAATCAGGTCGACATATTTTGGTTCTCCGTAGGGNGCGAGGCCCATAACTTTGTATTCCCCGGAATTGACTTTGAATCCGAGATAATAGGTNAAGGCGCTATACAACAAGCCCAAAGAGTGTGGAAACTTGATTTCCTGCTTCAGTTCAAACTGGTTGCCTTGACCAATTCCCCAACTGACGGTGGCCCATTCACCCACCCCGTCGATGGTAAGTATGGCCGCACTAGCAAGCGGGGATACCAGGAAAACACTAGCAGCATGGGAATCGTGGTGATCGCAAAATAGAACTTGCCCTCTATAACCAAGTTGTTTTTGAATGGTGTCAGGTATCCGCAGTTTCTCCTTGATCCACAAGGGCATAGCTTGCAGAAAAGAACGAAATCCCCGCGGTGCAAAAGCGAGGTAGGTCTCTAACAATCGCTCAAACTTAGCAAAGGGTTTATCGTAAAAGACGATGTAGTCGAGTTGTTGGGAGGTGATGTTGCCTTCTGATAGGCAGTATTGGATAGCTTGACAGGGGGAACCGATGATCGTGTTTGCGGNGAGTAAAGCGTTCCTCTTGGGCTGCTGCGATGATTTGTCCATCGCAAACTAATGCAGCAGCACTATCGTGGTAATAAAGCAGAGATGCCAAGTATCTTCACAGAGATGAAACCCGGTTAACAGTTACGATGCTATTCCAAGGACAATGATTTTCGGGGTTAGGAATTGAAAAAGTATTTTACCATATACGGCTACCATCAGAGTAGAACGAAGTCGTCCTCACCAGCAGTAGCAATATGAATTGATAACTTGCCTACAAATAGACTATAATTGCCNGATAGCTCCTGCCCTGGCCCGGTAGTATAGATTGACAAAAATACAGATTGTAAAGAGCGTTGCTGGCCTGATCGGTAACACGCCGNTGGTGCGGCTCAATTGTGGCGATGTGGCNGATCGTGCCACTATCTTTGCCAAGGTCGAATCTTATAACCCCGGTGGTAGCATCAAAGACCGGATCTGTTTGTCGATGATCGAAGCCGCCGAGCAGTCGGGTAAGCTGAAACCGGGNGATACGATTGTGGAGCCGACGGCCGGNAATACGGGAATCGGATTATCGATTGTCGCCATTGCCANAGGTTATCGCATGNTTCTGAGCATGCCGGAAAATGTCAGTCAGGAAAAATATAGCTTACTGTCGGCTTTCGGAGCGGAAATTGTCCTAACCTCTGGTGACTCNGGGATGGCAGGGGCAATTTGGGAAGCTGAAGAGATTGTTCGTCGTAAGCCNCGACATTTCATGCCCAACCAATTTTCCAATCCAGCTAACCCGTTGGCCCATGAGCAAACGACAGGCCAGGAGATCCTAAAAGCACTGCAGGAAAACGGCCACCAAAAACTGGAGTATTTTGTCACAGGAGTTGGNACAGGTGGTACACTAACCGGCGTTGGCCGAGTTTTAAAACGGCATTTTCCGGCAGTAAAAATTGTGGCTGTTGAACCGAGTATTTCGCCTGTCATCTCCGGTGGCCAACCGGCCCCTACCAGAATTGATGGAATCGGAGCGGGCATGATCCCCGAAGTATTGGATGTTGGTCTGATTGATGAGGTAATGACGGTTTCCGATGAGGATGCCTACCAGGTCATGCAGTACATTGCACAAGCGGAGGGATATCTGGTCGGTATCTCTTCTGGTGCCAACTTACACGCTACGCTGAAATTAGCTGAAAAAGTTGGAGCTGATAAAACGATGGTCACNATCCTGTGTGATACTGGCGAGCGATACTTAAGCTTGGTACAACATTTTGAGCCTGATAGCATTGACTAATTAAATCACTGATCGAGTCAGGGACACATAGTATGTTGCAAAGAGACGACTGCTCGTTAAGACTTATTAAGCCTACAATGAACCTACAACTTGACAGNGCAGCCAGATGACAGATAANCTGNCAGATCGATCTCTCAGACCTGAGCAGACGGAGAGCNTTGACGGCTCACGGCCACCAGAGTTTTGGCNAGAACTGAACAGAGAAGTGGAGCGAATAGAAAATCCACAAACCATACTGTTTGAGNTGTTCAAGCGGTTTGCTGATCGGGCGGCTATTATTACCAGTGGCCAGATTACAGGAATGACATTGGTTCAGATGGCATGGGAAAACCGACTTCCGTTTCGGGTTTGCACCATTGATACCGGTCGGTTGTTTCCCCAAACCTACGATTTTTTAGAACTGGCGGAAGATCACTACGGAATTCAAATCGAAAGAGTTTCTGCAGATCCAGACACTATCAACCGTATGGTGACTCAACACGGTGAGTATCTATTTTTTGATAGTCAAGCCAAACAGGAGNACTGTTGTAAGATTCGGAAAGTCAACCCACAGGAACNNCTACTGGATACACTCGATGTTTGGNTTACCGGGCTGCGACGGGATCAGTCCGAGTTTCGCCANCAAGTGCCAAAAGTCCAGCTCATAGATCATCAGCAACGAACTATCTTGAAAGTCAGTGCTTTAGCCAACTGGAGCAATGAGCAGGTATGGGACTATATCGAGCGAAACCAGGTGCCGGTAAATCCATTGTTACGATCAAAACCGGNGGNCGCTTATTATGAATCCCTCGGTTGTGTGATCTGTACCACGCCGATTCGTCCTAGTGAGCCAAAACGCGCCGGGCGGTGGCGCTGGCAGCATAACGAAGAAAATAAAAAAGAGTGTGGTCTGCACTTCTCCATTTAATCGGTTGAAGGTGAGGCTGCCTAACCCCTTCACNCAACTTTAGTCAACCTCCGACCTACTACAGTCGGCGACCNCTCCCCGATCAAGTCAGGGACATATCTGCGTTAGCGAATTAAGGAGTAATACCCTCATGGCCGTTGTTGTTAGAATCCCAACCCCTCTCAGAAAAATGACTCAAAACGAAGCCGAAGTAGANGCCGAAGGAAACGACATTGACAGTTTAATCGAAGATCTGGAAAGCCGTTATCCTGGCATTAAAGACCGCATTTGCGANGACCAGGGTGAGATCCGACGCTTTGTGAATGTCTATCTGAACGATGAAGATATTCGCTTTTTAAAAGGCAAAGAGACAGATATCAAGGATGGCGACGAGGTCTCGATCATACCTGCTATTGCTGGTGGGAACTAAGNNCGAGANAGNNTAGTATGCGCCGACCATNNATGGTCGGCGCATACTACACTTTCTCTTCTCGTCCTTCACATAGTTGTGTTACATTTGCAATCCCAGACACTGAAGCAAATTTTTGAACACGCTCAAGCGGAATATCCGGAAGAGTGTTGTGGGATTATCTTAAGTGGTAATGTGGTCCTTGATCAGCCTACCGAGGAAACTCAGCAGGAGTATGTACGTCCCTGCCGAAATGTTCAGAATCAGCGGCACGCCGACGATCCGGGAACCTATCCACGCGATGCCCGAACCGCCTATCTGATGGACCCCGGAGATCTGTTGCGGATTCATAANGAATCGGAGCGCGAAAATCGTCCGATCAAGGCCTTTTACCATTCGCATCCCGACCACGATTCCTATTTCTCCGACAAGGATAAAGCCGACGCGACCCTGTGGGATGAACCAGTTTNTCCGGATAGTGCCTACGTTGTGTTGTCTGTTTATGGAGGGGAAATTCGTGATATCAAAGCCTTTGCTTGGAATGAACAACAATCGGACTTTGTTCCAGTCGAGATTTTGCCGGTTGGCGACTAGCAGTCGCCAACCGTAGGCCGGACAGATTTAGCTATGANAAACAAAGATGGTAGTGGTAATAACNTCCCGCCATCGGTCGATGACGNGACATCGACGCAATCCAATTCATGCCTGATTGTTCCACTTGATTTCCCAGATTTAGCAACAGCGTTGGCTATGGTCGATCAACTGGATACAACGATCAGTTGGTTCAAGGTGGGTAAGGAATTATTCACTTCTGTTGGGCCGCTGGCTGTTGAATCGTTGCGAGATCGAGGGAAACAGGTTTTTTTAGATCTCAAGTTTTACGATATTCCGAATACTGTAGCCGGAGCAGTTGCTGCAGCTACAGCGGTTGGTGCTAATTTGACAAACGTCCATGCATCTGGCGGTTTAGAGATGATGAAAGCCGCTAAACAGTCCGCNACTCGCCAGGCAGAGGAACTTGGAATTCCAAGACCTAAACTACTCGGTGTTACGGTCTTGACTAGCATCGACCAGACTACTTTTGTACGCGATTTTGATAGTCGCAGAAAGGTTGCTGAGCAGGTCGTCTACCTGGCGGAATTATCCCAACAAGCAGGCATGGATGGAGTGGTAGCCTCTCCTCTGGAGATTGAACAAATCCGCCAGGCCTGTGGGCGTGAATTCTGGATTGTAACTCCGGGGGTTCGTCCCGGCGGACGCCTTTCCTGCGGAAAGGATGCGCTCAACGACCAAAAACGGGTTATGACACCAAGACAGGCTATTGTCGCCGGTGCTAATCAACTAGTTGTCGGACGTCCGATTACCCAAACCGAAGATCCAGTACAGGCTGCAAACCAGATTTTAGCTGAAATATCCGCCGCTGGCGGTGTCTTTCCAGATCCTTCATTGGGTTGAGAGCATGGATAAGCCTAATAAATTAAGTGGCACATAATAAATAATGATTATAGAACAACGTGTCTTAGAGATTTTTGAAGAGACGAACGGTCTTTTGACCGGCCACTTTCGGCTGAGGTCCGGTCTACACAGTACCAAGTTTTTGCAGACGGCAGTTGTCTTGCAGTACCCAGAAATTGCCAGTATGCTGTGTAATCAGGTTGCTAGTCGTCTACAAAAAGACCTGAACCGGGATGCTGACGGTATCGATATCGTTATGGGGCCCGCCATTGGTGGCGTTATTCTGGCCCATGAAGTAGCAAGATCTTTGAATTGCCGTGCTATGTTTGGTGAGAAATCTGATGATGACATGATTTTGCGCCCCGGATTTGAAATTCGGCCCAACGATCAAGTCGTCATAATCGACGATGTTCTGACAACCGGCGGCTCTGTTGCAAGGTTAATTTCGCTTTGCCAGCAATTCAAAGCTGAAGTGGTTGCTACGGCTTTCTTAATAGATCGATCCAGCAACGACACTGAAATTACATTGCCCCTGTCTCCGCCCCTCGATCGGAGTCGAGGGCAGGTTTTCCAGTCGGCGTCCGCAGTCGGACGTCTGTCAAGTCTAACTGGTATACCGAAAGTTGCCTTAGCGAC
The DNA here is from genome assembly GCA_002699335.1 of Candidatus Poribacteria bacterium. The sequence goes on from PACG01000097.1 coordinate 15,568, forward strand.
AATTGATATTCCAACCTACCAACCATCTGACTGCCCCATGTGCCAAGGGGGACCGGCCGATGGTCGGCAACCACTGACTGAACCGTGAGAATATGACTAATCGGTATATCCGTAACTATTGTATTTTAGGTCATATCGACCATGGGAAAAGTACGCTTAGCGACCGTCTGCTGGAGTTTACCAATACTCTGTCTCAACGCGAAATGAAAGAGCAGGTTTTGGATCAGATGGATTTAGAGCGAGAGCGAGGCATCACCATTAAAGCTACTGTAGTTCGATTGGAATATTTAGCTAAGGATAACAATACCTATGAGCTAAATCTAATCGATACTCCTGGGCATGTCGATTTCTCTTACGAAGTTTCTCGTAGTCTATCAGCTTGTGAAGGTGCGATCTTGATCGTGGATGCGGCACAAGGGGTTGAAGCTCAAACGTTAGCCAATGCTTACCTGGCTGTGGATCGAGATTTGGAAATTGTGCCTGTCATCAATAAGATAGATCTACCTCACGCACAGCCAGAACAGGTCAAAACACAAATCGAGGAAATTATCGGCATTCCTGCGGATTTAGCCTTAGCCATCAGTGCAAAGGAAGGTTTAGGCATTCAGGGTGTACTGGAAGCGATTATCGAGCAGATTCCAGCCCCGGCAGGTCAGGCGGCAGCGCCTCTGAAAGCATTGGTAATTGATTCTTTCTACGACAGTTATCGCGGTGTCGTTTTATATGTTCGGATTTTCGATGGAGAGGTTAAAAAGGGAGATCAGATCTGCTTAATGGCGGCTAATTGCAACTATGAGGTTGAGGAAGTTGGCGTTTTCATACCTGAAATGAAATGCGTAGATAAACTCTCAACCGGATCTGTTGGGTACCTGACTGCCAGTATTAAAGAGATCAACGATGCCAAAATCGGTGATACCATTACCCACTGGGATAACCCTACACTAGAGCCGCTACCGGGTTATCGAGACACCAAGCCGGTCGTCTTCTGTGGCCTTTATCCGGCAGATACCAACGACTTTACCGGGTTGCGGGATGCACTGGAGAAGTTGAAGTTGAACGATGCCTCTTTTAATTTTGAGCCCGAAAGTTCAATTGCACTGGGGTACGGATTCCGTTGTGGCTTTCTAGGTCTGCTACACATGGAAATCATCCAGGAAAGGTTGGAGCGAGAGTTTGACCTGACCCTGATTCGGACCTCGCCCAGCGTCCAGTATAATGTTTATCAAACCGATGGTTCAATGGTTCAAATTGATAATCCAGCACACCTACCACCAACCGATCAAATCGATCGAATAGAGGAACCTTATATTCAAGCGGAGATCATCGTCCCTTCGGAGTTTATCGGTAACATTATGGACCTTTGCCAAAAAAGAAGAGGGGCATATGTCCGAATGAACCATTTAGATGCTACCCGTGCCCAACTGATCTACCAACTCCCACTGTGTGAAATCTTGATCGATTTTTACGACAAGCTCAAGTCGTTTTCTCGCGGTTACGCTTCGCTTGAATATGAAATAGGAGACTATAAAGCCTCCAAACTGGTCAAGCTCGACATCCTGATCAACGAAAAGCCGGTCGATGCCCTATCGACCATTTTACATCGAGATATGGCCTATGAACGTGGAAGTGCATTGAGCAGAAAACTGCGGGAAACTATCCCACGCCAAATGTTTCCGGTACCAATACAAGCGGCCATCGGTAACAAGGTGATCGCACGTGAAACAGTGCGAGCCTTCCGCAAGAATGTAACAGCTAAATGCTATGGCGGTGATATTACCAGGAAGCGAAAATTATTGGAAAAACAAAAAGAGGGTAAGAAACGGATGAAACAGGTTGGTAATGTTGAAGTGCCACAAGAGGCCTTCATGGCAATCTTGTCCATCGGCGATGACGAATAATGAAGGGCGAAAGGGGGTAGTGATTACCACTCGCCCCGCTAACAAGACCGAGGGTTTAATTTCATGGAACCATCAGCTACCGAAAAGCAATTAGATCTATTATCAACGGAAATATGGCTTCGACTGATTAAGCGATTCTTTGGGGCTGAGATGACCCAAATGATAATTGTCGCTATTGCTTTCGTATTCGGGTTTGTACGCCCGTTTGTCGTCGAAGCCTACAAAATCCCATCTGGATCCATGGAAGATACACTGTTGGTTGGGGATCGGATCTTAGTCTGGAAATGTATGTACGGCATTAAGGTTCCAGGTATCAAAAAGCAGTTCTTCGCCTTTCATCAACCGTCGCGAGGCGACGTCTTTGTTTTTTTGCCGCCACACGAGCGATCCAAAAACTTTATTAAGCGAATCGTGGCCGTCGCAGGTGACACAGTAGAAGTTAGAGGAAGAACCTTAATCGTAAACGGAAAGTCGGTTGAGGGGAACTATACTAAACACACGGGCCGTCCAGACATGTTTCCACCTTTTCGGTATTATTCACTTGCGCCGCAGTATCAGCCTAATTTCGAGAGTTGGTCAACCTTTTCTGATTTCGATGAAGCCTCTTTTGACGAGACATTCCAAGACTACCTATTGTCACCTAGAAAGTTTATGCGACGGTTCCCGGACGGGAACCCATTTAGAGTTCCAGAAGGCTATGTCTTTGCCGTGGGTGACAATCGAGACAACAGTCTCGACAGTCGAGTTTGGGGACCAGTGGCAGCCAACGACATCAAAGGCCAAGCCTTTCTGATCTATTTCTCGATGGGACCAGATCCGCTAGGTAAATTTCAACTCAAATTAGACCGTATCTTTCAACCCATCAAAACCGAATTCGATTGAACCAATAGATTAGATAAACCTATCCTGAGTTACCCAAACGAACGGAGGGATAAAAACGAGACCTCAGTATGTCCGTTAAAGTTAGACTGGATCAAGTTGAAAAAACGTTAAGCCGGGGAGCAAACGATACGACTTTGGCCATGAATCGGGTCAGCCTCGAAATCGAGCCGGGTGAACTGTTTTTCCTGCTGGGGCCTTCTGGTTGTGGTAAGTCGACTTGTCTACGCACAATCGCTGGTTTTTATCAGCCTGATAGTGGACAGTTGTTCTTCGATGACAATTTGATGAACGATGTACCACCCCATAAGCGAAACACCGGCATGGTCTTTCAGAATTACGCCCTTTGGCCACATATGACCGTTGCCCAAAATATCGAATACGGGTTGAACCTAAGAAAGATTGACAAAGAAACCCGGACGCAAAAAGTTGCTGACGTTTTACAGATTGTTAAAATGGAAGAATACGCTGACCGCCCGGTTAATGCAATTTCAGGTGGCCAGCAACAACGAATTGCATTGGCACGTGCTATTGTCATTGAACCAGACGTGCTATTACTGGACGAACCACTGAGTAATTTAGACGCTAAACTTCGCTTGGAACTCCGCAATGAAATCAAGCGGATTCATGGCCACGCTGATATCACGGCTATCTATGTCACCCACGATCAGAGCGAGGCCCTCTCCTTAGCCGACCGGATTGCCGTCATGTGCGACGGGGTCATTATTCAGGTGGGAACACCGCAAGAAATCTACCGTCAACCGATTAACACCTTTGTAGCAAACTTTATTGGTGAAACCAACTTTGTACAAGGACAGGTGATGGGAAAGATAGCGGAATTCCTACAAATTGAGACACCCCTCGGCAATTTGCGGACCAGAATCAGCCAACAACATAATTTCAAGACCGGAGAAAACGTTTATTGCTCTATCCGACCAGAGGCTATAAAATTTGGTAATGTGATAGGGGTAGAACCAGCCGACACCAATCTGTTTCAAGCATTCACTCAGGACATTATCTATTTAGGCCAAATAGAGGAATACGAACTTGCTGTTGGACCATCGCCTTCAACAGCAAGCGAAGCAACTTTTACTGCGACCCTAAATTTCAAAGCTATCTTATACAATCCAAGTTACGATCAACGACCGTCAAAAGCAAACGACCAACCAATTTTTTGTTATGTTGCACCAGAAGATGTAATTGTCCTGCCATCAGAAGAACCAGGCCCACCGTCTCAATCTACTACCAACTTTGATCCGCCTTAACCTGTCGATTCAGAATTCATCCTACTTTTTAGCGAGCCTGATCGTTGCGTTGATGGTTCAAGCCAACGATCAAATTGCCCCAGTTGATCTAGCTTCGACATACCTAGTCAAAATTGCAGCTAAACCGGCCGACTTAACGGACCAGAGCCTGGCAACCCTGCAGCAATATACGCCTTTCAAACTGCGTTATCGGGCATCGGCGATTGCCTTGATTGAAATGCTGCTATCGCACCAGCATGAAACCAACACCATAACATCAGTTGTTTCGCAACTACAATTACGACTGCAACAAAAATTAGGTCCGGCCAGCGTCGCTATTTTAGACCAGCAATCCGCTTCAGCGACTGCCGACTACTACCTACTGGATATTGACCTGTTGCCTAAATTGTCCGATCAGGTTGTTATCATAGACATCTTCGATGATGCAGTAGGTCAGGTCGCATTGGTTCGAGCTGATCAACCCGACGAACTTCTGCGTTTACCTGTCCATTTTCGAGCCAAACTACCCGCTGATATTAGCTTGAAACCTCTGTCTGAAAAACGCTTGACGCTCGCTCCACAAGCGGAAGTTGACAACCTACTCCAGCAAGTCTCAGTTAAGCAGTGGCGCGATCTAATTCAGACCATGACTATCAATGAGGATTTGTTGACTGCCGGCCGCCGGTTTCTGAGCCGTTATGCTTTACGAGTTCGTCAAGCCGTACAACACGACGGACAACCTCAACCAGATATAGCTTGTGATAACTCTGCTGACTGGATTGCCCAAAAATTCCAGCAGTTGGGACTTGAAGTAGAAATAGATAGCTTTCAGCACGCTCGGTCGCAGATTGGGAAAGGTAAAATAGGCGACTATACCATGCGTAACATTATGGCAACATTACCGGGTCGAGGCCCACATAAAGATCAGGTTTACCTACTCACCGCCCATTACGACAGCATAGCGTCTAAGACAGAAGGTTGGGAGCAGCAATGGCAAACCATGCCTGCTCCCGGCTCGTCTGACAATGCCTCTGGCGTAGCTATTTTGCTGGAGACTGCCCGACTCATCCGTCACCTGGATCTAGATTACAGTGTGAGGTTCATCGCTTTTTCGGGCGAGGAACTGTTTCTCTACGGCAGTCGGTACTATTGCGACCTGATTCAATCTCAACGCACGGGTTTATCCGCTGACCAAATTGCCGGTGTCCTCAACTTTGACCTGATCGGTCACGACCAGGACGGCCTCCTCGACATTCATGTAGTGCACGATGAGCGGTCAAAGTGGATAGCTCAGGCACTTCGCAGGGTCACCAAAATGCACGGTCTTCCGCTAGACCTGCGTTTACAGTACAATCCCGGTTTTATCTATAGCGACCACTCCCCGTTTTGGGAAATTGGTATTCCTGCCGTTTTGCTCTCAGAAGAGTCTGCCTTCAATTCCAGAGAATCGATCAAATACATCCATAGCCAGGCAGATAATATGGAGAAGATTACCGATCCACTGGGTGAATTGGCACTCAAACTCGCTGTAGCGGCTACGGTGGAGTTAGCTGGTGTTGGCGATTCTGCACCAATGCTACCGATAACCATGACCGAAAAACTACTATGGAATGTTATCCTGTTTCCTAATCCGGTCAACTTGGCCCAAGATCAATCGCTAAGTCTGGACTACTTCTTGAGTCAACCAGCTTGGATACAAATCGACCTCTATAACACTAACGGACAAAAGGTTTACGAACAAAACTATCGGTTGGGAAAAATTGGAGGCAAGAAAGGAAGGAATGGGGTATTTCGTTGGAATGGACGTGCTGATACAGGCGACCGGATTGCCAGCGGCGTTTACCTATTAAGAGTAACCGCCACACCGGCCTCAGGTGAAAGCGAAACGATTAATCTACAGGTTGCGCTGGTTCATTAAGCCTCGGTTCCTACCTTTGGTTGACATCGACTCGATCCCCGCTTTGGCGAAGAGGGACTAACCAATCCAGCGTACGGGTATCGCCGATCTCTATTGCCCAGTTGCGGAGTTGGTTGTGTAACGTCCGGGAGATGGCAGCATACTGAGGGTTGTGAATCAGGTTGCGCATTTCGTGGGGATCGGTTTTGAGGTCGAAGAGTTGTTCACAGTTAGTACCTGAGCCGTAGAGAATATACTTGAATTGATGGTCCCGGATCATCCGACAATTGGCGCTTTCTACTACCAGTGCCCGGCGCCAATTGTCAGGAGTTTTGCCTAAGGCCAAACCACGAAAACTGGCGCCTGCTAATCCCGTTGGCGGGGCAACCCCCGCATAATCGCACAGTGTCGGCAGTAGATCTAGGCCATTGGAGACTAAATGGACGTCATCGACAACGTCCATTTGCGTTTCACCTGCCAGAGAAACTATAAGTGGAACACGAACCGCTTCCTCATAAGGAAAGGTTTTATGCTCCATCTTTCGTGCACCGTCGTGGTCACCGTGGTCACTGGTAAAGATAACTACCGTATTGTTCTCCAAACCAGATTGACGTAACGCCTGTAGCACTCGCCCGATCTGTGCATCCACCATCTCAGTCAGGCGACCGTAAGCCCAGCGATGCATGCGCCACTCTTTCTCAGTCCACTTTTCTCGAACTATCGCCCGAAACGGTCTCCGTTCCAGAGTCTCCTGTACGGCTGCTGGTTCATCCTCGAGAGGCAGGTGATTGATAGGTAGTGGTGGACACCGCTCCATCAGGAATGTTTCTTCGTCGACATCCTGTGGTATTTCCAGGGCCCGATTCAACACGCTGATTTCCGTTTTACCGTTTTCTATCAGCCGCCGTTCTTGATCGTCTGCCATAGAGTCGCGGATGGCAAGGTAGCAGATATCGTGTGGGTTAACAAAGGATGCAATCAAAAGAAATGGTTGCTCAGCAGACACTCGACGAAGCAAGAAATCCGCACAAACGTCAGCACAGATGTCACGCTGATCCCTCGTTAAAACTGTGAATCCGCAGTCTTCTACTGTCATCTTCGGGAAATGGTGCTTGCCTGCATAGAAGGTTTCGTAGCCTGCGGCTCGCATCACATGTCCAAGCGAATGGTCGATAACCTCCTGGGGAACCGTCTCGATATTGTTGTCACTAATCGAATGTAGCTTGTTAGCAACAGTCACATCAATTGTACTCGGCATTCGACCTGTCATGAAACTAAAACGAGAGGCGATACAGACGGGGAAAGAACAGTAGGCGCGCTCGAACCGTGTTCCCCGCTCGGCTAAGCTGTCCATGGCCGGCGTCTGAAAATAGCGGTTCTCAGCGCAACTCATCATGGTTGCACTCTGTTGATCAGTAAAGATGACAAGGATATTGGGTCGGATCATAGTACCTTCTCCTAAAGCATATCCCCGACGTGGCCTGTTCCCAACTCGATTGGGAAATCAGGGAGTCGCGTCTCTATTAATTCCTGATCAGCTACCATTTTGTGATCCGGCCGAGTAGCAATCGCTGTTCATCAGTCCCTTCTGCCAGTAACTTGCTGGCACGAGGTCCGCGAATAGGTTCTCTCGACTTCATCCAGGCGTTTTGATAGCACATCAAGCAAACCCGCCGCCTTTGGTCGGAGTGGTTGGCTGCTCCCCGATGAAAGAGCCATCCGTCGAACAAAACCGCTTGCCCCGGTTTGGCCATCACATACTTTTCGTCGGGAAATTTGGGATGTCCTTCGGGAGGTCGAAAAAGGGATCGCTGACTGCCAGGCACAATCACAATTGGACCGTTCTCCATTGTCAACTCGTCCAGGAAGTAGCCACAGTTGATCTGTCCCGGTAGGCTACCATAGGGCGTACCGTTGGGGTCGACTGGCCAGGGGCCGTCCCGATGCCAGTTCTGGTCGTCTTCACCCGGCTTAGTAACTCGGGAAGTGGCGCTGTGCAACTGAATACAATTACCCAGAATAGCTTTGATACGCTGTAAAACAGGTGGATTGTCCAGTAAAAAGAGAAAGCGATCATCCTGCTCCAACAAATCGCCGATAAATTGTGACTGGGCCTCTTGATACGCCAGGTCGATGGCCTGCCTTAGGACTTCGACCTGTTCAGTAGTAGTAGCATTCTCAACGACGAGATAGCCCCATTTTTGAAAAAACTCAACTTCGGTTCGAAGTTCGGGTGACAATAGCGGGTTAAGAACAGTTGGGATACCTGTGTCCGTCATCATACTTTCACTCTCCGATTCCTTTGTGTTGAGTGTTTGATTTGGTTATGGTTAAGTAAATAGTGAATTCTAAATCTAAATTACCAGTTGGCACGCCGGTTTTGCCACAGGTGATCCTGTATCGATTCCAGATTGAGGCCGGTGCCCCAGCCAGGAGTTGTTGGCACGTTCATATATCCGTTGGAGATCTCCGGGACGGTGGTGACCAGATCGTTTTTCCACGGCACATCGTCGATGTCGATCTCCAAAATTCGGACATTCGGTAAAACTGCGCATAAGCTAGCGCTGATGAAAGAAGCTAGATGACTGTAGTAGTTATGTGGCGCTACATTTAGCTGATAAACTTCAGCCAGATCGCCAATCTTTTTGGATTGGGAAAAGCCGTTCCACGGTACATCGATCATAAACACATCGGCCGCGCGAGACTCGAAGTAGGGGATAAATTCCCGCATATAAAACAGGTTTTCACCGGTGCAGATCTTGGTCGAGGTTGAGTCCTTGATCTGGCGGATGGCCTGATGGTCGTACATGTCGATCTCCAACCAGAGCAGGTCAAAAGGCTCCAACACCTGAGCGATACGCATACAGGCCTCCGGTTTGAAATTGAAGTTGAGGTCCAGGTTGATATCCACCTCTGGACCAGCCGCATCTCTTAAGGTACCGATCAACGTTTCTATGTGGGTTAGCAGTCGTTTACTGACTGCACCATCGGTAGTGCCAAGCTCACCACCAAAACCGGTAAAATAGACTGAGGCCGGATCTCCTGGCATCACGATATTGGTCTTGAGGGCAGTGAAGCCCTTGCTGACAACTTCTCGACCCAGTGCCGCGATATCGTCCATACTCTCGAGGGGCGGCGTACCCAGCAGTTGGTAATGCCGAGCCCTGGTGGTGCCGCAATGTGACCAATACAGACGGACCTCCTCCCGTGTAGGTCCGCCAAAAAGCTCTACTACCGAAATCCCCAGAGCCCTGGCTTTGATATCGACTAGGGCCAGTTCGATGCCGGCGATCCCTTTGGCCGCGATTCCGCCAGGACTCTGACGTGTTCCTCGGATCATATCCCAAAACCGCATCTCATACGCGCGGGGATCTCTACCAATCAACAAAGGCTTCATATCTTCAATGGCACCGACAACAGCACGCGGATTCCGTCCGTCGCTGCACTCTCCAAAACCTGTAATCCCTTGATCCGTTTCGATCTGAACAAAGATCCACGGTCGCCAACCGGCATCAACCACGTAAGTCGTTATTTCAGTTATCTTCATTTGCACCTCGTCACTGTTTTGTCTACCTATCTGTTCTCAGGGAAAGTTGGTTGGTTGCCAAGTTGACACCCGGTGGTAAAGACAATATAATAATTCCCAAAGGGAAGATTTCGGTCAGTCTGACCAATCATGTCATTGCCCAACTTCCAGTCACCGACTGGCAAGTCGGCGACCACCTACGCAGGAGTACTTCGTGAGCGACCAAACCAAAAGACCTAACATTTTATTCATCATGTCGGATGATCATGCCTCGCACGCCATCAGTGCCTACGGTAGTCGGATCAACCAGACCCCCAATATCGATCGAATTGCCGAGGGCGGCATGAGATTTAACAACTGTTTCTGTACCAATTCGATTTGCACACCCAGCCGAGCCACCATTCTAACAGGAACCCATAATCATGTCAATAACGTGACAACGCTCTCTTCCAAACTGGATGGTCGCCTGACCACTTTCCCTAAATTATTGCAGGCTGAAAGATACCAGACGGCTATCGTCGGCAAATGGCATCTAGGGCACGGTGGACATGCAGACCCAACCGGCTTCGACTATTGGAATGTCCTGCCGGGACAGGGGCTGTATCACGACCCAGAAATGATCGACATGGGCGAAAAGAGAGTCTTCCCGGGTTACACAACCGATATTATCACAGATTTATCGCTGGATTGGCTCAAGGAGCGGGACACCGATCGCCCCTTCATGTTGATGTCCCACCACAAAGCTCCGCATCGCCCTTGGGATCCGGACGAAAAGCTGATGCACCTCTACGAAGACATCGACATCCCGGAACCGGAAACCTTCAACGACGATTACAGCAATCGTGCCTCAGCAGCCAGGGAGGCCAAGATGCGTGTCGACCGGGACATGACGCTCCGCGACCTCAAGTTTCCCGTCCCGGAGGGATTAACGGCTGAAGAAGAGAAGAAGTGGAAATATCAACGCTACATCAAGGACTACCTGAGATGCGTGGCCTCCATCGACAACAATGTAGGGCGGTTGCTGGATTACTTGGACGAGGAAGGATTAGCCGAAAACACGATTGTGGTCTACACCTCTGACCAGGGCTTTTTCTTGGGCGATCACGGCTGGTATGACAAGCGATTTATGTATGAAGAGTCACTGCGCATGCCGTTTGTTATGCGATACCCACGCGAGATTGAGGGAAGCACGATCAACGACGACATGATTCTCAACCTCGACTTTGCGTCAACGTTTCTCGATTGCGCTGGGGTCGATACGCCTGATGAAATGCAGGGCACAAGTTTCCGCCCCCTAATGCAGGGCAATTTGCCGCAGGGTTGGCGCACCTCGATGTATTACCGCTACTGGATGCACCTGGCCCATCACAATGTCTATGCACATTATGGCCTGAGAACTCATCGATACAAGTTGATCTACTATTACGCTGATGGACTGGGCACTCCCGGTTCAGCCGACGATCCGTGTCCGCCTGAATGGGAGATGTTTGACCTGGAAAAAGACCCCTGCGAAATGAACAGCGTCTACGACGATCCCGCTTATGCCCAAATTCAAGCCAAATTGACGGTGGAGTTGGACCGGTTGCAAGCTGAGGCCGGCGACCAGCCTTATATTGTAGAATAGTGAATTCCAAATCTCAATAACCAGTTGGCGTGCCGGTTTTGCCACCGGTGAATTCTAAAGGTCAAAACCAAAGAAATTGGGTGGAGGTTGGTAGCCGTACTGTGCCTCGCTTATCAACACCTGGCTTTGTTGAGATGGATCGACGGTATAGGTCAATAGGGTATCGGTATCGGCGCCTCGACATCGAATTGAAGCGGTAGGACCTGATCTTCCCTGACGCTCACCTTGAAGGTGAAGTAATCGGCCCCATTTGGTTCGGATCAGCGATATAGATCAGTGTGGGTGGGATACCGGTTAACCGGCCTGTGGCCAGCTGTTGACTACTGCTAACATCGGCTACGATGGTGGCGTTGCTGAAAACCCCGTTTTGAGGTTGCCGTCATCTCTGAACGCCCGAATCGATAGCATTGGATCCACTGCCCGTGACGGATGGTTGGCCAACCGAGATTCGATTGCCCCGAAATCTTCTTCCCGTCGGCTATTTTAGCCTTTAAATATCGATTAAGTCCTCTACCCACACCTGCTTGTCGGTCTTGGTTCGGGCCAACCGCATCTGCTCCAAACGCACTTCCATCTGACGAATTGTCGGGGTGAAGTCGATCGACAGTTCAACTCGTGTATAGACCGTTTCAACTTCAGCGAAACCTGTTAACCATGGAAAGAGTTGATCACAGTCTGACTCAACAGATCGATGTTGATATCCACCTTAGCCTGGCGACTATCCGCCGTGTCATCACTCGGTAAAGGTGTAATGGTCGATGAAATTGTTTGCCGGGCTGTAAGAGACCGTCAATCCTTGGAAACTCAGTTCTCTGTACCGGAAAGCTAGCCAGTTAGTGTATTTCCTCAGTCGGATCGGGAAAACGAACGATTCCGCACCAGGACAGGATCTTAATCAGTGGATAGGCCGGATCCAGTTCGAAAGGTTTGACCGCAAAATTAACCCGGTTGGGGTATTTATGGTGGTTGTTTTGAAACAGTTCCCCCATCATGAGGAAATCCATAGGTAAAGTATTTCTGGAATGGTCTTCGGTATCATGAAAATTGGTATAACCATGTCGGTGTCCACACCAATTCACAATCACGCCGTGAACAGGACCCATGATATAGTGGACCGGGATCAGAAAATACATCCAAGGTGAGGCAAACTTGAAATAGAATAAGGTGTAACCTGCCCCACAACCAATCCGCCAAACCCAATGCCAGGGAGAATTGAAAAACCGGTCCATAGCTTCCCATCGGGGCAGGTCTTTGTCAAAATTCTCCGGTGCCTCCACTGTACCAAACAACACTTGTTGATAGAATCCCCACATGCCAGTTAGCATTTTGATTGGATTGTCTAAATGGCAAGGAGAATGAGGATCTTTTTCGGTGTCGCTGAAGGCATGGTGCATGCGATGCATGATTCCATAGGCGCGAGGCTCCAGATAAGAAGACCCTTGAGTAACAATGGTGAGGAGATAAAAGAACCGTTCCCAGAAGGGGGAAAGCTTGAACATCCGGTGGGAAGTGTAGCGGTGTAAAAAAAACGTTTGGCTGAACAGCGAAGAAAACCAGTGGGCAAGGAAAAAGAGTAGGATTGTCAATATATTTCCCTCCAAAAGGGCAAATTAAATGTAGCTACAGCCAGCCTGTGGCACCTAAAACAGACACAATACAGTCGTGTTATTAACTCATAAGGAAAACGGTTGCAGGTTTAACTCAACGCTATGACTTAAAATCCAGGTTTTCAAACAGCCCGGTTGGAGTAGAGAAATATACCATTCTAATCTGATGAGCCTTTAGCACTAATACCCAATACTCTCTTTGTTATGGTCTTCGGTTCCTGCCAACGAAATTGACAGGTGTAAGCAAACGCTGTGTTTCCTCTGTACTTGGGAATAGAACGATTCACTAGATGGCAGAGCGTTTTTCAACCATCACAATGAGGCAATGATCCAAATTTTCAAAATGAGCTAAGGTTGTGATTCCCTTAACCAATTCTGAGTATTGCCCCTCTGATACATCTGTTTTGAGATAAACTCCGTCCGATTTTCTATGCCTGTAGGTCTGCTGGTACAAGATAGATTTCCAACCTGGTAGTCCCCAGCCTGTCCTGACGGCTTCAATAGGTTGGCCATTAACGATGATTGTTTCAACGCCTCGATTAACAGACTGCATTTTGTATTTTGATAACCGGCTCGGTTCCAAAAACCAGAGATCGATTTTCTTCGCCCCGGTTTGTGCGAAATGCCACAACTCCAACGACGGATTGCTGAAAAAAGGGGCGTTATCGATATCCAGTGTTTTTTGGTGGTTTTGCCGCCAATTTCGCCCGTAACACGGAGTTGATTCCCCGCTCTTTGGCAAACCAAAGTCAGTCTCCGTTCCAGGTTCAGTTAACCGCCAGCTAACGGTACTGTAATCTTGACCGAGTGAGTATATCATATCCCCTTGGCTTTGGGTCTCTTTCCCACCACGTAAATCGTTCCATTTGGCAATTCCCAGCCGCCGGAAGGTTTTTGAAGTGACCTTTGAGGTTACTGGCCGACCGGGTGGTGAAGCTAGCTGATATCGATAGCATTTCATAGGAACCGGTTCGACGGGTTTTAAAAAACGAAATCAAGCCCTGGAAAAAGCAGGGATGGCTTAATTCCCCCCGAGCAAAACGCTGACTTTTGAGTTGAATGTTATGATTGGCCAATGTTTGAACCGCCGCATCGGGGGCCTGGCGAAAGTCGAAACAGTGGTGTCAACCGGGTAAACTTATCGTGACAATCTTGAGGCGAAAATCGATTGGCAATTCACAACACAGCAAGCACGGACCATTCCTCGTCGGCTACATCCGACATTAGCAGCATGACACGATACTAGCTAGTGCAGGAGATGGTTTAGATCAAGGATTGACTCGTAATCAGGCGATAGGCTTCCAGGTATTTCTGGCTAGTGCGCCGGATCACCTCGTCCGATAGCTGTGGTGCCGGCGGTTGCTTATTCCAGCTGATCTCCATTAAATAATCACGCACATATTGTTTGTCGAAACTGCTTTGTGACCGACCGGGTTGATATTCATCCTTCGGCCAAAACCGTGAAGAATCGGGCGTAAACGCCTCGTCAATCAGTATCAAATCATCCCCGATTAGCCCAAATTCAAACTTGGTATCGCACAGAATTAAGCCGACGCTCTCAGCGTGTTGGCGGGCAAACTCAAACAACGCAAAGCTGGTTTTAATCAGTTTATCGGTCAACTCCGGTCCAACGGTATCGGCCATTTGCGCGATAGAGATGTTTTCGTCGTGTTGACCCTTTTCCGCTTTCGTAGCCGGTGTAAAGATCAGTTCCGGCAGTCGGTCAGACTCCCTTAACCCTGCCGGTAAATTTGCGCCACAGACCGTTCCATCTTGCTGATATTCCCGCCAAGCAGAACCAGCGATATATCCGCGTACGACACACTCAATATCGATTCGATTCGCTTTGCGGACTAACATGGATCGGCCCTCCACTAATAATCGGTCTGAGTCTGATAAACCAGGATAATCATCAACGTTAGTTGAAATTAGATGATTTTGAACAATCGAGGCCGTTTGATTAAACCAAAATTTCGACAGCCCCGTCAAGACCTGACCTTTGTGTGGGATACCGTTCGGTAATACAAAATCGTAAGCTGAGATTCTGTCGGTAGAAATGATCAGCAACTGATCGTCGAAATCGTACAGATCCCTAACTTTGCCTTGATGCGATGGTTTCAGGTTAGATAACTCAGTTCGTGTTACAACCGACATACAGTACCTTTCTTTCATTGATGTTCCTAATTATACCCTAAAAGAATAATAAGCCGTAGCCAGCAGCAATTGGCGACAACTTGTTTATCGGTTAGGAAATCTGCTATAATAATTTTAAATGTGGCGACCATTAAAGCACTGTGGTTACTGGACTCTAGCTAAGTTAATGGCGTATTTTTCTTGCCATCTACCGCTAGAAACAGCTTGGCAGATTGGAGACTGGCTGGGAAAGTTTGCCTTTCAATCGGCCTCGACTTCTCGTGACCGGGCCAGACGACAGATTCAGCAGCGCCTAACATCAGTATCTGAAGTACCCAACGTGGAGCAGTTGGTTCTCAAATGCTTCCAGAATCTGGGGAAAAACCTGATGGAATTCTTGCTGTTTCAGAGATCCGATTGGATCGATTCGGCGGTCAGCATTAAGGGGCGATCGCATATTGACCAAGCGCTTTCCCAAGGCCGTGGCGCTATCATCTTGACGGGGCACTTCGGTAATTGGGAATTGATCGGTGCAACTTTGGCACATCACGGTTACCAAATGAGCGCGATCGCACGTCAGATTAGATCTGAGCCTTTGAACACATTGGTTGTTGAGACTCGGCAACAGGCCGGTTATCTAAGCTTCGATCGGGATAAATCGGTTCGGCAAGCCTTCCGTTGCCTGCGACGAAACGAGTTGTTAGCCATCCTCGCTGATGTTGATACCGAAACTATGGGGGTTTTCGTCGATTTCTTCAATCGACCTGCATACACACCGGCAGGGCCGATTGTTATCTCCCAAAAGACCGGGGCACCGTTGCTACCAGTTTTCATGGTGCGGCAACCGGACAATACTCATCTCATGATCATTGAGCCAGCGCTGAAGTTACAGGTAACTGGTCAAAAACAACAAGATTTAATTGGGAACACGCAACGATTTACTCACATCATCGAAACCTATATACGGCGTTATCCAGAGCAGTGGATTTGGATGCATGACCGCTGGAAAACAGTCCAATCCTAACCTGAATGGCTCTCTAGCGTGTCGTTGGTTGAAGATCAGATGTTTCTGGTTTTTATATGGATCCGTTTTTCGGTCTGGTTGTTATTTAACGATATTGATGGTATGTTTGGGATGCAGTCGGGATGAAACCTCAACCGCTGACTTGGAGATTCCGCAACAGACCTTATCCACTTTCAACATGCGCCATACGGAAGGCGGAGTTTTAAAATGGACCTTGATTGGTGATAAAGCGGAATTTCGACTGCAAACCACGCTGGTTCAAAATCCCTACGTTGAAATATACGAGGAGGGGCAAGTTATTCTACAGTTAACAGCGGAGAATGGTGAGGTCATCGACCAAACACAAAACCTCAAGTTTCTAGAGGCGGTTGTAGCGATAAGCGAGAATGGTCGGTTATTATCAGAAGAGGTCCACTGGATCAACCAAGACCATCGATTATACTCGCCGGTTGAGTGTAGAATATTACGTGGTGACTCAGTTATCGACGGTGTAAATGCGGTTGCGCACCCTAATCTGAAAGTAATTGAAATGGATCAAGTGAAAGCAAAATTGTATAAAAGGGACGAGAAATTGGATGAAACAGAATTGGAGCCAAAGTAATTTTTCCTTAAAACGGTGGTCATACTGGTTGGTACTAATGCTAGCCGGTTTGACAATGGGCGATTTTACCACAGGGCAAGAGTCTAATTCGCAAGAAACGGCAGCGAAACAGGAAGCCCAAGACTCTGCGGAGGATGTGGACCTGGAGGAAGAGATTATTATCTGCGAACACGCAGATGCTTTGAAGATCTACCAACCGGACGAGAAAACCGAAATTACTATCCTGACCGGCGCTGTACGGATCAAAATGACAAACGGGTTTTTACATGCTAAGAAAGTGACTATGTACAAAGATATCGCCACCGAAACTTTCCAGAAAACATTAGCCGAAGGAGACGTCGAACTTCGGGATAAAGATATTTTTGCTACCTGTTACCAGGCAATACTGAATCATCTAGATAACACGGTTGACCTTAAAGAGCAGGTGATCGTCATTCAAGAAGATGATCGCCTGGAAGCAGATCACTTTGTATTCAATCGTCGAACAGGAGAGCGAACGGGCGATGGAAATGTCAAATTTCGGGTTCGGATTCGCAATTCCAAGCAGACCACTTCGCCAGACGCAACTACTCCTCCGACCAGCGAACCGACAAAAATAGAAGAAGCCAGCTCCACCGAGAATTCAGACGATGACAGCAAAGCAGATCCAACCAATTAAAATCTTTTCCAGATCCATCTCTAAAATTTCGATAGATTAGCATCATGGCTCTGACTCTTTCAACACGAGATTTGGTCAAAAGCTACTCACGTCGAGGCCGCACAGTAGTAAACCAGGTCAGTATCACTGTCAGTACCGGCGAGATCGTTGGTTTGCTGGGCCCAAACGGTGCGGGGAAATCAACCATCTTTTATATGATCGTGGGATCGATACAACCTAATTCAGGACAGATCCTCTTTGACCAGCAGGAGGTTACCTTCTTACCAATGTACCAGCGAGCGAAACTCGGTATCGGCTACCTACCTCAGGACAAATCGATTTTCCGCAAGCTAACGGTTGAGGAAAATATTGCCGCTGTGCTGGAGATGCGCGGTATGCCGAAGACACAACGGAAAGCACGACAGGAAGAATTGATGGCCGAATTGGGTATCACCAGTTTAGCCAACCAAAAGGCATATACCCTTTCAGGCGGTGAGTGTCGTCGAGCGGAAATCGCTCGTGCTTTAGCTACTGATCCTGCTTTTATTCTGCTTGATGAACCTTTTTCTGGCATAGATCCGATTGCTGTACAAGAGATTAAACAACTCGTTCTACAATTGAAAGGCCGTGGTCTCGGTATTTTCATCACTGACCACAATGCGGTTGAAATGCTAGCCATTGTAGACCGTGCTTATTTAATTACCGACGGAAAAATCTCCTTGAGTGGAACGCCAACTGAACTCTTGGCGAGTCAAATGGCTCGAGAACATTACTTTGGTACGGGTTTTGCCCTGCCCCCTATCACTGACGATCCCCCCCAACCAGATCTGAGTCAGAAACCTTATCCTCTAAAACCCGTGGTTTAGACCTCCGCTATGCAGCTTGGGCTCCGTCAAACCATCAGTCAGAAACAAACCCAAAGCCTTGTCATCACGCCTAGATTGCGTCAAGCGATCGAGGTTCTGTTGATGTCTCGCCTTGACCTGACCCAGCATCTCCAACTTCAGTTGGAAGAAAATCCAATGCTGGAAGAATTGTTGGAAGATGAGCTAGATGAGCTAGAGGTGGAGATCGAGGAACCCTCTACTGAGGAAGAGATTACCTCCGAGGAAACCACAGTTGGCGCAAACGCCGTAGAGCCCGACCCTGAAATTGATCCCCCCTCTGAAGACGAGATTCAGCCTGACTTTGACTGGCGGGATTTTTTAGACGATTCGTTTTCGCCCAGCGAAAGACTAACCTTTGAACACGGGGAAAATAATGAAGGTCCTGCGGAAGACGTAGCCCAACAAGAATCGTTGTTAGATCATTTGCAGGCACAACTTGATGTCTTGTCTATCTCACCACGAGAGCGAGAGATTGGCGAATACCTGATTGGTAACCTGGATCAGGACGGAATGTTAACCGTTACGTTGATAGAGGTCGCCGAAGTTATCAGTTGCTCCATCGAAGAAGTGGAAGCTATGTTAACCTTCATTCAACGTCATTTTGAACCTATTGGTATTGCCTATCGCGATACACGGGAGACACTTCTGATTCAGTTGAGTCGCAACCGGGCGGCAACCAATCCCTTAGCAGAAGGGATTCTAACCGATTACTACGAGGACCTCAAACATTATCGGATTCGCCAACTTGCCCAGAATCTAGATCTAAAAACAGATCAGGTCTTAGAAGCCGTTGATGCGATTGCTACCTTAGATCCCTATCCAGGGCGCAGGTTTGCACAAGCTAGTAGCCAAGAGAATCGCTACCGCACCATCACCCCGGATGTGATGGTTGAAGAGGTAGACGGCGAATATCTGATTACGACTAACGACAGTGGAATGCCGAAGCTACGCCTCAACAGCACATACTTGGACATGATTCAACACCGGGAAGACTCGCTTGACCCCAAAACCAAACTGTGGTTAGAGGAATATCGTAGTAAAGCGATGGATATCCTCAATAGCGTTTATGAGCGACAACAGACTATCCAAAAGATTGCGGGGGCTATTTTCGAGGTTCAACGTGGATTTTTAGAGAAAGGGGTTAGTGGCCTCAAGCCTCTCGTTCAACGACGGATCGCAGAAATGGTCAGTGTTCATGAATCAACTGTTAGTCGTGCCACTAGCGGCAAATATGCTCAGACACCACAGGGACTTTACAAGTTGGAATACTTTTTCAGTTCCAGTTTGGCTACCGAAGTGGGGGAGATTTCGGCCACCAGTGTCCAGGACAAGATACAAGATCTAATTGAACAAGAAGATTCAGCCAAACCACTCAGTGACGAGATGATTTCTCGTATACTGAAACAGGACGGTATCAGCGCGGCTCGACGAACCGTGACCAAATATCGGGAAAAGTTGGGAATCTCATCCTCCACTAAACGTCGACGGAAGTGGAAATAACCGATGTCTGACGTATTTACCATCGCTAAGTTACTACAATATCTGGAGTTGAAACTAGAGGCGTTAGCTGGTAAAGAGGGCTTAGACCGCCGGGTCTGTTCTGTGCAGTCGAACAGACCTGGCTTAGCACTCTGCGGCTACTTTGACCATTTTGGACATGATAGGATACAGATCTTTGGCAACGGCGAGATCTCGTACTTGCAACAGTCAGACACCTCAGAGCGACATGTGATTTTAACCCGTTTTTTCTCTTATGAGATTCCGTGCCTTGTTATCACCGGTGGCCTAACCGCCCCTTCAGAAATGATAGATCTTAGCAATGAGCGGCAGATCCCGTTCTTACAGACCAAGCACGACTCTTCTACATTCACGACCCTCTTGCTTCACTTCCTCGAAAACGAGTTTGGCCCAACGGAGTTTGTACACGGTAATCTAGTCGATGTTTACGGCCTGGGTGTCTTAATCCTGGGGCAAAGCGGGATTGGCAAGAGTGAGGCCTCACTGGAACTATTGCGGAAGGGGCATCGTCTAATAGCTGACGACACCGTATTGCTGAAAAGGGTTTCTGAGCATCGCGTATTTGGCATCCGACCCAACCCACTAAAACACTACATGGAGATCCGTGGGTTGGGTGTTATCGATGTGGTTGCCCTCTTTGGCACCACAGCCGTTGGTAATCGGAAACAGGTCGAGCTGGTAGTTACACTGGAGCAATGGGATAGAGCCAGATCTTACGACCGAACCGGCTTGGAAAGCAAACCCTACCAATTTCATCAGGAGTCGATTTCTCATGTCGTGCTACCTGTTGCGCCGGGACGTAACATCTCCAGCCTAATCGAAACGGCGGCAGCTAACCTGTGGAGTAAGAAACTGGGTATTAATGCGCCTGAAGATCTAAATCGAGCCTTGACAGATATGATGAACGACGGGCACAAAAAAGATCGCGTTGAGGCATGGCAACATCAAACGTTCCTCTTCTCCACCGCCTAAGTTTTAGAAGTGGATCAGAGGTAATGGTTGAAAAAACGGTCACCGTTCAAAATGTGAGTGGCCTGGACATGCAGACGGCAGCGATGATCGCGGAGAATTCTGGTCGGTTTCAGGCTGATATTTACTTGCAACAAGGGAGCATGAGAGCCAACGCTAAAAGTGTCATGGGGGTGATGATGCTGGCTGCGCGACGTGGCTCAGAACTGACTATTATCGCCAATGGTGAAGATGAAGAAATCGCTATGGTTAGGATGGAATCTTTGTTAACAGAAGCCTTCGAAGTTGAGGTTACTTCTCCGTAATAGATCTTTGCTTTAGCGACCGAGGATAAGACTGGCTCAAGAATTCAGTGATTAAAATCACCATCCAAATACGCGACGATCATAGTCCAGACAGCAAAGAATTGAGAATTCACCACGGATTAAACAGATTATGAGGCTAGTTTTAATCCGATTCTGGCCCACTTTGTAAAAGACAAAAATTAGACCCCTCTTGTTCCACGAACCTCCTCCCCCTTGCTAAGGGAAGGATCTTGTGGGGGGTAAAAATTCACCACGGATTATGGGAATGGAATGACAAGACGGATATTTCCTGCAGAAGCAAAGCGCGGTTGACGGACCTTGAGCCACGAAAAGGTTGGTTTGGGATTGCGCCTTCGTTTTGAAAAGGAGTCGGGGCTACCATTCTAGCGAATGTGCCCGACCTTTATTAGTCGGGGGAATCCACGTCTTTCCGACCTGTGGGCGGATACGCCGGGTTACTTCCCACTGGTATACCAGCATACCGTCCGTTTAGGCACTGCCCTCCCAACTTGCTTACCGATACCCCCTGACCTTGATTTACCAGCATGGTAATAAGATTAAGCTGGTGAAATAATCTTCAAAAAGATCTTAAATTATGAACTTCATTCAACAATTTGTCAATCGGGCACGCAAAGGGAATAAGCGCCTCGTTTTCCCGGAGGGTGGGGATGAACGGATTCAAAGAGTTGCCAGGCGACTCCTGGATGATGAAATTGTCCAACCAATACTTATTGGAGAGGCAGATGAACTCAACCAACAGGCCACCATTTGTGGTATATCGCTGGATGGAATTGACATCGTTTGCCACAAAACCGCGCCTTGTCTCAGCGATTACGCCAATGCTTACAGCGTCACTAGGGCCGGAGTACCGAAGAGGGTTGCGCTGCATCTGTTACATCGCCCGCTCATATTCGCCGGTATGATGGTCGCGCAGGGCGATGCAGATGGTTGTGTCGCTGGTGTGGTACATACCACGGCACGTGTCATCGAGGCTGCAGGTTTGACGATCGGATTTTCCGAAGGAATCTCTGTAGCATCCAGTTGCTTCATCATGGTGATCCCCGATTCTTTGAGCGTGGCGAACAAAGTTCTGGTGTTCTCAGACTGTGCTGTCGCTATCCAGCCCACGGCAGAAGAATTGGCGCAAATTGCTGTCTCAACCGCGATAACTGCCAGAACTCTTCTCAGTATCGAACCCAAAGTAGCAATGCTGTCCTTTTCTACTAAGGGTAGTGCCTCGCATGCAGATGTGGATAAAATCATCCAGGCTACACAAACCGTTCGTCGTCATATGCCTGGCCTAATGATTGATGGTGAACTCCAGGGAGATACGGCTCTAGTAAAAGCCGTAGCCACTCGAAAACTGACAGATAGCCCTGTGGCCGGCGATGCCAATGTCCTGATCTTCCCTGACCTGGATGCAGGTAACATTGCCTACAAACTCGTCCAATATTTGGCTAACGCGCAAGCCTACGGACCACTGCTTCAGGGGTTTCGTAAACCGATGAATGACGTGTCGCGCGGTGCGTCGGTAGAAGACCTCGTCGGCGTGGCAGCCATCACGGCGGTGCAAAGTGGGGGATGTTGAGCTAATATAGTTTATGTCAGGATCAAGTGGAAAGCTAATTGATACCGTGGGCTAGATCGGAGGAATTTCACCTGTTTGGCCTACATTTTATACCTCTATTTTGTATTTTGGCTCTTCGTCTACTTCTGGTCAGGCTAATTAAAGTTTATGTCGAGGGGAAAAACTAACGCTGTTAGATGCTGAGTTCTTTCGGTAAAGCTATGGATAGCGAATTAGGATTTATTTGTCATTGGGTACCCAATAAGTTATATTTTGGATGTATTATGTTTAGTGCAGATAAACATTCATCACTGAGCCATGACGGGGAAAAACTTAGGAAATTAAAAAGAGGAAATAACTTTATGAGTAAATCTATAAAAAGGTTTAGTTTAGTTTCTGTCTTGCTTTTAACTGTAGCTTTGTTATCAGAGGCCCAAAATCGTAGTAAAACCCACGATGTCTACGAAGCCCTAACGGGTGTGGATATTAAGGTCGATGGAAAAATGTCAGATTGGGATGGCGTCTTTGACGCTGTCGTTGGCACCAATGGAAAACCATTTATCGACTTACCCGCCGGCGATGGGGGCAATAAAGCCTTTCAGGAACACGATGGGGGCAAGTGGAATGGCAAAGATGATCATCGCACTGGCATCATGATGGTTTGGAATCCGGATGCCTTTTACGTTGGCTTGCTTGTCACCGACGACAAACACGATGACCCACCCAATGGTTGGAACGGTGATGCCTTACAGTTCGCTCTAGAGACGAGCGGCAAACGAAAAGCGGGTAAAGAGATGCTCCTTTACAATGTGGGGCTGTCCAAAGGCAAACTGATCATTAACAATGAAAAAGAGGGTAAAAACGGTCTTGGTGATAAGGATGTGATGATCATCCGCGACGAAGCTGCCAAAAAGACTTATTACGAAGTCAAATTAACAGCCAAAGAGATACTGAAAAAAGGTAAGTTTCAGAAAGGCATGGAATTTGGCGTTGGCATCTGTGTCAACGACGGAGACCCACCTGGCGAAAAAGGCCAAAAAGGTTGGAGTGGTTGGTATTGCCATTCCATTGTCCTCGGTAAAAATTCAGAGAAAACAGGCTTGCTCCGTTTGACCGACAAGACGTTGTCCGTTGATGTCGATGGGAAACTGACCACTACCTGGTCAAGGATCCGGACCCGCTAAACTGACCACTACCTGGTCAAAGATCCGGACCCGCTAACCCCGATCGGCTGAAGAATCTAAACCTTACCTCCCTTTTTCACTCACCCCGTATTTGGCGATTGATATGGCGAAGTAACTCCAGCTCCTGATTCAGCGGTAGCTCTGGCCGATCTTCGGCCTCTTGCCAATAGATCTCTGTTTTNCGGTTAAAGACACTGTAAAAATCTCGTGCTTCTGGCTCCACGTGATCTCGCCAAAAGCATAGGGAATGTAGGTGATCTCGCTCAAATGTGGTCTATTGGTATGACCGTAGTAAACCTGGATTGACTTCCGCGCGGCNGTTGTTGGCCGAGTAGTNGCAGTGTGCAAAACCGCCACATTAAACAGAACGCACGTACCTGCGGAACCGTATAAATCGACCATTCCACCTCTCTGCAGTTGGCTGCCCCTGTCCAAAATCTCCTCTGCTGCTGATTNTGGTGAGATGGAAAAACAGTGAGTGGTTTCGTCTACATCCGTCAGGTAGACCATCAGTTGGAGATAGTCCGTCCGTAATGGATGTGAGAACCAATGCCCACGATCNCNATGCCAACTTCTGTGTAGTTCGCCGTCATAAGCAGACATGTGTCGTAGACTGATCTCTGAGAANCAGATTGGTCCACTCATTAAGTTTTGCAGTGGGGCCATTACCTTTGGGTGTCGAATCACCTGATCAAAGTCTGGTGAAGTTACTAGCACATCTCCGTTGACAGTTTGATGATGGCCAACTCGGTGCCAATGATCGGCAAATTGTGTGTGGTCTCGGTCAAAGGCTTGTGTGAAATAGGCCAGCTCAGCTTGGGTCAGGATGTTGCCCAGTGGCAAGTAACCGTTCTGTTTGAAAAATTGGTGATCCTCTTTATTCATTGTCATCTTGCGTTCATCAATAGTCAATAGTATACTGACAATAGCATAATTAAATTTTAGATTCATCAGACCCGAATTCAGGTCGCAGGAGTCAGTCAACTGTGAACACTAAAATTAAAAACTATCTGAATCAATGCCGCCAGAAACTGGAGAGCGGTCGGCTCCAGACGGTAGATTTAGACGAGCTTGAGGCATTAATCACAACATCAAACCACCGTCGGAACCAGACTATCATGTACCTCTATTCTAAGTCAACCAACATGCGGTCGCCTCTATCGGGCTGGTCGGTTTACGATCCGTACCGAGACGACGAACCAGAACTACCCTCTCAGGATCCGCCATACAGNTCGGTACTGGATGCTGTGGGTGATGGTTGGCGCATCCTTCAGTTCCCACGACCGGAAAATTTCCCATTTTCGGATATCGATAACAGCTACCTCGCTTTCGAGTTTATTTTGGAAAAATTCATTTAGGAGATATCGACAGATGCTTGACATCCAACCAACGTTAAACGACAAACAGGTATTCGACTTTATCCACAACGGTTATATTATCTTGGAATCCGTTGTAGCAGAGGACTTCAACGCTGAATGCCTGGCACTACCCCCCGGACACCTGACCGATTTTATACAAAGCAACCCTTTCCGCCAAAACGTACTGTTGCATCCGGAGGTAGCAGGGGTTGCTCGATCGTTATTAGGCGCGGACTTTACCGTACCTACTTCGGCGCACAACCATCTCTTTGAGCATCCACACCAAGGTCAAACTTTTCATTCCGATGGACTGACCGAACTCGGTTATGGCATTACCCATCTGCAATGCTATTATTATCCACAGGTAGTTGAAATTGAGGATGGCCCCACCATGATCGTNCCCGGCTCTCACCAGCGGTTGGTGGACCGGGAAGCCATCGCCCATTACGGCAATATCTCTGGGCAAATATCGATCACCGCTCCAGCCGGTACAGTGGTCATGGCACACTACGGCATCTGGCATAAAGCCGGACCAAAAATCAACCAAAAACGGCGGAGCATGATTAAGTTTTCTTTTTTTCGCACACAACCTCCCAAAAGGGATTGGGTTCGAGAATCCGACGAACCCCCAACATACCAACATTCTGGTCGACACCGTTATGTCACTGAAGTCGAGTCTTACCGGGACAGGCGAAGAGGGGAACATACCTGGAATTGGCTGTGTGGTCTAACAGAGTATCAAGAGGAATATCATCCAGCCCNTATGTTCATGAGTGGGATTCCGCTCGGTCAAATTCAACTATAGACCGCTGATGTTTTGTTGAATTATGCTTTGGATAATAACTCTGATTGCGATTACACAACAATCAAGGTACAGTCCGTAACTGGCAATTCAATCAATATATGGGAGCGGAGCAGTACCAATGATACGCATTTTGGCTGACATTCAGCTGGCTTAGCCGCGATTCAGATAGATAACTTGTATACTTCGCCTAACAAAATTAATTGTAAGATGGGTCAAGGGTGAAGTGAGTGAGGTCATCAGAAGATGAAACCCTTCATCGACACACAGGATTTCAACAGTGTCTGTTGGTTGGCGCGACTTCGCCTCTACAAGAATATGCTTTCTTTGATGATTAGCATGATTCGTAATAGTTATGCCTGGCCAAACAACCGTTACGATCACTGGTGATGTCAATGGAGATAGTGCGGTCAACATCTTTGACCTGGTGATTACCGCAGGATAGTTTGACGACCCGTCGTATCAACGNTGACAAAGCAGCGANCAATGTCGGGAGGATTCGTAGCATGACCACACGACTTGGAAGGTTATTTCGTTCCAAGGCCAAAAGGGAATTTNCCTTTGACTTTTAGTACGAATCGTATTATTATATGTATATTATGGTAGAAGGCACTATTCAGTCAACACTCACTTTGGCAATTCTCGGATTAATATCTCAGAGGCCGATGACTGGCTATGATCTGCGGAAAGTTTTTACCACCACACCAATGTGGTACTTCAGTAATAGTCCAGGGGCAATCTATCCAGCACTNCAGCGCTTTGAAAATTCTGGACTGATCAAAGGAATTGTCGAGGGGCAAGACACACTTCGACCAAAACGAGTCTACACATTAACAGAAGACGGCCGGCAGGTATTGGAACAGAGTTTGGAGCAGCCTATCACCCAAGATGATGTTATACGGCGCAGGGACGATTTAGTGCTGCGTTTTACTTTTATGGGTAACATACTTGGGCGTGAAAAGACGTTGTCTTATCTTAAGGAACTTCTCATACAGCTTGAAAACTATATTCCTNCTCTTCAAGAGCATTTGGATACCGAAAGACTAGCGGAATCTCCATATGACGCATTTTCTATAGAGTACGGCATAGAGATGTATCAAGTATACACCCGGTGGGCAAAGCATGTCATCGACCAACTTGAGGGAAATTAACCATCTGAAAAACCGTAAACTTACCTTCTCTGACACTTATAAACTTCAGGTAAATGAGCAATGAAAGAGAAAAATTCCATTCTAAGAGCAAGCAGGTGTATCGGAATTCCTTCAGAGCCTTAAAACACTTGAAACCTTGTTGTTACCTGGAGTTAGCNGTGCTGTTCCGCGCCATTTTGACAGTGTTTGTAGTACTGGTGTATTCCTGTTGCTGCTGTAGCTATCGATCACCAAGGCTGCTTTCAGCCTCGCCATTTAGTGGCTTGGACCGCTGTGGTTCTTCTAGTTTTAGNCCTGGAGAGCCGTCCGATGGTTCCGATTGAACTTCCATTAGTTGTAGACCGCACCTTTAGCTTCCCNGATAACCTCTTTTGTTTACTTTTCCCAAAGAGCCAAACGAGAGGTCATGCTCATGTATAGACCAAAACACGCTGTTCTAGCTTTTCTATTACTTCTGCCTATTCNAGTGCTTTCACAGGCAGAGCGTTCGACCGGCAATCGGTTAAAGATGACAGCCTCTGATCAGGCTTTTATAAAGTTATTGTCGACTATAGCTTNTTTCGGCCATTAGGCTGGCGACCGCCG
This sequence comes from Candidatus Poribacteria bacterium, assembly GCA_002699335.1. The sequence continues at coordinate 42,964 of PACG01000097.1, forward strand.
GATACCAAGCCGAAATATCAGTTAATCGCCATTAAGATTCCGGCGCACAGTCCGGCTAAAGCTATTATCAAAGAGAGCCATTCCAACCAAATTTATTATTTTGGTGTTGGTTACCAACTTCAGTTGACTAAAGTAGAGAAAATTGACGCCAACCAGGTGATCCTTAATCTTGAGGGAAAACTAATTGCTCTTAAATTGAGTGATCTCCAGTTTTTGAGTGCCGTAAGAAGCGAGGTGGAGGCGAGAAAGCTGAGGAAGGGACCAGTATCGTATCGGAAAAGAACGGCGGTGTAGGAGTAACAAGAACAAAGGAAAATCGGGAGAGATTACACTAGCTGGATCAAAAGACATGAGCCGTAGATGGGAAAATGTTTCTGCTAAAGCGAAGGGTGAAATGATCCGCCAATTTCGCCAACTGACCGCGGAGAACAGAAAAGAATTATGCGGGCTTTNCCTTCCGCTGATTTTTCTCAGTTCTTCGAATAATCAAGTCGTTCGGAATACGTGTTTTTCGACGATNTCCCCCGTGATGATTCTCCGCTCCATCCACGGTTGAGTGACAACCAAATATACAGTNAAGCCGAAGCCAGTGAAATAACAGACCGTATCAATCAGACGGTAGCAAAACTATCGTTCCGACAGCAGCAAGTGTTTGCCCTTCGCTATTATCAACATCTACCGCTGTCTAGAATAGCCGAGATNCTGAAGATACAGACAGGTAGTGTCAAAAGCCCACTTGTTCAAAGCCATTTGTAACTTGTAGCAATCTCTGGCTAGCTACATGCACATTCATCTGAATATCTGATGATGGGATATATGAAGAACCGATGAAATTTGTTGCTAACTTACCAATGGCTCTGGAGGCCCTTAATCGGAACAAGCTCCGCTCCTTGCTGACCACATTGGGAATTGTGATTGGAATTGGCGCCGTTGTTTTCACCGTCTCCCTCGGTGGAAGCATTAGCACTTTCGTCTCCCATGAACTGGATCGTTTCGTTGGCGCAACCATATTTACAATAGTACGACCTAGTCACGTCCAGCATGAATCAGGCAATCGCTGGATAGCAAACCCATTCCAGGGCAACTTATGGTTGGATGAGATGGACGCAATTGTGCAAAATTGCCCTTCGATTAAGAGTGNGTCTGGTTTGTTATTTTCATTCGGCATAAGGATGTCTCACCAGGGAAGGTCTCGCGGTGGTGGTATTCTCGGAACAACCCCCTCGTTGCATCAAGTCTGGAATTGGGAACCAGCATCTGGACGATTTATNAACCCTGATGATATGGATCAGGCAGCCAGAGTCTGTGTCTTGGGTAAAGATGCAAGTCGCCATCTGTTTGGCAATTCGAATCCAATTGGGAAAGAGGTCCAGGTTTCATTTGAAGACGCAGGAACAGCAGAATGGCTAGGAGCAGCTTCTGCCCCCTTGAAAATACGGTTCACGGTGGTTGGNGTACTGGAAGAGAAAGGTACTGCCTATACCAAGCAGATGGGTTGGTTAGTTGATGAACTTGTTTTAATTCCAGCGACAACATTGGCCGTTTATTTTGGTAAAAGGTTCTTTCAGAATTTAATGCTGATGGCGCACGCTCATGAGATCAGCCAAGTACCGCAAGCAGAAGCGGAAGCCAAACTTATGTTGCGACGCCAGTTTGGCGACCAAAACCTGCGCTATTTCGAAGTTCATAGTGCTGTACGGGAGCAGGATAAAATAGATACGGTCAGCCGGATCATTCAACTAGTGTTGGGTTTTGCCGCCAGTATTTCTCTGTTTGTCGGTGGTATTGGCACTATGAACATCATGCTAGTTTCAGTCACTCAGAGAACGCCTGAGTTTGGCTTGCGCATGGCTGTCGGTGCCACATCCAACGATATTCGATTCCAGTTATTACTGGAATCGGTATCGCTGTGTATTATTGGTGGCATTATCGGTACGACGTTAGCCGGTGCAATTTCNCTAGCNTCCAGTTGGGCCATCAGTACTTTTTTAGTCAAGGACGGCTCTTGGCCCTTTGCCATTTCTCTTCAGTCGGCCCTAGCTGCCTTCTTGGTATCTACAGTTGTTGGCCTCTGTTCTGGCCTTTATCCAGCCCATAAAGCTGCTGGTCTGCAACCTACCGAGGCTATGCGGTTTGAGTAAAAAAGGCAAAATTAATGTTAGGTGAAAATNTCCTGATCTGTTGGTGGATTTTGAGTGCCAATAAATTCCGCACCTTCCTAACAGTTCTAGGCGTTATGGCAGGCGTGGCCGGCGTGGTCTTGATTATGTCTCTAGCCGCCGGGGGTAAACAGTTGCTGGATGTTGAAATGAATCAAGCTGGTAGTACTTTTGACCTCCGNTGGTCGGAATGGATTCAAGATGNGGAAAGCGGCAAATGGCGTCATAATACCAGTAACAAATACTTTACCATGGCGGATATGGACTTTATCCAAAATCGATGCCCATCGGTCAAGGCGGCTGTTCCGGCAGAAACATGGGGCAATGAAAGCCTGCGTGTCGGTGGAAAGCAAAAATATGCTCAGATTGGGTTGGCTTCAGCTGAAACGGGTTTAGTGCAGAACTTATCTACACGATATGGTCGGTTTTTGTCCAACACCGATGTCGATTTCCTGGATAAAGTTTGTGTCGTCGGTAGCGAAATAATGAAAGACCTGTTTGGCGGATTCAACCCAATCGGCTGGGAATTAAAGATCTTCGGTAATCGTTATACCATTGTTGGTGTGATGGAAAAACAGGGGGCTGGCGTGGGATTAAGCGGCAACCGGGATAATGTTGTCTATATCCCTCACGCCACGGCTAAACAGTATCACCAGGGCTCAAAGAGGTCAAAACGGATCGACGCTATTTTGGTGCAGTCCCAAACACCCGCACACCTGGACCAAGCCATCAAAGAGGTCAAAACGGTTATCCGCTGGCGATATGGCGAAGAACAGTTTTATCAAATTTCATCCGTCCAGGAACAGATCAATTTATTTAAACAGGTTCTCAGTATCATCGAGTTATTTGTGCTGGCCGTATCATCAATCGCGCTGATTGTGGGTGGAATTGGTATTTTGAACATTATGATGGTTTCGGTATACGAACGTGTACCTGAGATTGGTCTGCGTAAGGCTTTGGGAGCCAAGGGGTATCAAATTCGGTTGCAGTTCCTGACTGAATCTGTCATGATCTGCCTACTGGGTAGCGGGTTGGGTCTGATAATTGGAGCCGGTGCTGGTCAGACGGCATCTTGGGGGGCCAGTTACTTAATGACCAGCAAAGACGGAGATGGTCAAGGCGATGGTTGGGGAGGTCGTGAAGTTTTAGTTGGCGGATTAGACTTTGATTGGCCTTCAGTAATTACTTTAGAGTCGATGCTGATCGCAGTGTTGGCAGGGGTAATAGTCGGTGTTGTGTTTGGCTACTACCCCGCCAGTCAAGCGGCGAAAATGTCACCGATTGAAGCCTTGCGGAATCAGTAATACGATGCTTTGAAGCCCGCAAGTGAAATATAGACTCAATGAACTGCCGCTAACTAGCGGTTAATATACCAAAGGTGATTGCCTCAAAACGGCCCTGTCTGATCTGNCAGGTGCCGAAAAGCCCAATTCTTNGGATGGTCAAAGTCTTGCAGTTACCGGTCTGCAGTAAACAACGTTGCCATCAAATAGACCTATTTCACTAAGGTCAAACTAGGACAGCCAGACCGTCTTCTCTGAAGTCTGGCTGTACTGATTGTAAGCATCGAGATAATCCTGACGGGGCGGACCAAAGATGTCTAATACCTTGACTGGGCCTTCGATTACCCGGCCAGAATGAACCAGATTTTTTGGAATCAGGAACGCGTCTCCGGCACCGACTACCCGCTCCTCCTCGGCAATCCGAAACCGTAGTTTACCTGACAGTATCAATCCAGCTTGTTCGTGTGGGTGACTGTGTTCTGGGATCACACAATCCTGTTCCAGTTCCAAAAAAGAGAGCATAATGTTTTCGCCCGTCACAATACGACTCATGGCTTGTGGGAACAGTTCGATTTGTTTCAGTTGATCGGTCGAAATAAACGGCATCTATAACTCCAATTTGATTTAGGCTAAACTGAGTTGAAATTGAAATTTAACATCTGAATAATTGAGATCTGTTGATAAATCTTCCAAATCGTAGGTTCGTTCNAGAAATAGAACTCGACCCGTCTGATCGACTAAAATTAACGTAGTGGATCGAGTACCGTAATGATCGGAGGTAATAAAAAGTGCCTCTTCCGGTATCTGCCCACGTTGCTGCATCATTTCCAATAGCAGATTTACTTTAACCACATCGTTACGAATCAAGGTTTTTAACTGTTGTTTACCCCTGATCACTTTCTCCCAATCGGTATCGATCAGATGATTACTCACCCCGTAAATNCCAGAGGATAGAGTGGAGATCTGTTGNTTGTAGCTNGTTAGGTAAGTTGGACTCGACTGTAATGAATCGACTTCNCCTAACAGTAGATTAAACCCATTATAGTNATAGCTCTCGGTTTGCTGTCGTTTGGCATACAGGTCAATTGGAGTNGTGGAGGTCAAGAAATCGGTGACCAGCCTACCTCGTGATTTCACTGCTGGATGATCTGCCTTGAGATGACGAAAATTGGAAACCGCGGCCCAACGGCCACTTTTGGTAATACCCAACCAGGTGCCGTTGGCTACCAGGTCTCGACCAGCCAGCAGATCAGGTGCATTCGGCCAAAAACAGGCAGGTACGGTTGGTCTGGCATATACTTCGTCCCGGTTGGCGAGCAAAATCAACGGATAACGAGGATGNACCCGGTGGGCAAGNAGAATCAAACACACGGTGCTGTTATTTTANTAATCATAGGGTTGGACAGTCTCAACACTATTATCAGTATCAATTATAGTCCATGGCAACCATTTTTGCTACACTGTGACGTGCCAGAGATCCACGCAAAATTCAAGAGGTGTCCACTCACAAATAATATGAAGTTCAAATTCTTGTGGTGACAGAGGCTACAGGGAAAGGAATTAACTAACTTGCGGGGAGAGCTATTTGATAGTNGTACTGGGTATTCAACCCTCCTAATTATAGCTGTCGGACTACTTCCTTACGAGGATACAGGTACTGTTACCACCNCACTCTGCCCGGCACGCTCAATTCTCATTTGCGCAAATTCGAGAAATGCTCCGACCTCGGCGAGCATAAACCGCCTCTCTTCTGTCGTTGCTTGACCGGCATACGATTTCCTTGCCAGTTCGATATGGCGTTTCCATTCCGGCAAAGCATCGTAAGCCAAGTCCGATGTTTGGGCTTTGGAGACGACAACATCCCCGGTTTCGAAACTGTAAATCAGACGGCAACGGTTGAGAACACAGTAGTCGGTGTATTGTAGATGNTTCTCAACATAGAGCCTACGCTCTCCGTACAAGGCTTGCTCGATCTTTGNCCACGACGCAGGTCGNTAAATCTCCGTGGGCTCTGGCCCATGAAGAACAATGTACCGTCCGGCCTGAATATGTTGGCGGTGTTGGGCCCAGGAATCGTCGGTGGTGTATCTCCTCATCTGGCTCCTGGGTGGTGACCGACGGAGAACATCGGCAAGAAGGGTATAGTAGTCATCCATCTCATCACCGAGGGGTGGAAACTACTCAGCCAAAGGCTCGTGAGGCATTTCCAGTTCTGAACGCTCACTATCCGTGAGCGCACTCTTCAGGATCACGTGGAAGTTGATGTCTCCAGTGGGAACTGCTTACGGAAAGGCTGCAGCACCGTAGATATACGCTGCGTGGAGTTTCTCTCTGACAATACGTCTCAGGCCATTGGCGAACGCTTGGTTGATAATGCTGACTTGTTGTGAAGTTGACATCTTCTATCCTTCGCTAATGTTACACCGAGGCTTGGTCGATTGGGCGTCGCCTCCAGTAGGNTTGTAAGACCTGCGTTTCCTTCTATTGTACTGGGTGCATCGTCACTCCATGCAGACNGTCCAAATTTACTCTCTCATATTCTAATGTTTTAGAAGAATCAATTCAAAACAGTTAAGGTTGGCGTGCCATCAGATCTGCGATCGCTTTTTCGACGACCTCTTCCACTTCTGGCTTGAAGGGAGCACTCTGTTTCCAGCGTTTGTAAGCGTGAACTTCATATCCGCCTTGAGTCAGGGCNTCAGCTGTCGGCACGTAGGTTTGGCACCCTTGCGTGTACCCAAATGCTAATGTGGTTTCAGCATCTCCCTGTCGCTGGGCATAAATACCGTATTCCAAGAAGAATTCACCGGATAGTCCAACCCAATTCAACTCACCCAGTTGCAACCTCGAAAAAGTGTAGATTTGATGAGTTGGCACACGATCTTCCGTCTGTTCTAATCGAACCTGCTGTACCCATTGCCGTTGGGCAACCTGAAATCCGTCTTTCCAGGACGTTGGNGAGTCACTCTGTCTTTGGAATTTGATCGACTGGGCCGCTATCTGATCCAGTTCATCTTTTGATAGTGGGTTGGCAAGTGGTAATCTAGGTTTGCTGCGCCAGGCATGAATAGCGTCAATCGAGAGATGACGGCAATTTTTCAGCCCATCCTCCACAGTTTCTGCCAACGCCTGACCACACGAAATGGCGTCTGCTTCGCTCCCTGATCGAAAATGATCTCCTGCGTCGAGGTAAGGTCTGACATTACCAAAGACACCAGGTAGAAACAGAGCTACTGCCGGGTCATATTCCTCTTCCAGCGTGAGTTGGGCCCAACCTGGATAGTCACCGGAAATTTTGGGGCCTAGCAGGATGGTCGGATGACAACAGTAACTAAAGAGAACGCCGACCAGGGCGTTGTCAACTTGGCGACAGCTAATTACCGGCACACTTTTATCGACTATTCCATCCGGATTGGGAGCCATGCTGCAATTGCCGTTTTCATCAATCCGGCGGCGATTGACGTTAAAGTCGCAGGTCGATCGACCAAACTGGATAGTAACAGGTTGCAACTGCAACATTAGAGCCGCAATTAAGCTGATCACCCGATCTTTTAGCCCTGTGAAATAAGGGCTGAATCCGCCATAGAGATCAATTGGGCACAAAATCGGCGCCGAATGACTGTGGCTACCTACTATCCATATCCGTTCGGTAGCAACTCCGATTTCCTCGGAGATAGCCGATTCTAAGTCTGCGACCTCAGCNACGCCGGTACCAAGAACATCCAATGTTACAATGATGACCGGTGATAAGCTTGCCTTCAGGACAGCNACTCTAGCGTAAATTTCATCCAATACCCCTTCTGGCTGAAAGAAAAAATCCGGGAAGGTATCATTGATGGGTGGTGTGATTGAAACCTTGCCAAATGCAGCTTCCATACTTTTATCTCTTGAACATACTTATTCAACTGACTTTTCACATATCAAGTGTAGATTAAGAAATAAGAATAATTAGATCTCAGCTAATCTACATCAGATCCTGGCTCAAGACCGTCGGACACCAGTATTTTTCAATATATTGAATTGCTAGTTTGGTTCCTGCTTGATGGCTAACGTAAGGGGCCATCCTCGGATTATACATGGCATCGGTTAAATCTCTAACCAACACACAGTCGATGCCGAGACACGTCATCGGTTTGACAGCAAAAGAACGGCCCAAGATACACATATTGGTGGCTACTCCTATAATTAATAGGATTTTAATCCCTTTGCTCTGAAGCAGNTTGTAGACCTCCTGACCGTTGTCTGAAATACCGTCTTCCCGTCCAATCTCTATGGCCGGATGTTGGCGTTTCCAAGCGCTATAAGTTCGACACTGCGGTTCGTCGTCGCAACCGCCATCTGAGGCATCAATCGGTTGTGGTGGGTCTGGTAAATCTTGTGGTATGGGCATCTTAACATGCTTTAGTTTTTGCATCATTTGACGTTGCTCAAACCCCTGATAAACATCCATGGTACCAGAGGGAGCATGAATAATCTGTGCCCCTTTCTGACGGGAAATNGCAACGACATCGTTGGTCCGTATGGCGATCTGGTCAAAGCGACGAGTGGCGCTCTTACACCAATGTTTATCCCAAAGATCACACAGCAAAATCGCAGTTTGAACAACAGGAACCGACCGTTCAAGCTGAACAGAATGCCATTCATTGTTACCTTTAAAAGGTTGAACCTCTGTGCGCAGAGTCAATTGAAAGTCAGACATCGGGCTTCCCTCCTATCAAAGTGGTCTTTGAAATAGAGCTCCGCCAAACAGAATGACGAAAACTCATAAGCAGGTTATTTGAGGTAGATGTTCAGCGACAAATCCGATTTCTCGCCTAATTCGATCAACTTCATAAACGGAATTATGTTCTTGGCCTGGCTGATCAAAATAGGACAAATCGACTTCATTTCCCCACCAGTTTCTAAGGATCTCCACTACTGGTACAGCTGTCCAAGCCTTGGGGCCAACAGCATTCATTATTCTCACGCCGGGCTGATAAGATGCTTCTGCTGACATTACGAAAGCACGGACCGCATCATTTAAGCCCATAATGGTGAGACCACCAAGACTCCATTCTGGTAAAGGCGCAACTTTTTTCAACGGCGGCATCCTATCATCGGCGCATACACTCGAGAGACGCAAGTTAATAATGTCAATCTCTTCTTGCTGTCGNTGGCAGTATCTGCTAATTTCTTCCATCAAATACTTGGACAAGCCGTAGCCGTTGCGATCAAGNCAAATATGCTCATCAGGAACAGGTAGCTGAAGAGGTCGAAATTTCCTGCTCTGAAAACCAACGGCGGCGATAGAACTAGCCAGAACATACTTTTTGCAACCGCGGTCAATCAGGTAGCGCAATAAACAGCGGGTGCCCTCAACATTTACCAAAAGACAGTCGCGTTCTGTCATTCCACCTGTGACAGCTCCTAAGTGGACAAGTACATCGATCTGATAACTGTCGATCTGAGTTAGATCCTCAAAAGAAGCGAAAGTGCCCTTAACCCAGGACAGGCTNAGTCCGGGATCTTTCCGGCTCATGCATATAACCNGATGATTTTCAGCCAGCTTACGGCTCAATCTTTTCCCGATAAAACCGCTAGCACCTGTGATCAGTACAGTACTCAAAATAATACCCCCATAACGCAATTTGTCTTTGCGTTGTCTACACGTTGATTCTAAATTTTTCATGTATTCTTCNACCATAATAGTAGCGTTTCCTGTCCTCTACCTGCGATCCAGACGCTTCTTGCAGTCAGGGAATTCCCTGGTGAGCAGGTCTTGTGNGCAGNGGCCAAGCCAAGAGTAGCTATNGCGCTGTTCGGAGGAAATTCCATCTTTCTGGGGAAGATCTGCNCCTTCAGTACAAGGNGGTCTTCTTTCCACGGAATCGTTCAATTCCAGCAGGTTTTTGAGGAGAGGGAAGTCCTCTATGACGAGAATAACTTCTACGACCTCGGGAAACTTCTCCTTCCAAAAGGAGCGCTCAGCAGCGGTAGCAACACCGATACTACTGGTGGTGAGGAATACCACACAATAATCACCCCGGTAACATTCTGGCGGATGGTCGTGTTAACCTCCTCTACGTAACCGTTCACTGTTCTCAGCACNATTCTTAAGCAGTTATCCACTGAACGGTACAAGTGATATTTTCGTTGAAACTGTTTGTGTTGTCAGGCTTTACCTGCCCAACCGACTTACTAAGGTCGTAAGCCTTTTCCCGTCTTAGCCATATTNATCATCATACCAGAAAGTGCTCGTTTCGTCTATACCTAATTGACAGCTGAACCGTAGTCTGCCAGTCCAGCCCCACTCACCGGCTGAACATAGATACACTATGACTAGCAGAGATGACAAAAGACAATTTTAGGGTGAACGAGACCAAGAGGTAGCAATCAATTCGTAGGTTACGAACAACTAAATCTATTGCAAAATGTTGTGCCGATAGCATAATCGGTATTGCTATCCCTACCAGCTAAAAGAGCCCGTGGTGGGTATAATACCTGGGACCATCGGTTATAGTAACTTTGCCCCTGACTTTTTCACCTCTTTATCCACGTAGTATACAAGAGATACAGGGCTCGGTTACATAGGATCTCGCTCTGCGGGAATATCTGGCGGTGAAAAATCTACTTTCACGAACGGAGGATCCAGATGAAAATCACAGAAATTGAAACTATTGCCTTGCGTATCCCCTACGAAAATCGTATTCGTAAGAGATATTACCACTTTGCTATGACTGAGGAGGTTACTGTCTATAAATTTCATACTGATACTGGCCTTATCGGCCTGGGGGAAAATCCTGGAGACCCCTTCGATCAAGAGCTACTGGATGCCTATCTCGGTACCAATCCATTCGATCATGTGATGGGACAGGGGCGGTTCAACCTCGATATGGCCTGTTATGATTTGATGGGCAAACAGCTGGGACTTCCGGCATGGAAACTCATGGGACAACAAATGCGTCAATGGGTGCCAATGGGCTGGTGGATGCCCTGCATGTCTCCCGAGGATAGCGCAGCTGAAGTGCAAGTTGCCGCTGAACGTGGATATCGCGGCCTCAAATGTAAGGCCCGGGCATTTTATGACGTTGTTGAACAGTCACACGCTATGCAGGAGGTTGCACCGCCGGACTTCGGGGTGGAGTTCGACTTTAACGGGTCGTTGATAAATGTAGAGAAAGCTTTACCCATCCTGCGAGAGTTAGAGAAAATCCCACTGGTCAAAGGAGTAGAAGAGCCAATTTTTGCCTATGATGTTGAAGGGTGGAGGAGGTTGCACAGTCAGATTCGCACTCCGTTCTATCTGCACGGTATTGGTGTTATCTGTGAGGGTGCTTCCCGACAGCCATCTGGTCCTTGGATCGGTCTTCGTGCAGGTGATTTCGATGGNGCACTTTGTAGTCACGAAACCGTCAGGAGCGCATTAGCGTCGTGCTGGGCCTTTGCTGCGGCAAACACGCCGATCTTACTACAGTATGTTGGNACCGGGATTACCACGGCGTTCGCCTGCCATTTAGGCGCTGTAATGCCAACAGCCACCTTGCCGGGCGTGACGACAAGCCATGCCTATGAGAATGATCTAATTACCGAGGCGCATAGCGTTCAGCGAGGATTCATAAAAGTTCCTGAAGGAGTCGGTCTGGGCGTAGAGTTAGATGAAGATATGGTGAAACGTTATTCTCACCTTTCAGCGCCTGAGTGGCTACGACATATCTCTGTCGTCACACTACCTGGCGGTATCAAACACTATTACCGAAATCTGCAGCAGGCTGAACGACTCATGAAGCAAGGGNTAGATGAATCTTTTGCCCACGGTATCCGGCTAGACGAATGGGAGGACGACGGCAGTGATGAATTTGACGGAACCTGGAAAAAATTACAGGAGAACGATTGGCCAGTGTGGCAAACCTGAAACCCAATTATCTGAGGNGCGTGCAGAGCAAGGAAAGAGAAATTGGTNTAGTCGGCTAAAGAGGGTTAACCGTAAAAGAGACTGATCTGAGATAGGAGGCCCAAACGGACAATCTAATACTAAACCATTATGCCAAGCCAATGATGATCCTATTTGGCCGATTGGTCCAATAGNAGTCGATGTTTTTGCGCTATCAAAGCTTTGTATAGCTATTAAATATTGGCTAATTACAGAATGCAAGACCCAACATCGTTGGCTGAAGGCGCAACCAGTTTNCCCTTAGTTCAAAAAGAAAAGGAGAAAATTGATGCTAGAAAGAATTATCGCAACCTATTGTTTGGTTATTGACCAGTTAATCTTCCTTAATCACAGTCAAAATAGACTTTGTACCTCGGTAGTGCGCCAGTCATTTTTGCGGAGANATNTCGCTGTTGGGCGGATTGATTCTCACCGGCGGCTGATTGTCAGCAACCCCGCCGGTTATTGTCCACAGGNTAATCAATAAAATCAGGACTAACCTTTTATTACGCACTCGGTCTGGCATGGGGCCTAGATTGAGTAAATCGACCGCCATTAACTCCGTTTCTCTGATTTGTTTTTCCTTCGGCGTAGACAAAACGAAAGGGATGTCGCTGCTGATGAAGGCCTGCAATGGAAGCACTTGCAGTAACAGAAAGGCTTTTTGCATCTGCGGGGTAAAATGGTTAGGCGACATCTGCATCGAGATGGCCTATTCCAATAAGGCTCCTTCCAACAGCGCTACTTCACCTGCTATGGCCACTGGAGCGGACAAACCGTATTCGATAGATATGGTGATATTTCGAGTATTTCGTCGGGGTTGTGCTCGGACTCTGCTAATCGACGTGATATTGTTTGAATAGCTTGCTGGCGTGCCATTCAAGCGTTTTTTTTAATGGCCTCGTTCGCTTCTTTATATGCCCGTTTTTTGCATAGGGTGTATACGAGGGTGTTCCAGTACGAGGAAACGGGTTAAACTCAACNGCTCTCTTGCACAGCGGGTGTTCAAAGACTTATAACAAGAAGACTAAAGATGCTCAGGGGAAGATCAGACGAATCAAATCAGAGAGGAAGCAGTTAGAGGCTCAAATGGATCTGGTAAATTGACTACAAATTATTTTCTTTGTTTATTGATCCGTACTCCCACCGGCCAAGATTGCGATCAAAAAGAGTNAGTANAAGAAACTTNCTGCTTTTCTGTAATGAAGAATTTCNTTCTCGTTAAGTTGATTTTACGATAGAATTTCTGTAATCACATTTCCATAAACGTCAGTTAAACGTATATCACGGCCACTGAATCGATAAGTAAGCTGCTTATGATCAATCCCCAACAGATGAAGAATCGTGGCATGCATGTCATGAACAGTAACTACATTCTCAACGGCTTTATAACCATACTCATCTGTGGTACCATAAACGGTTCCACCTTTAATACCCGCACCAGCAAGCCACATTGAGAACCCAAACGGGTTATGATCACGTCCATCCTTGCCTTGTGAAAAAGGTGTGCGTCCAAACTCACCTGACCAGACAACCAGCGTTTCATCAAGCAGTCCTCGAGATTTTAAGTCCATCAGCAAGGCGGCAATAGGTTGATCTATTGCTAACGAATTTCTNTAGTGGCCATCTTTTATATTTCCGTGTTGATCCCAGCGGTCTGCTTTGACTCTCGGGCAGGTTAATTCAACGAACCGAACACCCCGCTCAACTAACCGCCGTGCTATCAAACACTGTCTAGCGTAAGTCCGAGTGTGTGGGTATGTGGCATCAAAACCGTATAATTTCTTGATTCTTCTGCTCTCACCTCTCAGGTCGGCCAACTCCGGCACAGTGTCCTGCATTCGATAGGCCAATTCATAATTGGTGATTGCCGATTCAATCTCGTCAGTAGGTCCAATCCGACCCAGTAACCGTTTGTCCAGNTGCCTGACAAAGTCCAGTTTGTTTCTCTGCAGTTTCGGAATCGGCTCAGATTTGTTAATATTAGCAATAGGCGATTCGCCTGATTGAAAAATTGAGCCTTGGTAATGGGCCGGCAGAAANCCGTTATTGAAATTATCCAGCCCTCCAGAAGGAATTAGCCCGCCATTAAGAACAACGAATCCCGGCAGATTCTGGTTTTCGCTTCCTAAACCATANCTGACCCACGTCCCTAGACTNGGTCGACCTTGCAATCCGTGTCCGGTGTGCAGAAAGTAGTTGGCATTAGTATGTTCTGAGAATTCCGATACCATGGAGCGAATTATGGCTAAATCGTCCACACAGGTGGCGATGTGCGGAAATAAGTCACTAACCTCAATACGGCTCTGTCCATAACGTTTGAATTCCCAAGGACTTTTAAGCACTCCACCGTTATTGTTGAACTGCGTGGGTTCNATCTTCATTTTCATTGGGTTGCCATTCTCTTTGGCTAGCAATGGTTTAGGATCGAAAGTGTCGACATGAGAGACACCACCATCCATGTAAAGAAAGATGACATTTTTGGCTTTGGGGCCAAAATGGCTAGGTCGAGGGAAAAGTGGTTTGGCTTTGCCAGAGGTAAGCACATTACCGAATGTTTTGGATCCCATTAGTCCGAGTAAAGCCAATGAGCCAAACCCATTAGAACACAAGCTTAACATTCGTCGACGCGTCATTTTTGAATCCTTCATAAGTCTACCTAAAAGATGTAAATAAATTCTTTAGAATTGAATAGAACATGGCCAAGGTCTTTCCAGATCCGNTCATCATGTGGGCTCTCCAATTCTGGGATATTGTACTCCNTACCTTGCTTATACAGCAGAGCCGTAGCTTGATTTACTTCGTTTTCCGATGGAAGCCTAGAGTAAGCATGTTGATACATCCATTCAATTNGGCCTCCCAAGCTATCAATTTCCTGTTTNAGTAGTTGGTTTGCCCAGTATGCAGCTTGTTGAGTGACAAACGGGCTATTCATGAGTGTCAGTGCTTGGGCAGGGACATTTGTTGTGTTTCGCCTACCAAAGGTTGTAAATGGTATTGGTAAGTCGAACGCAAGCATCATGTCGGGCAGAAAGTTCCGACGCAACTCAATATAGATACTACGTTTACCATTACCGTCAAGCGGACCACTTTGTCCCGGTTTGCCNCGACCAATCATGAAGGGGGTCAGGTGCACAATCTCGCTTTGGCCATACATTTTGCGATTGAGGCGTCCTGATACTGCAAGCATACCATCACGAACAGCTTCAGCTTCCAGTCGACGAACATTCATACTCTGAAGTAAACGGTTATCCGGATCAAACTTTAATGATTCAGGAGACCTTTGACTTGACATCCGATAAGTATTCGAATTAACAATAGTGCGAATNAGGTCTTTAACTGACCAGCCGTTTGAGATAAACTGATCAGCCAGATAATCGAGCAATTTGGGATGTGAGGGAAAATCTCCCATCAGACCAAAATTATCAACCGTGGCGACAATACCTCGGCCAAAAAGATGATGCCAGACTCGGTTGACCATCACTCTGGAAGTCAGGGGATTATTAGGGTTAATAATGTCCTCAGCTAACTGTAGCCGCCCGCTACTGGTAGTTTGATATGGAGTGTTTGACCCAGCTAAGACTTCAAGAAATCGTGCAGAAACAGTCTCAGCTAAATCCCTAGGATCCCCTCTTGTATAAACAGCCATCTGATGCGAATTTCCGTCTGTCATAGCCACGATTCGTTGGTCAAGCNGCAATGCTGATTCCAGCTGGCTGTAAGACATTATTGAATCGTTTAAATCCGAAGAATTGGATAGCAACTTATGCCGAAGAAGAAAGTTGAGTAGATCCAGTTGGTATATGTCTGATATCCCTGTTTGCCAATCGTTAAAGGCAGATAGAATCCGTTGATCAAACAGGTTTTCTAATTCTTCGCATGACGAGACCTGTTCAGAGAACTGCTGGCTTTTTATGGCAAATGACTCAGGAAGTTTTCCATTGTGAGCAACCACCAAGTCAACGGCAATGAAATTGTCTAGGCCAGTGCTATGTAAGATTTCAATGTAAGCACGGTGGCCTTTCCACCGACGAAGATCAAACTTTTGCCACTGAGCTCTCGAATTATTGATTTGGCGTTCTAGTCCACCATAAATTGGATCTTGAATAAGCTGAAGGTTATGAAGGACAATGCGGATCTTGTTACCGCGTCCAAATGTGTGAACATTAATAAAATCGCGTTCAATAGTAAAGGTTGGCGACCGTAAGGCTCCAGGCAGTTGTGTCGTGGCCCCAACACTGGAAGGAATAGAGGGTAAAAGTTGGTTGATTTGCCTATCTTTACCACTAATTAAAATGTCACCTTGCGCTGGGGGGGAGTGTCCAAAAGCAACGCCTTCAAGATACCAATTGCTGAAATGGCCATCACGGAAATCGCCTAGAGCTATACCATCCTTTTGCTTTAGATCTGACTTCAACTCTCTGAGCATTTGTAGGTTAATTGGGCTTTTGCTCTCTAACGCTTCTATAGCTTTGAACCAGTAGTGAAGGGAGTGTTCCGGCTTGTCAATTGTTGTGCCTTTTAAAGCATTGGTCCACTGAATCAGTTGACTTACTTCTAGGTTTGGGTTGTTCTCAGTCGCCTGTTGAGCCATTTCGGAGTATAGGAATTCAGGAGATGTTGGTAGATTGGTTAAGACAATATGATCCAGGCTGATATGGCCCCAACCGCCAGAATGTTTATCAACGATCTCGAGCCGGGCAGTTTTATCGGCAAATTCTGATACATCCCAGGTAACTGCTGCCAATTTCGCTTGATTGTGCCCTGTGGCGGTTCGAACAATCTGGTCATCAATTACCAGGTTAATACAGGTTTTATTATGATGGTTGCCCCCACCAATCAGAAAATTAACGAATTTCCGTTGGACTTGGAACTTCGGAGAGGTCAGCTTGCCTTGCGACTTATCTCCGTCAGAAAAACTGTTAGCAAAACCTATCCCCTCGAAACCTGTGATATCTTTTTGAAATTCGAGATTGTCTCTGGTAGGTTTTAATCCAAAAGCTTCCCCCGTTGTCTGCCAATCACCGTAGTCTTGCCCTTCAAAATCAGCAATAATTAAATCTTGACTAAAATCGTGCCGCTGTGATTTCGTCTCAAAATACTCTTGTGACTGATTTCGAATTCCCGACGTTGCAACCAGATATCGACCGAGATTCTCGGTTCTAATTTGCCAGTTGTCTATGAGCATCTGACGGATTTTTGATTTCTCTGTTCGTAAAGTCTTTGCCTGGTCAGCAAGCTTGTCAGGATTATGAATGGATGCATAAGTCATCCGTGAATTGGCTATGATAGCAAAAAGGGAGTAGTAATCTTTGGTGGATATAGCATCAAACTTGTGGTCGTGGCAGCGGGCACAGCCAACGGTCAACCCCAGAAAGGTTTTGCTGGTCACATCAATCATATTATCAATTCGAACGGCTTCATCTTCTAAAATATCAACTGGACTATGTGTCGCTTCGCCCAGATGGTAGAACGCTGTGCCCATGACAGATTCGTTATACCCAAGTTGGGGATGGATTCTGGGGGCACCAAGCAAATCGCCGGCAATGTGCTCACGGACAAACTGATTGTATGGAATATCATTGTTGAAAGCCCGAATAAGATAATCCCGATAAGGCCAGACATTTTGGATTGGGAAGTCGCCTTCATGACCGCGTGTTTCTGCATATCGCACCAAATCCATCCAGTGCCTGGCCCATCTTTCTCCAAAATGGGGTGAATCTAGAAGTCGATTAACCATTCCAGTGTAGGCATCCTCAGAGGTGTCTGCTAAAAATGTATCCACTTCCTTCGGAGTCGGCGGAAGTCCCGTCAGAAGATAAGTCACCCGTCGAATCAGCGTCCTCTTGTCAGCAGGATCAGCAGGTGTCAGCCCTTCTTCTTCAAGGCGGGCCAGAATAAATTGATCTATTGGGTTAACAACCCACTCTTTATGTTGTACCTCAGGCGGCATGGTTACCTGAACTGGCTGGTAACACCAAAAATTAGATCTGGATTTGATATCGAATATTGAAATACCGTTAGGTTTAGCTTGTTCGATTCTAGGGTCTGGTGCCCCCATGTGAACCCAGCGTTGGAAACGATCAATNNNNTGNTNTGACAACTGGCTTTTAGGGGGCATCTGCAAATCTGGATTCGTGTAACTAATGNCCTGGATCAATAAACTGTTGTCAGCNTCACCAGGAATAATAGCCGGGCCACGGTAGCCGCCTTTTTCCCAACCGGATCGGCTATCAAGCATCAGCCCACCCTCTTGCTTGGTGTCAGAAGCATGGCAACTGTAGCAATTTTCAATTAATATTGGACGGATATGACTTTCGAAGAACCCAAACTGTTCTGTGCTAAAACCATTTTGGTTGCAAAAAGCATTCCACGACACAACATGAACAAGAATGAGCACCACATAAACAGGTTTTGTTGGTTTGATCATAAATTGNCTTTGGCTTGAAACTCCCCTGTCGAACATAGGATGAATTGTTGAATATAATCTCTCTTTATTTTGATAATCGTGATAAACCTTNGGTGTTGTTCCTGATTATCAAATAACACTGGACGTAGGGCTAGGTTAGAATTTCTGTGATCATAATTTCCATGAACGTCAGTGAGACGTAATATCCCGGTCGCTGAATCGGTAAGTAAGCTGCTTAAGGTGTCTGAGCCTCGGCNTGAGGCATAAGATTGAAGTCAACTAATACCAACAACCAAACACCAACTTAAAGGCAAGGACTTTTTCATTTCGATTCTCCTNTGTTATAGACCACCCAGTGGAGCGAACCGAAGATGGACTAATTGTAACACGATTGATACATTTGTCAAAGTCTAAAGAGGGGCGTCTTTGCTGCGGTAAAAAGCGTTATTCATCGGAGGCTAAGCATTGNCTTTGAGTGTCAACGATAGAAATCAGCCAGTGCAACTGCCAATCACTGGCGGCAAAAGGGTCGATAACCCAGGTCGGGATAGAGGTTGCTTTTTATGTAAGTTTTTCGGTATGTTAGNGCAAGGAANAAAACTGGTTGGAGGATCGATATTGAAGCTGTTACCAGTGCG
Organism: Candidatus Poribacteria bacterium; assembly: GCA_002699335.1. Next base: position 61,362 of record PACG01000097.1, read on the forward strand.
CGGCTTTTTACTCTGACCTGATTGTCTCGGCCCACAGCTTTAGGGCTATGTTGGTCAGCCTGGACGATACTCCCATGCAAGATTGNACTCTTTAAGCAGAGCTGTAAGGATTTGCACCAACTTCTGCCTATTGNAGCAACGATTAAATTGTTTGTACACAGTATTCCACCCGCCGAACTCAGTGGTCGAATAGCGNCAGANNCAGTCGCTGCACATGAGGCAAAGGATTCCTTCTAAAGTCAGTCGAAGACTTGGTTTNTCATAGATCCTGTCTTGGAGCCTGATGTTCCTCAGTATCGACCGCAGCTGATCATTAAGCCTCAGTTGGGGCATGGAAGCTAGATNNGTTGGTGTCGNAACCAGCATAATACTAGTTTACCCTTTGATTACAATAAGTTACATTGAACTGTCAACAGCCTCCAGTAATATANCCAATAACAATTCTGGAACATTACCCAAATTTCATTTTTAGGCTAAAAAATTAGCGAACATTAAGTTATAATCTATCAATTGATCTTAATGGAGAAGACAAGATGAGTGGAAAATTTATTACAGTCGAACAGATGGAACGAGAAACACTGGACTGGGGAGTAATGGGTTGGGTGAGTCGTCCGGCAACGACCGCAACCAAGGATCTGGTGGTAATCGAAGTCACCTTAGAACCTGGGGGTGGACACAATTTTCACAAGCATCCTGAACAGGAAGAAGTTATCTATGTCCTAGATGGCACAATCGAACAGTGGCTAGGTGAANAGATGCAGATGCTGAGTAGNGGNGACACAGTGTTTATTCCTGCTGGTGCTGTTCATGCCTCTTTCAACGTTTCCGGTCAAANTGCCAAAGTCCTGGCTATCTTAGGCCCATCAATTGGAGAAGAAGGTTATCAACTAGTTGAGGTATACGATCAAGCTCCATGGAATAGCCTGCGCTAGTTTTCGTCCAACCTCCATNTGCCAAAGTAGCGGCCTCTTCGATGTGGAAATATGAAACAATATATAAATATTGTTTCTCAGTATATGCACCCGACGGAAGCCGTATGCTATCGCCGGGATACTGTTTCTTCTCGCTGATTCTCCTCCTAACGTTAACAGTCTCTTCGAAGGCTGTCGTTCTCTCCCTGCGTCAGTATGGGACCGAAGTTTCTGACTTTCAGGTAGATCTAGATAAACCCTTTATAGTCGATTTACATGTGGACCCGAAGGGGGAACCGGTAGTCGGTCTATCAATTTTTCTTACCCATCCGGATGCGGATCTGCAACTGGTGGATACCGATCCAACTACACCCAACGTAATCGAAGGTGTTCAACCCACCGAACTACTCCAATCCTGGTTAATATTAGACAACGATACCCACGGTGATCCCGGNAACAATATTGATCAGGGGCAAGTTGATTATGTCCAGTTGCTAATTTTTGGGGACGCGGAGAAGGCAATTATTAACCCAAGTGTAGTAGCACAATTGAAGTTCCGCCCCCGCCAAGCAACCAAACANACGGTACTCAGATTCGATGAAGATGAAGGGCGTTCTCGATNAACGGAAGCCACTGTCCTGACCAAAGACGGGGCTCAGAAACAGATCAAGGCNACACTGAATAACGCGGTATTTAGCATCAAGGGGGGACCGGTTTTGAGTCCTATTCCGAATATACACCTTCTTCAACATGAGACCTCAGAACCCATTTATCTCGATAACTATGTCGAAGAAAGTAATACCCAACCTCAGCAACTGAAATGGCTTGATATCGCCAATCCGCAGATAGCCGCGAATATCGATCCGATTACACATAAAGCGACCTTCAAGGCGAAGGGTGATTTTTTTGGGGCGACTAGCATCAAATTGCAAGTCACTGATAGTCGACAGCACACAGTCATAGCTGAGATCAAAGTCAGGGTAATGACGGCTCCGGTTATCAAGCCGCTGCCTGCCAAACGGTTGCGCTTGAACCGATCGGAGATAATAGACCTAAGTCAGTATGTCAGCGATGCCGATGCACCGGATCTTAACGGTTTAACCTGGGATTGGTCAGCCGTTCAATCGGAGACATCGACACCAGATACTGATGGACTAGCCGCTCCAGTTCAAGTGCGAATCAATGCCAGTCTGGCTACACTGGAAGGAAAGCGTAAGACCGGAAAGGCGGCAGTTCAGTTTGTAGCAAGGGATGCCGATGGCAATCAGACCTCAACTACCATGAACCTGACTGTGTTGCCAGATATCGACGGCCCAATCGTTTCTAAAATCCCTTTGCTTGTTTTCACCGTTGACGGAACGCAAATCTTACCATCAGGCTCACCATTTAATCTGGACGACTACGTCATCGATGCTATTGCCGAAGATAACCAGATCTCATGGCAGGTGGAAGGCAACAAGCAGATAAAAGTTGAAGGGTTAGAAAGCCGTCGGCCAATCTTTAGGGGGAACCAGGGTGGAATAAAAGAGGATTTTCTGATTGTAGCGCAAAACCATCTAGGGCAACACTCGGAGAAAAAATCGATTTTGGTGGAAATCGTACCCGTTGGTGCACCACCTCAAATTAACGACGATCAACTGTTCGCAGATCTGCTGAACCAAGATGAAGTTTTAGTGGTACTGTTTGATCCAGATAAAACGCTACCCCTCGAAAAAAGAAGTGTTCAGGTCGATCTGAAAAAGTATGTCCGGGACTACGATAGCAACCCTGAGGAGATTCAGTGGTCAGTGGACGATAACGATCAGATCCAGTTCATAATTGATCGGGGGATAGCTACTGTTTCGGCCAAGGCTGTTGCGACGGAGAAAGTAACACTAACGGCTACTGATTCCAAAAATTACACGGACGAGGTAGAGATTTCAATCCAGGCGCTAAAAGTTACAGAACCGCAGATTAAAAAGCTGCCTCGGGCCATCAAACTGAAAGCTGGAGAGACATGGTCAGATCTGCAATTAGATCAATATGTGACAGATGACTTTACTCCCGTCGACCAGATAAAGTGGTTCTCAATTACGCCTGACCCCAAGCTGGTTTCAGCCCAAATATTGCCAGACCGTCGGCTAGAACTGAAGGTAATGAGCGATTGGGCTGGAGAGCTAACCCTAACGTTAACAGCTACCAACCAGTTGGGAAAAATCGCTAGACAAAGTGTTAAGGTTCGAGTGACAGCGACACCAGAAGTCAGCCTGCCAAAAGTAGTTGAGGTACGGGAAAATTGGCAACAGCGATTTGAACTGGATCAATACGTCAAAGACACAGATAGTAAATCCAGCGACTTACAGTGGGTCGTGATCCCTGACTCGTCTCCGGTGGCGATACTAGATCCGAAGAGGCGAATCTTGATCATAAAAGGGGCCGTCGGCAAGATGGGCCAGATCTTCCCCCTACAGGTTAAAGTAACTGACGGTGAAGGAAATCCGGCTGAAGTCGCGCTTCAGGTCAAGGTTGTCGTAGCTCCCAAACTACCACCAACACTGGTCAAAAACTTTCCGACGCAACGATCGTTTATCAACGACGAGACTAAAGAGCTCGATCTAACCAACCAAATTATTGATCCCCTGACCAAAAAGCCGATGGAGACCTCAGTTATGCAGGACAATCTGACCTTAACTCTTGAGCCGGAGAAAAAAGATAGTCCGATTCAGATTAAGCGAGAGCCTGCGAATAGCTTGAAATTTGTCTTTTCAACGCCAAAAGTGCCTGACAATTTTAAGACAGAGGTGCCTGAAAAGACAACTTTACGGCTGGAGGATCCGAACGGGCTAAAGCTGACCCACGACATCCAGGTTTTGGTGTTTCCCTCTAAACCGATATTGAAAGACGCCAAATTTGAAGAACCAATTCTACTCTATTCCAACATCGATAAGTTGCTAGATTTGAAGGCCTATGTGGAACAAAGAAGCGGTATTACCTGGGAAATTGAGAATGAAAAGAAGCTAATTGCAGGTGGTCTAAAGATAGAGCGAGGGCAGAAGGACCCAGCTCTGTTGACATTGAAATTCGAAATTTCCGCTGGCCAGGAACTAAACCTGATCGACAAAGCACAAGCTAAGGATGAGGGTTACCTCAAAGACTACCAATGTCCGAATGACAAGCAGTGTTTCGGTTTCCGGCTTAAACTTAAAGCCAATCGAAATAAGAAATTTAGCCAAGCCGAACTACCGGTCTTGATTATCAAGCCCCCGCCGCTAGAGTTAAACACAGACCTGTCAATTACCTTTTCATCGGAGGAAGCCAAAGACTTGAAAGAAGGCATAGAACAAGAATTATCAACGTTGATCGACTACGAGGATATTTCCAAGTTGCGCTGGCAGTTTGGTTCAGTCAAGGGGCTGGAGCCTCAGGTTTGGGACCTAACGACGAAGAAATGGCAGAAACCCGACGGGAAAAAACCAATTTCTATTGATAAGAGCAGGCCTTTTATCAAGTTGATTCCAGACAAAACGTTTGCTACCGATTTTAAAGAAGGTAAGTTGGAAATTACCGTTTCCGACATTTGGGGGACTGAAGATAAAGGCGAAATTCCAATCAGAATTGTCCAGCCGCCTAAATTCCAGGACTTTCCCAAGGTTATTAACATTCGTTGTGGTCAGGCCGATTACCAGTCAACGCTAGGTATCGCCTATTTAGATCTATACCCATACGTGACCTTGGACTCATCGATTAAGACAAATAAAGCTAGATTAGAGTGGTCATGGGAGATTTGGGAAGCGAGCACAGGGAAATACCGGAAACCGGAAGACAAAGATCGATTTAAAGTAACATTTGGGCCTACGGCCAAACAGGCTCAACTAACCGAAAAACTGGTCACGATCACCGTCGCAAGTAATTACTTTAGTGCAAACAACGAAACAACTTTCATGGACCAAAAGGTCCGTTTCTCCATCAAAGATCCAACCACCGAGGAATTAGGTACAGTTGATGTAACACTCCGTATTTGGAAACCAAATTCCAAGGCTGAAGTACCGATTTTACAGGGGCTAAAGGATCGTGACATTTATCCCGGCCAGGAACTCGTGCTCAACTTCACTGTCTTTGATCTCGACTCATCAGCTGAAGAACTAGTTTGGAATAATTCAATCCCAGAGGCCCTCAGTGTAATAATGGAGAAGGAAACGCCTGTAGCTGGAATTCAGAAGGGGCGATTGAAGATCAAAGTAGCAGAATATTTTGAGCAGGTACGCGACACTTTCCAGATTGACATCACTATTAAAGATCCAGATTGCAATCTATTGGAACAACCTCTAAAAATCAGTATTATTGATCCTCCGGATAAAACACCACCCAAAATCGAAGTCTTTGCTGTTGCCCACCCGTTGTCGCCCCGAGTGATTTTCATTACCATTACGGCAAACGAGAAACTGAAAGGGATGCCAATTGTTACCGTCGGTAGACAAAGGCTCTCTGGTTTGAAGGCTGAACCTGAGCGGTTGATATGGCATCAAACTTATTTTCTGTCGAGTGACGGGAAAGGTCCCGTAACTATCTCGGCCAAAGGAACAGATCTAAACAAAAATACCGGTAGCGGAGAGACCATGCTAAAAATAGCCGTTGATAGCCCGGCGGCTCCCACACAACCCGCAACTACTAGGCTTCGTTTGAACTTTCCTAACCCGTTTAACCCGGAAACCTGGATTCCCTACCAGTTGGCACAGGATACGAATGTCTCGTTCCGGATCTATAATGTGGCTGGGGAGTTGGTCAGGCAATTGGATAAAGGGTTTCAACCTAGCGGTTTTTATCTCAGCCAGGATCAGGCTCTCTACTGGAATGGGAAAACAGCGACTGGTGAAACTGTAGCTTCGGGCACTTATTTCTACCAGATCCAGGCCGGTGATTACACTGAAACGCGGAAAATGACGATTCTGAAGTAAGAAAGGGATCAAATGATGACAACCTCGCGTTTTAGTTGCGGGCGGATTTAACCTTACGATTATTTTTGTTTTTCAACGAGCGTCTGCAAATCTATGAGCAACTGAGCTCTCAAGGATTGACGAGGACGACCCTCTTACATTCACTGTGGTTCAAAATCCGGTTAACCGGTACCCCATTCGTTCTGACCCACACCGCAAGACCGGAGCAAAAAATCGAAGGTCATTTTACTTTTAAGGCCAGTGACAGTGTCACCGATAGCCGACCGGCTGTGGTATCAATAGCGTTCGACCGGGCAACGACATGACCCTGGTGGTGAAGGCCGACTTGATGTCAGTACCCCTAATGTCGATTTTCACCTGCGTCTATACCGTGGTTGATCCCGACAAACAGTAAGGAATTGTTTTCCGATAATAATCTTGCTAGCTCCACCCTATAATCCTGTCAGTCGATAGTAACCCTAAACTATCGGGCTCGCAGCTATTGATGAAGGGCAACTGTTTCGGTTGTAGGTTAGAAATCGAGGCTAGCGAGGTGAACTTCACACTCTCCTCAACCTAGGGCTGTTCAGTCAGATTTTAGCGAAGAAATGAAGTAGAATAACAACATAAAATTTTAAAAGGGAGTTGAAGGTATGTTGTTTGAACTATTGAAAGAGATCAAAGATGAAAGGCGCGAACAAGGGAAAAAGTATCTACTTGGAGAGGTGTTGATGTGTAGTATTCTGGCTATTATTAGCGGAGCAATCTCATACAGAAAAATACACACGTGTATCAAAAAACGATTTGATGAATTATCAGTAGAGTTGAACTTAAATTGGGATAAAGCTCCGTCATATACAACCATAAGATCCATCATTCAAGGTATTAAAACAGAAAGATTAGAGACCTGTTTCAGAAAATATGTTGAAAAAACATCTACAACGATAGAAGGGAGCGTTATCAGTTGTGACGGTAAAACTTTACGAGGAAGCTATAACAATATGAGGGATCAAACAGCCATACATGTACTAAACATATATAACACAGAAAATAAGATGATGTTGGGGCCAGAAAAGGTGTCTGAAAAAACAAATGAGATACCTGTATGACAAAATCTTATTAGCCAATTTAATCTTCAAGGTTGTGTTGTAACTGGAGATGCTCTCCACTGTCAAAAAAACCTTAAAAGCAGTAAAATTAACAGGAAATAATATGGTTGTTCAGGTAAAAGAAAATCAAAAAGATTTATTATGGACCTGTGAAACATATGCATCTGATGGTACTGTTGATGATCGTTACAAAGGGCCTATAGAAAAACATCATGGCCGTGTAGAACGGCGCTCAGTAGAAGTTTTCAAAAACTTTACTGCTTTGTATCCCGAAAAATGGGGAGGTCTCATTGCAGAAGTCGTTAAAGTTAACCGTGAACGCTCTGTTTTTAGTACTAAAAAGAAAGAATGGGTCTCTTCAGATGAGGTTTCTTTCTATGTATCTACAACCTCTTATAATGCAAATAAATATGCCAAAATCATTCGCTCTCACTGGGCAGTTGAAAATAGTTGTCACTATGTTCGTGATCATATTTTCAATGAAGATAGTTCACGAATAAGAATAAATCCTATGAATATGGGTCTTTTGAGATCCTTTGCTCTGAATATTTGCCGTATGAAGGCCAAAAATGGAATTTCAAATGCACTATTCGAAAATGCTTTAGACTTTAATCAGGCTGTAGCATTTACAGAGGCTACAATCTGACTGAACAGCCCTGCTCCTCAACCGTATTAGTCACATTTTGACATAAAATTAAAATGCTAACTGCACATAGTTAGGGGATTATTTAAGCGTTCTAATTGTTTATGTCGATTGGTATTTGTATTCTGGCTAACTTAATAACTTTTCGTCAAATCAACAAGGTCGCGTTGAAGAATGCGGTTTGACGAAATCGATGCTTTCGAGGTGAATTATGAGTAGGTTACATTTATCAGTTCTGGTAGTTTCACTTTTCCTGGGTTTTTCTTTATGTGCTGTGTTCGCTGCAAACCCAATCATAGCAGATGGATTGGTCGCTTATTGGAGTTTTGATAAAGGCACAATTAACGGCGCTGTTATTAAGGATCAATCGGAGGTCGGTCAAAACGCTAAAATTATCGGTACGGTAAAGATAGCTAAAGGTAAGTTTGGTGATGCAGTCAAGTTTGATGGCAATCAAGCTAACTACATTCAAGGGGCCAAAAATCTAAAAAGTTTTAAGAAAAAGCCAACCAAGGCGATCAGTGTTGAGGCATGGGTAACGGATGAAGGCTTTTTAGAGTGGGGAGGCTATATTGTTTGTGCCCAGGATAACGGCAGTTTTGAAAAGGGTTGGGTCTTTGGGACTAATAATCAGGTCAGTTTTGCTGTTTCGACCAAGGAACCAGATGATGGTAACGGAGTTTTAACCTATGTCAAACCGGCTGACAATCCAAAACGAGGTAATTGGTTTCATATCGCAGGCACCTATGACGGCGATANAATCAAGTTACACATAGANGGGAAAGTCGTGGCTNAAAACAAGAACCATAAAGGTGATATTAACTATCCCAAGGCAAAGGATNGCAATGGGGAAAACGATGCCGAATTAGTCATTGGTCAATATCGGGATAAAAACGAATTTTTCCCACACACCGGGTTGATCGATGAAGTTAAGATCTACAACCGAGCGTTATCAGAAGCCGAAGTCAACCATAATATGAAAAGTGAAGGATTATCGGTTGACATTCGAAACAAGTTGGCTACCCAGTGGGCTGAGGTCAAAAACCCACGCATCCNGTAACCTCGCAAATGTCAGCTTCGCTACAGTTGATGAGTTGATAAGCAGGGCACTTTAGCAAAACCTAGTGTCTAATCGACATTTGAAGGTGAATAGAGGAATTAAAAAATGAGAAAATTTCCACTACTGTTAGTTTGGGCTATTTCTGCAATCTGTGTTGTTCAATCCAAAGGGGTAGATTTTAAAACCGACTTTGAAGACAAAAAGATTAACGATTGGAAGGTCTTCGACGAGAAAAGTTTAGGTGATCTTGGACCGTCGTCTTGGGAGATCAAGAAAGGGCAAATTAAGGGAAACGCCCTGAGTCAAAGCTCAAATATTTGGGGAGATAAGACCGACACGGTTGCAATAGGTACGGTAATTATATACACCAAGCAAAAGTGGATCGATTTTGTGCTGGAAGTTGATGTCTATGCTAACGATAATGATGGGATGGGTGTCGTTTGGCGCTTTAAGGACTTGACNGAACACTATCGTTTCTTTACCATGGTAGACTCCGGTAATCCACCCAATGGAGAACGTGGCCCCTGGCGCAAGTTGGAAGTCCGTTTGGGTAAAGGGGCAGGCGAAAAACTTCCATTCTATAAAACCCTGGATACCGAAAAAGGAAAGTCCTACACACNAGGTCAGTTAACACACTGGAAAATCGATGTGGTTGGTGATCGTTTCACTGTAGAAGTCGATGGAAAGAAAGCAGTGGAAGGTAAGGATAATCGAAACAAAGAAGCCGGTTATATTGGTTTCACGCTTTATGCTCAAAGCGGTGTCTTTTTCGACAATCTAGTACTTACCGACACCTTTCCCGTCGATCCAAGGAGAGGTTTCACCACAACCTGGGGGAACATTAAGCAACAACATATCACCAAATAGTTAGGGCTGTTGATCGAATTAACCAGAAAGGGAAAGTGACACATCAACTTTTTGGAGGGGTAAACTGACGTTTGTCGGTATCGACCAACAGGCTATAGTTCAGAAGAGATTTTAAGGGATGCAAGCAATCATCCTCTGTAGAGGATTATCGACTAGACTGGGTGATATTACCAAGGTGACNCCAAAAATNTGACTACCAATAGGTAATCAGACTATTTGATAGGTGTAAGAGAATAGATTTCCNGTCGGCGTCGGAGTTGGTGGGTTCCTGGCAGCCGAAAAGAATTACCACGCATCCAATTAAAATACAGGCAATTAAAGCGCAGATCGAAACAGNTTGACTCAATCCCTTCCAATTCATATCTGCACAGTAAGGTAGTTTCACCTTATAATAGTTAGCTTCCTAGTTTGGGAAAACAAATTTGTGGTTAGTCGGTAAAAGTAGACTCCGCTAGCTACGGGTTCACCCCACTTATTCTTTCCGTTCCAATAGGCAGTGTGTTTTTGTTGGAAATATATTCCCGGTGCTCTAGTGCCCAAATTCAAAACTCGAACCGGATTTCCCAACGAACCATAAATCTCAATTTCAACTTCTGTAGCAGTTGAGAGTTGGTAAGGAATCCAGGTTCAGGATTGAATGGATTGGGGTAGTTTTGCGCCAGNGAAGTTTGAGGTGGCGCAAAGTCGCTTGGGTGGATTTCCTTGTATATATAAGCCGAATCGAAGTCCCGTTGATTGATAGTGTGCCGATGAAAACCGATTACTCGCTGATCTCGTTCTGCGATTGTCATCTGGATCGTACCCCTACTTTAACCAAATTTTGATCTACCTGACCAACCCAAACGATGGCAAAAGCANCATTTTGAGACGATACCCGTTGTGTACCCGTTGCTTGTGTTCGTTGATTTCGGGCGGAAATCATGTAGGCTTGTTCTCGGCTGGTGCCAGTTAGCTTTCCGCACAAAATAAAGGCCCTCTTCGCNTCCGGTTCACCATAGGATGGTGCACGCATGAACGAGCGGATATTCGGCTGATCACAAAGCCATGCATCTCCAGAAATAGTAACTGTAGCTGATTTCATGGCATTGATAATGTAAGCCTGCCCGACCTCAATGGGAAACCCATTTCNGTTATCGGCCTGAGTATAACCTTCAAATTGCTGATTTGATGTATTGAATCGNATCACAATAGATNCATCCAGTTTCTGNGCCAGTTNANNCGCCNAGATTGNCCGATACGGTTTTAAGGGTAGANAGANCATGTTTAGGCCTTTCTCTAACTGGATATCAGCTTGAAAATTTGGTGGTAAAACCAAGGATTTTAAAAATTCGATCAACTCTCGCTGCTGANGTTNCGGTAAGACGACATATGCCTCCCGTGCATTTTGTGCCTCACCCCCATGTTGACGAGTGGCTTCGTCTAGCGTAAAGGCACGACCGTTGAACATCCATGGACCTGTACTGCCAACGCCCCACAGTTCTGCCGTGACAAAAAAAGCAGCATCTACCTCTTGATTTTCCAACGGTTCACGAAGAGACTCACCCATATAATGACGTTTCAAGTCGGTATAAGCGCGACCGATTGCCTTACCATCCACAGTTCTCTCGAAACGCGGTTCTGCCCCCTGACACGTAATGTCGAAATTAAAGAATTTGGNCGGGTCNAATCGACTGGGTTCCCTGAAGATTGGATCATCTATGATAATTTCTGGAATATGANATNCCGTACAACTAATCTGCGTTGTGAACTACCCAGCGATTTCGCCTCAAGATTGTCGCGATGAGTTCGCCCGGCCGACACCTCCGTTTCGACTTCCNCCAAGCTCCCGATGCGGCGGTTCAAACACTGGCCAATCATAACATTCAATTCAATCTCGGCCATGTGGGGATTGCAGTGGAGACTCATGCCAATGGACATAGACATAATGAGGAAGTATCCTGAAGATGTCTATAAGGCAGATCTGGAAACGAACGCGGGATGAGAATTCGCATGGTATGTTGAACGGTTCACACCGGTTTTTAAATCGGTGCAAGAGCGAGGAATCAAGAGCCCGCTAGAGTTTCTCGGCCCAAACCTCCTGTTGGATTCCTTCCGTTATCCTTTCATATGCATCGTGATGGTCTGTCTCCGGCAGACGACATATCAACGGACGGAGGAGTACTTGTCGATAAAGAAGATTGGATCACCCTGTTGATTTGGTCTGCGGTAGATAATTGCCATCTGACTTTTGGTCACACATCAGTTAGATGATGGGAAAGTGGGAGGCAACATGTCTCCACACTGAGGAAAAAGATGAGGGTTGAGGTACTCTACCGCAAACCCAACAGTAGCTAGAAGCATCTAGGTCATGCCAAGGTAGACAGTTCAGCCTAAAACTGAGGGAGCACGACATCAAGATTAGCCTGGATGGGAAAGGAAGTTGGAGGGACAACATCTTGGTGGAACAACTTTGGCACCGCCAAAAGTTATGAAGATGTCTACCTCAGGGCCTTTGAATCAGTAACTGAAGCCAGAAAGAGCTATTGGCAACTACCTTGACTTCTACAACGGTAGACACCCACATTCTAGTCCGACGGAGTGCCAGTGTAAAAATTTAAAATGATCTGACAATCGATTTAGCGTTGGCGAATATACTTCTGTGCTCTGTGATGCTCACCTAACATCACTTCACCTAGGTATAAATCGCCATGAGAATCGACCCACATACCGTGTGGTCCCCCGATAAATTCGCCGGCAAGTGGGCTGGATTTCCCTCCACCCCACTTGGCAACTAATTCGCCATCGAGGGTATAAATGCTGAGTTGCCCGGCCAGTTCGGCAATGTAGATTACATCTTCTTCCGAATCGAAGAAAACCGTGTTGGGCTGTAGCAACCCCGTCCACTGGTCAAGATAATTCCCCTCCATATCAAAGATCTGGAGTCGATTATTTTCTCGATCACAGACCCAAACACGATCTTGACTGTCGATTCGTACACAATGGGATATATTAAATTGACCTGGGCCGTCTCCATATTCTCCCCAGGACAGAAGATGCTCGCCTCCGGCGGAGTAGCGATGAACGCGGGCGTTCCCATAGCCATCTGAGACAAAAATATCGCTGTTGGAAGCCACCGCCACATCAGTGACTCTGTTAAAGGGATCACCGTCATTGGCTCCAGTTTGTCCCGGTGTTCCCAACGTCAGAACCAGTTCGCCTTGCGAATTGAACTTGAAGACACAGTGCTGACCGATGGTCGAGCAGTAGACGTTATCTTCCTGGTCGATAAAAATCCCATGAGAACCGGGCGAATCCAGTACGTCATCTCCCCAGGTGTCGAGCATTTTTCCCTGCTGATCATAGATGACTAATGGTCGATCACTTCGTGAGTAGATGTAAACATTATCTTTAGAATCGCAAGCGACCGCCGGGATCCAGCCCCAGTTCCATTCGTCTGTTAATTGCAACCAATTCTCTTCGACTTCGTACCTGTAATTTCCATTTCCAAATAACATAAAGTTAACTCCTATCTAGTCTTTTTAATTTAACAAAAAAATCAAACTAAACTTTTACCCGCAATAGCAGGCCCTCTTCCCGCTCGTACCAGTGAGGGGGAAGATGTTGTTCGCTAAATTGAATCAATAGACGTTTTCCGTCATGAGTGGAGAAGAACTGTTCATATCTACTGAACAGCTATGTTCGCCGGGCTACGAACCAACAAGAGTGAAGGTAGAAAAGCTCAAAGAAACGTGAAAGAAGTTAGCGACGTTGAAAAACGAAACGCGAGCCAATCTCGGTGCAATACCTTGTTATTTGTCTGTTGAATTAAGTTTGGTCGTCTCCATCGCTCAATAGATTATCACGAAGGTTAGCCAAACTTAACCCGTTTTCGAGTTTCCATGTGGTCCAACCAATTAACCGTAGATCGTGAACTACCAGTATCTTGAGTACCAAAGACCAACGCATAGCAGGGCGATGAGAATGATCGGCCGCCAAGATTTCGGCGAGTATGCGGTGAAAGTCGATCAGTTCGATACTCTGTTCGGCTAACTCGTCCTGAAGGTTTTCGTCATCGCGAACGCGATCAATGGCAATTTCAATTAGCTGTTGTTTAGTTACAAGGTTATTTGCCGCAATGACTTGTTTAGTGATTTGTGGAACGATATGATTCCACACGCTATGGTAGCTAACTTCAGCCTCAGCGATGTACCAACGTCGATTATCGAGACCAACCATAGCTATCTGGGACCGTGCTAGTCCCATCGGTGGTTCGGATAAGAAATTTCGGGAAATAGATCGACGACGGGCCGAAGATGTATTCGGCGTTTTCGATGACGACACGCTCAAGTTCAGCCTCGCTGTCGAATTTGGTCAGAACGAATTGTCGATCGTCGATTATTAGCACGGCTTATATCACCACGTTCTACTCCTAACTACTATTGCCAGTATCTTTTTTCGCCTAATCCTCTTTTGGCACACGCTATACGTACTATTTTTTCTAATACACCCCTTACTGAGAAACAGGGTTCGTACCTGACAGCCCAAAATCACGCTCCTATTCAACTTAAAGCGGGATTCCTAACTCAGGTAATACGGACCTCACCCATTTTGTCGGAGGAGGTGTAAATAGCATCCAACATTTTCATCAGTGTAACCCCTTGCTCGGCCGAAGAGATCGGTGTTTTACCGTTCAAAACGCAATCGATAAAGTGATTGACTTCCGCCCGGTAGGGATTGTCCCTCGTCACCTCTGGCGTCAGATCCTGGTCGTCTTTATAGATAGTGAGAGGATCAATTTTACCACCTGCTTTTGTACCTGCAATTTGGATATAACCACCGCCCGGTAGGTTTAAGGCCCAAGTGGCTTCCAGCATCAGGGTAGCTCCGTTTTTAAACCGGATCTGAGCAAAAGCCGAATCATCGACATCGTATTTGATCTCCTCCGGTACCAGATGTCTGAAGTGTGAGAAGGTTGCCCCCAGTACCGAAACCGGTTTGGGTGCGCCCATTAACCACCAGCAACGATCCAAGGCATGCACACCAATATCTATTAGACCACCACCGCCAGATCTGGACTTATCAACGAACCATCCGCCGGCCCCAATCGGAATGCCACGGCGACGGACATAACCGGCTTTACCAAAGTAGACCTGCCCCAGTTCCCCATCATCGACCATTTTTCGTAAGGTTTGTGCATCACCGGCGAAACGCAAGACCAGCGCATACATCAGGGTCTTTCCATTCTTCTCAGCTGCTTTGGCCATGGCGATGGCTTCCTCTGCGTTCCGAGCCGGAGGTTTCTCGCACAGAACGTGTTTGCCCGCATTTAGCGCATCGATGGTGACAGGTGCATGTAGAAAGTTGGGTAACCCGATGCTAACCACATCGATATCTTCCTGTTCCAGCAATTGGCGATGGTCAGTAAAGGTTCGGGGAACATTATTTTCCTGAGCCACCTGATTTGCCCGTTCCTGGTCCATATCACATACGGCTACCACATCTGAAAGCGGATTTTCTGCGTACCCTTTCAGATGTTCACAGCCAGCCCAACCTAAGCCGATAATGGCAGCTTTAACTTTGTTTGACATCAAATGTCTCCTTGTCGCTCTTATAATGGAAAATTGATTCGCTGGCCACTTTTGGCCGAAGCATAAGCGCCCAGCACCATCTCAACGGCTACCCGTCCATCGTAGGCATCAGACGAAGGCAGTGTGTCGTTTCTAAGATGATCGATCCAGGCTCTCGGAATACCTGCAATGCGTTCACCATGGTTGTCAGGGATAGGTATACCGAGATCCTGCCAGGCGGAGTCGCCATCTCGGTACAGTTTCAAAGCCACCGCATTTTCAGGGCGAGCGATACTAGTCGAAGGTCCATCTCCATGATTTTGAATAGCGACCCCTTGATCGCCGTAGATCTCAGTGGTATTTTCACCCGCCAGCGTAACGGAGGTATTAATTAAGATAGCCATAGTACCTTCAGCGAATCGATAAATGGCGATACCGGTATCATCCGGTGCGACATCCGTTAGCACGTTATCAATCTCAGCCATTACACTGACCGGTTTGCCCAGCATCCAATGGATAAAATCGGTGGCATGAGAGGCATCGTCCATAAACATCCCCATGTTTTTCTCTGGATCGATATGCCACCTGGAGTCACCAGTGATAAACCTTTGGTTGAAGAGAACAGGAATACAGTGTCTTCTCCTCAAGAGTCCGATTCGGCCCAGTTGACCACTGTCGATGAGTTGTTTCATTTTTTGATTGGCCGGATCCTCGCGCATTTGGTGGGCCATCATAAAACGAACGTTGTTCCTCTCGATTGCTTCGATCATTCGGTCACAATCCGGTAGCGAAAGCGCCATCGGTTTTTGGCACAGAATATCTTTACCGTTACTGGCAGCAGCAGTCACCATCTCTGGATGACGGTTGGTTTCACAGGTCACGATTACCGCATCGACCTCCGGATGGGTGATGATCTCTTCCACGTGAGGGGTATAGGGAATACCGATCCGTTCGGCCGCACTTTCACCCCGTTTTTGATTGTCGTCCCAACAAATCACTAGTTCGGCGTCATCGAATCCAACGAGTTGATTGCAGTAGGCGTTGACGTGTCCATGTGCAAAACTGATGATGCCGATTCCTACTTTTGATGGTCCAATTTTCCTATCTTTAGATAAACAAGCCATTGTAATCCTCTCTAATATACTGCGTGAATGTACCCGGCGGGAAAGTGCTGGCCTTAACTACTGACAGTATGATTGTCACTATAAAATTTTGTTTCTTGCCATTGTAAGAATTGCCTTGACGCTCACCATAGTTTCCTTCATAACAACATTTTTTGTTTTCGTGATAGGAGGCTTAGTATACACTCCACGAATAAATTCTGAGGGGACTGGGGCAAGACAAAAGTAGGTGGTATAGAGCCTGTCTTTCTTAATTGTTTACGTGGTATCGATAGCTTGTTATGCGGGCATTAGTATCTAGTTTTTGTTTTCCCCACATCACACTTGCTCTGTTTATGGTATTGACAGGCTTGGTTCTGCAAATCGATTTCCAATCAATTGAACACATTCTTTAGCTATTTGATCGTTTGGGGGAATGTCCGTACTACAGCACGAGGTCTGAAAATTGATAAACCAACCTTTCATATCTTTCGCTTGGTAGGCGCTCGGGTCAGCATTTGTACTATCATCAGCAGCGTAGCTTTCAAACCCAAAGTTGTTTTTCTTTAGAACCACACGACTTGCTGGACTATTGGAGGGCCATTTTTTCAGCGAAGGGATATATTTCTTGCCAAGATCGGTTGGAGCAATCTGCGTTACTGTTCTATTAGTCACTGTTACTCCAAATACACTTTTTTGCTCTAGACCTACAGTTATGGCGCCCACCTCTTTATCCCAAATAGTAGAAGGGGTAATCACCAATGAATCCACCAATCCCACCTTTTCTTAATCAGATATAGACAAGATCCTTTTTCCCTCCTTTTTAAAGATGCTTCCCGTGATATTGCCTTATTGAGGTAGATATCTTTCGGGTTAGCATGCATAATATTTGGTTAAGCTATCACTATCAACGATTTCAGCAGTTAGTTTCTGGGATTTCAACTTTTTGACCATCATTTTTGCTAATTGGCTGGGATTATTGGCCGCTAAACCTCTTCCTCCCTCGACCGTTTTGTCATAAAATACAGCGACCTCTTGAACGAGTGTAAAATTGATAACAATCAAGCGGAGCAATACCATCGAAATGTTGAAAAATTATTTCATTGGAATTACCTCCAAACCTGGCGAACTTTGTGTGAAATGATTGTCTACTTTACGATTTTTGGACAGTCATTTTAAACGAGATAAATATCAGAGTCAATCACTTTTTGGGGCAGATTAGTTGCGTTTGGGTGGGTGGTGAATAGTTGCTAACGGTTCTCCAGACTGACTTCTTAACCACTGCTACGATCTGATTCTCCTTCCCAAATGACTTTCTCGCCGAGGCAGATGGGGGATATCTTCATCAATTGGGTCGTACACTTCGTTCCTGCGATGAGATATATTAGTGGGAAATGAAATACAATCCGTTAAAACACTATTAGCCTCTCATTCGGCTGAAAAACTATGACATATCTCGTCGGCAGAATATTAGGCGAAGCGGATAAACCCGTATCTTCCGCTACCCACTTCTTTCAACTTCGAGCGACTATACTCACATATGAAAGACTGTAGTTGTGAAGTAGGTTGAGGGCCATGGTCATCCTCTCATTCCTTCGCAAGCTTCTTTTCAAGGTGATAATCTGTTTAATTAGCTATGAATTTAATCACCACAATATGGGGATTCATCTCAGATGTTATGGTGAACATTTCCCCCGATCAAGTCGAATCTACTGACCTGTGGTCCAGGCCTCCAGTCGGATTGAGGGTAAAGTTTTAGTTGGCTCCCAATCAGGGCGCAGTGGTAAACTTGCTATCGACGCAACAATTTCCCTGACCTGTACCAAGTAAGGAGTAGATCATCTAAATGGAAACCATCAATGGACAGCAAGCCATGGCTTGGGGGGCAATCGAAGCAGGGGTCGCTGTCGTCACGGGCTATCCAGGCTCGCCAGGAACCGGCACCTTCAACACGCTAACGGAAACGGGCAATAAGTTCGGCCATCAGACAGAATGGTGTCTGAATGAACGAATTGCCCTCGATATTGCAGCCGGGGTATCTCAAGGTGGGAAACGGGCCTTAGTTTGTCTGAAAAGCGTTGGCATGAACGTGGCACTTGACACCTTAATGGTACTGAATATGACAGGGGTCAATGCGGGGTTAGTGATTCTACTCGGCGACGACCCCGGTGCTTGGGGCTCTCAAAATGAACAAGATACTCGATTTGTCGCCCCGATGTCGGAGATTCCGATGCTGGAACCGTCGACGATCCAAGAAGGCCGACAGATGATAAAGTGGGCCTTTGACTATTCGGAAACAGCGGAAACCGTAGTCATCGTTCGGATCACCCGCAGCTTTACCACCAGAGAAGAAACTGTACCGCCGTTGTCACCGCCGTCTCAGCGCCCCCATCGAATTCCAGATCGTGAGCCATTACGTTGGGTGGCCGCTTTAGCCAAAACGATGACCGATCACACCCGTCTTCATCAAAAGTTAGAACAGGCGACTGCTGACTTTAGCCGGTTACCCTTTAATCAGATCACGGGAGATAGATCCAATCACAAAGGGATCATTGCGACAGGCTTTGCCTATACCAAGCTACAAGAAGCTTTAGCTGGCGATAATTCCGAGCCACAAATTCTAAAACTGAATGCGTTATATCCGTTACCTCGAGACCTACTGGCTCAGTTTTTAGGACAATGCCAGGAGATTCTGATTTTGGAGGAGGTCGATCCTTACTTAGAAGATTCGGTCAAAGCCATTGGATATGACATTGGGCAAACGCCGAAGCTTTACGGCAAGCGAACGGGAGATGTGAATTGGGTCGGAGAGCTATTTCGCTGGCATATCCAACAGTCACTGGCCAAATTTCTGCCTAACTTTAAGCCGGAACACGTCTATTTGGAGGAGAATTGGGAGCAGGAGAAACCCTTTCGCAAATCCTATTGCGCTGGCTGTCCTTATATGGAGATTTTAACCAGTTTCCGTGAGGAAGCACGGAAACTGGGTCAAAACCCGTTTTTAACCGGGGATCCTGGCTGTGTCATCACAGCGGCCAAACTACTGGATGCTAAGTTGTGCATGGGATCAGCTATCGGTGTGGCCAGCGGCCACCAAAAAGCCGAAGTCGGCGAGCGGTCGGTAGCTGTTTTCGGTGACTCTGCCTTCTATCACGGTGGACTTAATGCCCTGATTCACGCCCGAACCACTAGCACGAACTTGTTGACCATTATACTCGACAATGGCGGATCTGTGACGACCGGTTGCCAGCCAACACCAGACCAGTCAGAAACAGGTGTTTCAATTTATGACCTCGTTCAGACTTGCGGAGTCGATCAATTATGGACCATCGAGGAGGAAGACGATGAAGCCTGTATGCGAGCCGTTTTTCATCAAGCCTTATCCAGTAATGAAGGCCTGTGCACTATCATCATCCGCAAAAAATGCGACCCGGTCTAACTGTCTAGAGTCAGTTATAGCTAAAATCGAGCTGGCGCTCAAAATTCAGAACGGGTTATGGGTAAGTCAACTCAGGGGATTGTGATGCAACCCTTTATGTAGCCCCCTAATTGATAAAACAGTGTGGCCATCTGTTGTTGATATATAAAACTATATAGTACAGCTACAAGGAGTTAATCTGCTAGATCATGGGAAAATATCAGCTGACGGTTGAGGGAAACAGTAACTGGACCAGCAAGGCCATGTCGTGATTCCAGATGTCCTTTCGGAGGAGGAGACCAACCACTACCGACCCGTATACTAGCAATTGGCTGAGATCGAACAGCAGAACGGCCTGGGCTTGGTGCATTGGTTAGTCAATAAAGGTAAAGAATTTGAGCGATTGGTGGCACATCCGAGGGTTGTGCCCTATTTTGAGTATATGCTTGGCAGTGACTATATTTTGAGTCCCCTAACTTCCAACACCATTTGTCCGGGGGCCAAAGATGGTGGATACCACATCAATTACTCTCTGGGTCAGATACCAGAGCTGCTGCCGGTGTTTCCGATTTTTGCTAATACGTTTTGGCTATTGGACGATTTCACACCCCAAAATGGTGGCACTCGATTTGTGCCGGCCAGCCATTTGCGCCTGAAGAAACCGCCCGTAGGCCTGAAGGCTAATCCAGAAGAGGTGTGTCTAAAGGCATCAGAAGGGTCTGTTTTTTGTTTAACGGTGCCAACCGGATCAACCGTGAGCGGGTTGGCCTAATCTGTTTCTGCGGACAGTCGTTTATGAAACCTCAATTTGATTTTGTTCATCACCTGAAACCAGAAGTTTACGAACAAGCAAGCCCGGAAATGCGACGGAGCTAAGGTTTCGATTCACATCCGAGAAAACCATACGAACTTTATTGAGGAAATAAATACTGAAGACGCCTGTATGCGCTCTGTCGTGGGTTCTCATCGGTTCGGACATCTCGACGACTTCCGACTTAGTGACAGTACCCCAAACAATATATTAAACAACAATATGCTAAATCGGACTGTGACAATGCTGAGGTCTGCGATGTGCCCACAGGTGTAGGGCTGAAATCGGTGATACTTGGATGCACTCAGATCTCTGCTACGCAGGTTGAGAGACAACACTTCCAAACCGGCACAAAAAGGTACCGGTTAGTGATGTAAATGCCGACAGCCTTTGGTCCAATTGAGTACGGCTGGGTCCAACCTGATAATATTTCATTTCTAAGATGGTAGAGCAAAATAACGGACGCCGGTGAACAGACCGAGAATCATCCAAAACCCAACCATCAAGTACTCACCGAAAATTAACCCGAGACAGATATAGCGGAGGTTTCGATTCCCTCTCATTCCGCTGAACTTCAGCATGTAATACTTGATCAACCAACCGATAAAGACCGAAGACCAGAGATGGAACGGCGGATAGGTTGCGCCGAGCAGGTAACCAATCGGATGCAGGTTAAACCAAACGAACCGTTGCCGAAGCCATAATACACCAAAGGTAAACAGGCCCCCTGCCAGCATGCTGTAGATCTCATCCCACCTGGCTTCTCGTGGAAACTGGATCCAGGTGCTCATACGATTGAAATAGTTGCCGGGGGCGCTAACGTAGACCCAATAGTCCATGTTAACAGCCCCTTTGTTGTAGATTAGATCTAGCGAAGCATAGACCGAAACGACGATCGCTACCCCGATCGACAAGAACAGAATGGGGACAACAGAACGAATTGGGAGTCGATTTTGGTTGGAGATGCGAAATCCATGCAAAAAATGAGGCATCATCAACTCGCCCCAGTCCCGCAAAAACCCCCGTTCCAGCGATAGAACCGCCAGACTTCGATTTCCCATAGGCGAAGATCCCAGTGTTACGCTCATATATTCGGAAGGGAAAAAGGGAGCTTGAACTAGCAACAACCCTCCATTGACAATCATCCAGGTCAAAACGATAGTGGTTATAAAAACTGATATCATGGTAATAGTCGATACCCACCACGAAATGCCGGCCAAATGGGTAAAAGCAACCAGGGTTAAGAATCCGATCACAAACCCAAATCCGGACAGGCGATAAGGTAACGGTTCAGATCGATCGTTAGTCTGTGGGCTTGCTTGACCGAAGGCTCGGCGGAAAATATCCCGAAAATGGTGACGTGTTGCCCATAAAACGGCCGGTACAAAGACTAGATAGCCGCCCATCACCTGACGACTACAACTGATCCAAGGGCTGATGCTGAGGCCAGCCGCATTCATAATAATATATTGAATTTTGAAAAAGATGTAGAAGAACCAGAGGCTAAACGAGACTTCAATAGTTAGTAAAGCAGCAATCCCAATTACGGAAAAGTAGATCACGATCCGGGTTGCCGGCCACCAACCGATCGTGTGCCACGGCTTGGCGGTGAAGGCTTTGTAGATATTGTAGATGCGCGGGATCTCAGGCACGCTCGGAATGTAGGCGTGTAACCCGTTGATGAGGTGAAAACCGATGGGTAAAGCCATACCTAACCAGAGCAGCCTGTTACGAAAAAACCGATTGACTATATGTCCATCGGTTGGACTGGCCGACAGTTCCAGTGGCACCTGCACCAAAGGGTACGAGAAACGCTCCCGCTCCACCCACTGTTTGCGTAACATGGCGGCTAAACATAACGTAGTATAGTAAAAAACCAGAATGAATAAACTCCAAAAGAGCAGTGGTTTTAGCCATAGTCCCCAAGGAGCCATACCACCCATTTCAGTACCCTGGTAAAAGTCTGTAGCAGCCGTTAGATCTGGCACCATTAACCATTCGGGAAGGTGTGGGTGTAGGACTTCGACCCAGTCGTTTTCATTGCTGGCCAGATAGTAGGGGGCAACCATGGTTGGTAGAAGAAACTGGAGAAAGCCCATCGAGGGGATGCTGAGTGCGACGACCAGGATAGTCCAGATAAGTGAGAGTTCGGCTGACGACAAGCGGAATCGAACTTTCAGCAGGCGGAGGGGCGTATTGACCAGAAAAACTAAAAACAGTAGAACAAAGATCGAGCCAACGGGCAAATGATTGCCAGAAAGTTTGGTGTTTTGCAGGTAGTAGTTGTTGTAAGGCGTGATCGCACACAGCAAAACGACAGAAATCAAACCTAGCAAGATGGTGCGGATCTTGATCGTTGCCGCGCAGTTGTTGGATGATCCGTTCAAGTCGAGTTTATGCTATTAACCGACTAACTAACTTGTTGAGTCGTCGGCACCGATCTTAAAAATCCTCGAGTCCGTCATCGAAATCATCAAAATCACCTCCGACTGCGTTAAACGGATTAGTCGGACGACCAACCGCATAGACTTGGCGTGTGACATCAATGACCTTCTGACGAAATATATCGAAGGACAGTACTATCTCATCTCGTGAAATCGGGAATTCCACGTAAGCGGAATCGATGGTTGTCATAGGAAACTTTTCGGACTCGAAGTTGACGCCCATCGGCTTGAGCACAAGCAACCCAATTGCCCTGTTTCAGGGAGAAAGGCGTACCGATGGTAGTAATACCCACGTAAATTATCGTCTAGAAAGACCGTCGATCCTTGCGGACTGGAAACAACCAGTAGATCTGTCCCCAAATCTGATTCATGGGAATCGATCAGGGTCAGGTAGCTCTTCTGAACTACGGCGTCACACTCCCAGATCCCGTGGTTGTAGATAACGCCGATCGGGCACTGGCCCGGGTTAAGGCCAACTGATTTATGGGGAGTTATTCCAACCTTATACTCATCGATAACGACCTCCTGGCCATCGGGTATGGAGGTGACGATCAGTGTGCTCGTATTGGTTTGTTGCCGACCGTACTGCTCATAANATTGGTTNAAGGCACGAAGATGCAGATCCTCCAAGTCAGCAGNCTGCAGCGTGTGCTCGAAAGTGCCGTTGGTTTGGCGACTAAGCTGTTTCANCTTTTGGACTTCTACTTGACCCAAACGAATTCCATAGACAAGGATTCCTTCTGAAACGGTCATTTTTCCCAGTTCTACNAGGCGATACCGATTTCGATTGTCAGCGCCATTGGTCAGATAGANAAGCAAGCGATTACCTTTTNATGAATCAGGGTCAGTGCTGCCCGGGTGCCGGCATCGTAAAGTGCCGTTGCCCCGACGGACCGGATATCGTCCATTGCTCTGGAAAGANCGGTTTGGTTTGATGTTTCCCCGTGCGCCAGTTGAACCGTATCGTCGAAGGTAATTAGTGCGGCCCGGCCGGTAGGTTGCATCTGGCGNAGAAATGCTTTGCCCCCTCGCTTGGCATCAGCTAGCGGTTGACCGGCCATACTACCGCTCCGGTCGACAACTAAAGGCAATATGGTTGACTTCTGGCCGGTNAATCAGTTGATGGCAGTCAGCTTGAAGGAGATGAATAGCGGCAAAATTGGCTGAAGCCAACAGGGTTAGAAAAAAGCAGTGTTTCATAGCTAGCCCTCCGCCTGTTGGTAAATGGGCAACAGGTTTAGATGGTTACAAATATGCTGTCTTAAAAAAGCAGCGGAGAGATCTGTCTGTTGGCAGCGGGNGTCAAAAGGCAGTGTACCAAGAATTGGTATCTTCGTCAACCGATAAATCTCAGCGGGATTGGATAATAGTGATGGATCATCGGTGACGGGCTGACAGGTATTCAAGATAATGCCCACTGGGGTGACCCCGTGTTGCTTAGCGTAAGCGACGGTTAAAGCGGTGTGGTTGATGGTTCCGAGATGAGAGTGGGCCACAACCAGTAGTGGAAGTTGGAACTGTTTGATCATGTCGATGACCTGGTAGTCTGGTGACAGCGGGACGGCAATACCGCCAACGCCTTCTACAATTAAAAAAGGGTGGATTGCGGACAAGAGTTCAAAACCTTGCCTAATCGCCTCCCAGCCGACTTCCCGACCGTCAATCTGAGCCGCCAGTGAGGGGGCTAGTGGTTGAGAAAAGAAGATCGGGTTAATCAGGTCAAGAGCATCAGATGTTGCGGCCGCTTGCTGCAATAAGATAGCATCTCGCCTATCCCCAGTAGCAATCGGTTTCATTACGCCAATATTAATGCCAGACTGCCGAAGAACGCTAGCGATACCTGCAGCCACAATCGTCTTGCCGACTCCGGTATCGGTTCCGGTAATAAAGAACCCTTGCCTCATAGAAAAATTATACCATTCAGAAGTTTCTTCTACCGCTAGATTTCACTGTTCGATCTGATGAAATTTTCTTGCTAAAAATCTATACTTTTGATAAAATGTGAGTAGGTATATTATGTGCGAACGCGTTCTTCGGAGCGATGGAAANTTTTTATGACCACTTTTATTAGGCAGATCAGCGAATACAGTTTCAGAAAATAAAACAGAAATTTGAAATATACAGGAGTCGATAATGTCAGAAACGGTTCTTTGGGGGATTACGGGTGTTAGTCTCGGTATTGCAGGTGCAGTTGGTGTTTTTGTTATTGTGATGTCGGCTCAGATTACCCAGATGGGATTTAAACTCAGAAATGAAGACAAAGATCGTAGAAAGTTAATTCAATCTATGCAGGAGTCGACCCGGATTGGTGCNGCCTACGACGCGACCNTTGTCATTCGGAAGTTTATTGAAGCAGAGCAGGAAAAATTGCCCGAGGTCTTTATTGAAACCAAAGATCCGGATGAACCTTATATGGTCTACGATTTGAATTTGTCCCGTAAGTGGATGAGGCCGATACGTATCCTCCTCGAACAAGAGTTGGCGAACGGACAGCATGTAGTCGAGGAATCGGCAGAATCTGGCTCAGATGAAGCCGAAGNAACAGCCGTTGAGGAATCTATCGGGGAACCAACATAGTGAGAGAAAAAGAACACCGATAAGCAATAGTGTATAGATACCATTTCACTATTGCAGGTTTCAGCTAGATGTCGACCTTGGGCGATGGCATCTCGGAACAACCGGTCAAGCTCATCGTCGGTGTTCTAACTGCCACCCCGGACCAGACTGATCCGATTTATTCTCAACTGGTNGCTCAATTTGGTCAAATTGACTTTCAAAGTCANTGGTTGCCTTTTGAGAACACCGATTACTATCAGGCGGAGATAGGGGATCATCTCCATCGCCAGTTCCTNAGCTTTCGGACCCTGATTGACCCNGGTTGGCTNGCCGATATCAAACTTTTCACCAATACTGCTGAAAGACGGTTTTCAGAGAANGGTCAACGNCGCTTTAACCTTGACCCCGGCTATGTNACTCCCTCCAAACTAGTACTNGCAACCACCAAAAACTTTGCCCATCGAGTCTATCTCCATTCCGGCATCTTCGCCGAAATTACGCTCCGCTACCATCAAAAAAGCTTTTGTCCGCAAGAATGGACTTACCCTGACTATCGAACAGAACCCTACATCTATATTTTTGAACAGATCCGACAAAATCATCTANCTCAACTGAACCAGAGTCAATTTGGCCCGGAAACTGGTTCCACGTTCACCCATAGATGGTCGCTGTTGTCCAACAAACAGCAAAAACACATTATTGGCTTGATGTCGGGGACATCAGTTGATGGGGTTGATNCGGCNTTGGTCTTGGTGAGTGGGAATAGCAAAGAGACAAAGGTGGATCTGGTCGAGTCTGCTTGTTACCCTTTCTCCGCCGAATTACGACAGCGGATTTTCGATCTCTTNCAGCCTAAGACCAGTCGTATAGACGAGGTCTGCCAGGTCAATTTCTTGATTGGTCGAGCCTTCGCAGAAGCGGCAATAACGNTTGCTGAAGCGGCGGAACTAGCAATAGAGCGCGTCGATCTAATTGGTTCTCATGGCCAGACGGTCTACCATCTGCCGCCATCATCACAACGNACTCCTTCGACCTTGCAAATCGGCGAATCCGCAGTCATTGCCAATTTGACTGGAGTACCTGTCGTTTCCGATTTCCGTGTTGCCGATCTCGCCCTGGGTGGTCACGGTGCGCCCTTGGTTCCTTATGTCGATTTTTTNCTCTATAGTCAACCGGATAGATCTATTGCCTTGCAGAACATCGGTGGAATCTCCAATGTCACCTTCATACCGGCTAATGCAAGCCCAAGCGAGATCATGGCTTTTGACTCTGGACCGGGAAATATGATAGTGGACGCAACCGTGGAAATCTTGACCGATGGACAACAAAGATTTGATGATGGAGGNAAAATGGCAGCCAAGGGCAAGGTCAATCAATCACTTTTAACCTCTTGTTTGAGCCATCCATACTTGCAACTCAGTCCACCCAAGTCAACAGGACGAGAGGAGTTTGGCTACGCCTTTGCCCGTCAAGCAATTGAGACAGCACAGTCACTACAGATTCCAACAGCGGATCTACTGGCTACACTCACATTTTTTAGCGCTCAAACCATTGCCGATCACTACCAAAAATTTCTACCATTGTCAATCGACGAAATTCGGATTAGTGGCGGCGGCATACATAACCAAACGCTAATGACCAATCTATCGGCATTGTTGAAAAGCCTGTTTGAAACGACATCAATCGTCATCGACGAAATTTCAGATGCTAAGGAAGCGGTGGCATTTGCAATCTTGGCCAACGAAACAGTCTCTGGCAACTGCGCTAATCTACCACAGGTGACCGGGTCAAGCCAGCCCACTATGTTGGGCAAAATCACACCGGTTCCCTAAGGAACCGTATATCTCATCACCGAAACCTTCAATTTGTCGATNTTTGGGCAGATGCAATGGCCTTTTCCACTTCAGGCGGTTGCACCAAAATCCGAGACCAGTCAGACAAAATCACCTCTAGTTCCTGGTTGTCGTCCAGTGACAAGTGAACCATCTCTTCTAGTCCTTCCACTACTTCCTGTTGCCGGAAATGCGCCTGNAACCAGATACCGAAACTCTTGATCGCATNGGCTGAAGTCGAGAAGACCCAGAAACGAATTTGACAGAAATCTAATCCCTCTTCAATTTGAATAAATTTGATTTCCACCTCAGTTGGGAATTGACCGATAGAGGCTATGGCACNGTTGAGTAAAAACTGATCATTGAGGTAGGTGATTTCGGGCAGAATATCGAAATGGATCTGATAGAAATGGGCCTGGGTCTGTTGGGGATTACTGTTTTTCAAGATACCTATTTAAGTGGGCTAGGGCCTGACCATTATCTACCACAACTCTGGTTTGCTCGATTGCGTGATACGGATCTGAATGTGAGCCGAGCAGGTAGTCAGTCACAGCGGTATTGAGGATCAGTCGATCGTAGATCTGACCTTTTTGACCCGATAGAGCTGCCACGCCGGCTTGGGCAAAGGCCTCAGCCGTGANGACAGTTGGACGCGGGTTGGTCTGATAATCGAAGCCGTAGGTTTTTGGATCAATATCCATGGCGAACTTTACCCGTTGTTTTCTGACTAGACGAAACCCTTGCGCAAAGTTGACGGCCTTTCGGTCAGCGGTAGTCGGCTTAGCTACGCGCAACGCGTAGTGGCTGGAGCCTTCTTCTCCTTTGACAGCGACGGCTGCATCAATCCCCCGCTCGGCAGCTAACCGCAAAAGTTTCGTCTCATAGCCACTATGATAGTAGCCAATCACCATGTAGTTGGCTCGCCGTGCTGAGAATAGTTGTTGCACCTTTTCGGTCGCAGCCCAAGGGGGGCGTTTCTGGATTTCCACTCTCAGTTGTCGTAAATTGTAGGCTTGAGGAGCGTATTCTCGCTGGCTGACGTAGGCAAACCCAATCGCTGGATCTTCAAGCAACTCTCTGGCNTGCGCTAATGTATAATCGATTTTGGCCCCNAATACTTTCAAGATCTGTTCTTCGGTAACGCCGTTTTTAGGAGGCATAAGGTCCACACCGTGTAAAAGGGTGGGTAGACCTAAAGCCGCTCGAATGGCTGCCACGAATAGGGTCGGCCGAAAATATCGGGTGGCACCGTCGAATGGCTGCCCAAAGTGGGTCAGCGTTTCTACTGCTATTGGTTCTACCTGATCGGGAGGGTAAACCGAGTCTAGGTAGGCCTGCACCTCATCGAAGGATTCCAAATTCATCCGCTGACCAATAATGATGGCTGCTTTTAAGGCGGGATGAACTTGATCTGATAACACGGCTTGGCAGGTTTGTAGGGCTTGATCGTATGGAAGATGTTCGCCTCTAAGAANCTCTGTTAAGGCCACCACTACAAGTTTTTCTGACGCATTAGCACCGGTTAAACCATTGGAGGGATTGTACAGAAAGCGAAGTTCGGGAGGGGCGTGTTGCTCTAATTCTAAACCGAATAGATCCATCGCTTTGGCTTCGGCTGGAGACCATCGCGTTTCTNNTGGGAANTGCTGACGGATGGTCATGGCTGCCAAAAAAGCCCCTATCTGTGCCATCGANGCCTGTTCTGTTTCAGGTAATTGACCGGCCAACGATTGCAAAATGATCTCTAATACCGGTTCCGGTTGAAGTAGATCGTCCGCTTTCAATCCCAGAGGACGAGTTTGGTGTGGCCCCGTACAAACCCGGGCTTGTGCTTCCAGTAGTGNTCGGTTCAATTGTTTTCTCTATCTTGAATTGAGATGGGAAGAAATTTCGCCTNTATGCTATCACGAACCGTAGCCAAATTCAATGCCGGTAGGTTTCTCGACTTGACTTTATCAAAGACATCGGCTATGATGTCNCTTATGAGGTGGATACTAACGGTAATCCTCGTACTGGTTGGAATGGAGGCGATTACTGCCCCTCGTGTTCTTTTTCAATTTGATGACTGGGTTAGCTACAGCATTGAGAAACTACAGACTGACGGTTTACTCACATCGACCTATTGGCATACGCGACCTAAAAGTCGGATTGAAGTTGCCGAACTGATCGGTGGAACTAAAATCGATCGAAAAGGAACCGCGATACTAAATGCGCANCTTTATCAAAAATTGCAAAGCGAATTTGAACCGGATNTTCGGATCTTGTCTCAATCTGGTCAGGGAAGATTTCAAGTTCGCGGCTCTGTCCAATTGCGAAGCTACAGGCAAACGGCCAAAGTTGCACCTGCCCTTGAGGTNGCTTCTCGCTATCAGCATGGTAGTGGATTAGCGCTCTACCAGGAATTCGAGGTCGCGAACTTTGAGGACAAGTATCCGCAAGAAGGGGCAACGGCGGGNCAACGGGTTAATCCGTGGTATGGAGGCTACATTGGCGATTTNACCCGTGTTTTTGTGCAAATCCCCATCGGTGCTAACTTGGATCTCAAGGTGGGACGAGATGCTGTTTTTTGGGGTTCCAGTCTCCAGAGTGCAATTGGCATTTCAGACAATTCGCCAACTTTCGATCTGATTTCATTGCAAGGTCAGGTTGGCCCTGTCAAAGGAACTGCCTTCACCGCCAAGTTAGATCCAATGTGGGCAACCAAACCTAAGCGTTATTTGGCAAATCGCTACCTGGCGGGACATCGGCTTGACTGGCAGGTCAATTGTCANCTTCAACTNGCGGTCTCAGAACTGGTCCTCTACAGTGGTGAACAGAGAGGCTTGGAGTGGTACTATCTAAATCCGATCTTGCCCTANTATGCCAGTCAGTATAATGCGGAAGATCTCAACCCAAACAACGATAATGCAATGTTTTTGTTCGATGGTTCGTTTCGGCCATTTAATGGTTGGCGGATATTTAGCGAATTTCTGGTAGATGATTTTTCTTATACCGGTCGCGATGATCCTAACGATTTAGCTCTCTTGGTCGGTCTGCTATGGAATAATCTGTTGCCAACCAGGCGTCTGACCATCGGTGTAACTTATACCCGGGTCAATCGTTGGACCTACACTCATCTGGTCGAAACCAATCCATTTACGCATTTCGGCTCGATGATTGGGCATCAGATTGGAAACGATGCNGACTTGTTGGTACTATATGCGCAGTACTGGTTAAATTCAGATCTATTACTGGATTTTTATTATCATCTGGAACAACAGGGAGAAGCCAAGATCAAAGACCGATTTCAAGGTGGTAATGAGCATCACGGCCTCGACTTTCCTTCTGGAATAGTGGAAAAAAGTCACCGATTGGGATTTGAAGGTTACTATGAACCTGCCTTTTCAAAAGACTCTAATTTTTCAAATAAAATGATGCGACAGACCTGGCAGGTCGTCTGGTCTTATCAATATGCAATGATAGAAAACACCCATTCACAACAACCGGAACGCGAGCGGATACTTTCGACGGGACGCAGATTTTATCACCGTCACCAACTGGCGTTTCAATTCCGNTGGAACTTTGAANTGGCAGGNNTTTCGTCGGATCCCACAGGAGATGGTCANTGAATGATTTTGATCGATTGGCCTCCATTTACGATTTAGACATGGGAACAAAAGAGGANGATATCCCGACNTATCTCCGCTATGCGGAGGAACTCGGCGCACCGATCCTGGAGCTTGGTAGCGGTACCGGACGAGTTTTGCTACGCTTAGCCAACCANGGGTTTGACGTTTGGGGGCTGGACAACTCAGTCGGTATGATGACCATTGCCCGTCAGCGTGTTGCACAGTTGCAAGACCAACTCTCCGGTAATGTCAGGTTAATCGAAGAGGACATGCGGACCGAAATTCTTGATGAACCTGAGTTCAACCTAATTTTCATTGCCTACAACACCTTTCTACATCTGACTACGCGTGACGATCAGCTAAATACCCTTCGCAATATATACCATATGTTGTCGGATAAGGGGCGAGTTATCATCGATATTTTTACCCCTCGCCACCGAGATTTATCCCAATACGACTACCATCGCCGGGAGTTGCCGATCTACCGTGGCGTATACCACGACGACATATCTGGCTACACTTACGTTCGAAACGATCGGNTCCAGCTCGACTTGGTCAATCAGCTTCAGGTGGTGGAATTCATTTACGACAAAATCGGTCAGGATGGCGAAATCGAACGAGAATCTCACCTCGTTCAGTCACGTTATATTTTTCGCCCTGAGATGGAGTTACTGCTTGAATTGGCTGGCTTTGAGATTGTAGAATTGTGTGGTGGTTATGAAGCCAACACAGAGTACGATTATCATAACAGCGAAGTTATGGTGTTTGTGGCACAAAAAAAGATAGGATAGAGGTAAATTAGATGAAATTACAGACAAAACGGATCCAGTTAATGATTCTGGTAACCTTGGTTTTGAGCACCGGTCCGGTCCGGGCCTGGTGGAGTGGCGGACACGGTATCCTGACCCAAGCCGCAGTGCAGGCACTACCCAAGGACAAGGTGCCCGCTTTCTTTCGCCAGGCAGATAAAGCAGTAGCACACTACGTTTTTGACCCTGATATAGCTAAAAACAGGGCCACTCAATATCTTCGTAATGCCGAGCATTCGGAACACTACATGGATATTGAACTGTTAAAAGGAGCAGAAATTCCAAAGGGGCGATACGATTTTATTCGGCTGTGCGCTAAGTTGGATGTTAAACCTGAATCTGTCGGCTTTGTCCCGTACGCTATTGCCGAATGGACCGAACGGCTGGCGGTTGCTTTTGCCGAACATCGGAAGTGGCCGGATAACTCCTATATTCAGCAAAAATGTTTGGTTTATGCCGGCTTTATTGCCCATTACGCTCAGGATCAGTGTCAGCCTTTACACACGACTATCCACTTCAACGGTCGAGCCAAAGCAGATGGGTCTTCCTCGCACAGTGGTATCCATGAAAAAGTCGATTCGATAATTGAGTACTTAGATCTGAAAGCCAGCTACTTAGCGAAAGATCAAAAAGTAGAAGCGATTAAAGGCGACTTGATGGAAGCCATCCTCAGTCAGTTACAGGCCTCCCACGCCTTAGTAGATAAAGTCTACGAACTAGAAGCGGATCTACCTAATCCACGTAGTGAGAACACCGCCCAGAAGGTGGGAGCTGAATCTCAAACGGTAATCGATTTTGTCGATGAGCGAACACGGGAGTCAGTTCGATTCACAGCAACCTTATATTTAACGGCATGGCAGCAATCATCGTCGATACGGCTTGAAGGCTGGCTCGACCGCACAGCTTTGGACTAATAACCTCTAGTCTAAATTGAAGGTGTTAAGTTTAAATTAAAGATGAGCGAATGGAGACAAAAAATATTGATTCTTTGGCTGCACACTCCCGATCTGAACAGCGCAGTCGGTGCCTGGGCAATTTACGACGGAACGGGTCGAGAAAGTCATACTACTGCGGATAGTGAAGAACCACCTTATCACAGTGTGGTAGATGCAATGAAGGATGGGTGGCGAGTGATGCAGCTGCCACAACAATTCCCCGCTTATCCAGGTATGGAGTACAATACGTCCTACCTGAAATTTGAATACATTTTGGAAAAAATGGAGGAAATCGATGATTGATAGACAGTACCTGCTGAATTCCAAGCAGATGGCAAATTTTGTGACCGATGGTTATCTTCGATTTGACGAACTGGTTTCAAAGGAACAGAATCAGGCTGCGCAGCAAGAATTTGAAAATCGAACCGTGGAAGGCGGACAGGCAGGAAAGCCGTTAAGCCAAGCTTGGTCTGACAAATCTGCTATCCGAAAGATTTTCGATCTACCTGAAATTCAAGGGATCATTCACAGCTTGGTTGGCCCAGATCCGCTTTACGATCATCAGGCAACCCATATTGTGAATCCCCAAAATCAGACCGGACAAATTTGGCATGCGGATGCCATTATCGACACCCGGATGCATTTCGATATCCAATTTATGTATTTTAGCCACGATACCCCACGTGAAGTGGGAGGAACGGCAATTCTCCCGGGTAGTCACTTTCGGTTGGTAAGTGAAACTGATGTAGCACGCTACCAAAACTTTGTCGGACAGGTTACGACAGTTTGCAAAGCGGGAACGATGCTGGTTCTTCATCACGGCATGTGGCACTGTGCACAGCCTAACCATACCGACCAAACTCGATATATGTTCAAGCTGCGTCTAAACCCAACTGTCCGTCAGCTTCGGCTCTGGAATACGGATGATCTCGATGATCCTGCCATCCACGGTATTATTGGCCGCAACCACCGCTGGTATGGCAACGAAGTTCGGTTGGAGCAGGTCAATCGAATTAAGTTCTGGCGTTTTCTGGTTGGGGATGACAAATTTGACCACGCCTACTGGTTGTCACGCTTGGAAAATATGCCGGAAAACATTCTCGATGTCGCTTGAGCCGCAACTCTTGCTCTATACCAAACCCAACTGTTCACTTTGTGTCAAAGCCAAAGCCGACTTAAAGCGTGTCGCCCGCAAAGTTCCGTTTCAGATCCAGGAGATCAACATTACTCAAGATGAGGCTCTGTTCGCTAAATATCGGCATCTAATCCCTGTCGGTGAACTGTCTAGTTCAACCGGCCAAAAGGGAGAGATGCTGTTTGTCTACCGTGTAGATCCCAGGAAACTGAAAGCTCAACTCAGAAAAGAACTCATCTAGTAGCGAAGCAACATTGCTATATTCGCTCAGTAGAAGAAGGCAGAATCTATGGATTGGGAAGGAGGCTACGTGTGGGAAACGTTCTTTGGCGGAGATGCCTTGATCTACGAAGAATAACGAGTTCACAAAGAATACCTTTCAGGAGGTGGATTTTCTGCTCGATGAGTTATCCTCTCCGCTGGGGACTACCATTCTCGATGTTGGGTATGGTACAGGGCATCACTCGATCGAACTNGCCAGACGCAGCTATGCTGTAACCGGTTTGGATCTATCCCGAGGAATGCTNGCCAAGGCTGAAGAAGAGGCCTTAGCTGCCGGCGTGNGCGTGGAATGGTTNTTNTTTCAGATCCCACTNGGTTTTCACTCCCCAGANTGATGCTGCCATCTGCCTCTGTGAAGGGGCTTTCGGGCTCCNTGACCAGGGGCAGATGATCCGATTGACCAGTGACTATACTACGTCATGTCTCTCTTAGCCTGAGGCCACAGGCAAAGGTTGTATTTACCGTTCTTAACGCCCAGCCATGATTCGCAAGTACCGAAACGAAGACGTAGCCACAGGGCGTTTTGACCCCATGACAATGGTTGAGTCGTCAAAGTACTCTCCGCGCCAGGGGTTGCGTCCAATTGCCGTTTGTGAACGCGCTTTCATCCCAACAGAATTGACCCTGCTCTTCAGCCTGGCAGGCATGGCCGTACTCAATATCTGGGGCGGGACTGCTGGGAACCTGCAGATAAAGCGTCTCGACCTAAACGAGATTGAGATTATGGTTGTGGCATGTAAGACCTCTGAACCGGTGGCTGTTGGCGACGCTCGTCAGTATACCCAAGCGTGTCGTCCGTCGTTGCCCACTAAATTTTGATGAACGCCTCTACTAATAAATCCGGGCCATTGTCAGGGCTTCGAGTTTTGGATCTAACTCGTGTTTTGGCTGGTCCTTATACCACAATGCTCTTGGGTGATTTGGGCGCAGAGGTAATTAAGGTGGAGCAACCTAATACAGGCGACGAAGCACGGGGATTTGGCCCTTTCCAGAACGATTTTAGCCTTTACTTTTTTAGTGTCAACCGAGGTAAAAAGAGTCTGACCTTAAACCTGAAAGCACCAGCAGGTAAACAGATTTTCCACCGGCTGGTTTCCCGTTCCGATATTCTGGTGGAGAATTTTCGGGCCGGCACAATGAAGAAGTTGGGACTCGATTACGAGCAACTGAAAGAAACCTATCCCTCCCTGGTCTACGCCGCCTGTTCCGGTTTTGGACAAACAGGTCCTTATGCTACGCGCGGAGCCTACGATATGATTATCCAGGGAATGGGCGGTATTTTGAGCATTACCGGAGAGCCTGACCAACCACCGGTCCGGGTTGGAACCTCAATTGGCGACATCACTGCCGCACTGTTTACGACTATCGGTATTTTGTCGGCAGTCCATCATCGGCAAAATACTGGTCAGGGGCAGCTAGTCGATGTCGGAATGCTCGATTGCCAGGTGGCGATCCTGGAAAATGCTCTGACTCGCTACTTTTCCACTGGCCAGATTCCCCAACCGCTTGGGCGACGACATCCAGCTATCACGCCGTTTGAGGTGTTTTCATCCCAGGATAGTTATGTAGTCATTGCCATCGGTAACGACCAACTCTGGGCGAAGTTCTGTCAGTGTGTCGAACGAGCGGATTTAATCGACGATCAGCGGTTTTGCACCAATGCCTTGCGAACCGAGAA
Organism: Candidatus Poribacteria bacterium; assembly: GCA_002699335.1. The sequence continues at coordinate 97,019 of PACG01000097.1, forward strand.
TCACGACCAGTTACAACCGATAATGAACCAGATCTTAAGTCGGCAACCAACAGCAGAATGGGTCGAATCATTGACCAGGATCGGTGTTCCGTGCGGGCCAATGAACACGATTGATAAGGTCGCGTCAGACCCGCAGGTGCAAGCCAGAGAAATGATCGTTAATCTGGAAAGTGAAATCGCTGGGAATGCTAGTGTCCCGGGACTTCCAATTAAGCTGTCGGAGACACCGGGACGGGTCGAGGTGCCGGCCCCAGCACTGGGTGAGCATACGAAAGAGATTTTAGAGACCTTGCTTGGAATCTCCGGGACTGAAATTGACCAACTCCAACAAAGCGGTGTTATTTAAGACTGAAGGGTAGGATCGATCAAGTCCTGTTGCCAGAGACTGGTGATTCTATCATTATCACTGCCCCTCCCACTTATCGTTACTGGTCTGTATTTCTGATGCTAAACCTCACCGACAAGATCTCGTCTAAAATTGCCGATCTCACGCTGTGAACCGTATAGCCCGAGTGAAAAATAGGTTCTGAGCTCGATAAGAAAGTGCGTTAAAAGCGAACAAAACAGCCAGTTACAAGTCTCAAATAACTAGTATAAAACAAATCGAAATGCCCACAGTGACGGAGGACGCAGTTGCAACCACTTGACTATCTCGACCACCTGAATCCGGAACAGGTTTCTCTGGACAGTATTGCACCTGACCAGGAAGTTGTCCAGAAAGTTCCGGCCAGTTTTGCCTACCGTAACAAGGTTTTCCCTATTAATATGAAAGAGGGTATTCTGACTGTGGTCATGTCCGATCCCCTCGACATCGTACTAGTCGATGAGATGCGATTGATTACAGGTTGCGAGATTAAAGCGGTTCAAGCCGAAATGGAAGAGATCGAGGAGTCGATCGTCCGTTTCTACGGCAAGACCGCCAGTGCTATTCTGACCGAGGATATCCAGGGGCCTGTCGGTGCCGTTTCAACCATTGAGCGGGAGACTATCGACGACTTCGGCATCAGCGAACAGGACTTGGCCCAGGATCCGACAGTTGTTCATGCCGTCGAACAGACCATCATCGACGCGGTGAGGGTAGGAGCCAGTGACATCCACTTCGAACCCTTTCCGGCAGAGGTCAAGATCCGCTACCGGATCGATGGAGTGCTGGAGGAACAACCAACCCCACCTGCTCGCTTGCAGTGGGCCATCACCTCAGTCATCAAGATCATGGCCAACATGAATGTGGCCGAGAGACGACGTCCGCAGGACGGAAAGATCGCTTTGCGTATCCGCAGTCTGGGCAATCGCCAGATCGACCTGCGGGTGTCGACGGTTCCAACGGTTCACGGTGAGAGCGTGGTGCTGCGAATCCTGGACAAGCAATCCATCTCCTATGGGTTGGAAGAATTAGGATTATTAGAAGATAATCTGGACCAATTTCAACAATTTCTGAAAAAACCCTACGGTATTATTTTAGCCACTGGTCCAACTGGACACGGAAAGACAACAACTCTTTACGCTTGCTTGGATCAGATTAATCAGCCCAGCGTCAAAATTATTACTGTTGAAGATCCTGTCGAATATGAGTTGGAAGGTGTTAACCAAATCCCCGTTAATCCTGACATCGGTGTCACTTTCGCTGCCGGGCTGCGATCCATCTTGCGACAAGATCCAGATACAGTACTGGTGGGTGAAATTCGTGACCTGGAGACGGCTGAGATGGCAATTCACGCCTCACTGACCGGGCATCTGGTTTTCAGCACCCTGCATACTAACGATGCTCCTTCAGCCATCACTCGTCTGATTAACATGGATGTTGAGCCTTACCTGGTCGCCTCGACCCTAGAAGGCATCGTCGCCCAACGGTTGGCTCGTCGTGTTTGCCAATCTTGTTGTGAATACTACCAGCCAACGGAGCAGGAGATTCAAAGAATGACCCGGTCTGAAGCAGAGCTGGAACACTACCGGGCCCTGGATTTCCAGATCCCTCGCGCGGTTGGGTGTAAAGAGTGTCGTAATCGAGGGTATAGAGGAAGGGTTGGAATCTTTGAGGTTTTACCCATCAGTGAAGAGGTGCGAGATCTAACGTTGCAAAACCCGTCTGGCAGCCAACTCCGCCGTCTGGCACTAGAACAAGACATGTTCAGTCTCCGTCAGGATGGATGGCGCAAAATTGTTGAAGGTCTGTCTACAGTGGAAGAGATCGCCCGTCTAACACCAGAAGACGAAATTGTAGTACAAACTTCTGAGATGATTGCACCAACCATAGTAACTGAGTAGGTGGGAGCCTGATACGATGCCACGTTTTCAATATGAGGCTATCACAAATACAGGGGTCAGCGTTTCTAATACTGAGGAGGCTGACTCCCGAGCAGAGTTGATTACTAAGCTGAAAGTCCGCGGTTACTGGCCAACGCTGATTGAACAATCAGAACTAGCTCCAGGGGATTCGGTAAACGGTACAACGGATGAGGCTTTATCTGAGGGAACCAACGGTTTCTCTCTGCAGTCGATTCTCTCCCAATTTACACTCAGGCGGATAAAATCCAAGGAGGTAGAGTTCGTTACCTACCAAATGGCGACGCTGGTCAACGCACATATCCCTTTGGTACGTTCGCTGGAGATTACACTGAACCAGGTTAAGAATCCCCGATTACGAAGCCTCATTGAGCAGATCAAGTACGACGTGGAACACGGTTCGACTTTGGCCGATGCGTTAGCGCAACACCCAAAACAGTTTTCAGATCTATATACTAGTATGATCCGTGCGGGTGAGGCCAGCGGGGGCCTTGGTGAAGTATTACAACGGCTGGCTGAGTTCGCCGAACGGCAACGGACCCTGACCAACGAAGTTGTTTCTGCCTTGTTTTACCCGATTATCTTGATGGGAATGAGTGTATCAGCAGTAGCCGTATTGATGGTCTTAGTGGTACCCAAATTTACCGCTATGTTCGATGCAATGGGGGGTGAGTTGCCAGGGGCAACACAACTCCTGATCAGTGTAGCCGACTTTACCAGTTCCTATTGGTGGGCAGTCTTGGGTGGAGTGGCGATTGCGACTGTCCTGAGCCGGCAATTCGCCCAAACGGATAATGGAGAGGTATTCTTCGATCGAATCAAACTCCGTCTGCCTATTTTTGGGCAGGTCTTTAGTACATTTGCCATTGTCCGCTTCACTCGCACCATGGCCACCTTGCTCGAAAATGGCGTGGTACTGCTACCGGCTCTAAGCGTAGCTAAAGATACCGTCGGTAACCGCGTCTATAAAGATACAATTGCCAAGGCAGAAGCGCAGATCGAGGCAGGATCGACTTTAGCCCATGAGCTAGAACAAGATGGTTCATTTCCGGACCTAGTGGTTCATATGGTAACCATCGGAGAGGAATCCGGGGCACCGGAACAGATGTTGACCAAGTTGGCCGAGTACTACGATGCCGAAGTCCGAAAGACACTGGAACGGATTACCGGATCGTTAGGACCATTGGTCATACTGGTGATGGGACTGATCATTGGGTTTATTGCAGTTGCCATGATGCTACCCATCTTTGACGCCAGTTCGATGATCGGTGGCTAAAGTGCGTCACTGTAAGAATTGGGAATCTAGGAATCCACCTTTTCTATAGGAAAAGCATTTACCAACTGAAGTCGCCGACAAGTAGTCGGATATCACGGATAGGTCTAAGGAGGAAATAGTAAAGATGTTGGGAAAACTTTGGCAACGAATCACAGGAACGGATGATGACAACCAGGAAGGGGTAACGCTGATCGAGATTACGATTGTGATCGTGATCATTGGCTTGCTGGCTAGCATTATTGGTCCTAGAGTTATCGGAAATGTTGATAAGGCAAAAGTAGCCAAAGCCCAGTTAGAGATCAAGAATTTCTCTACCGCTCTGGAAAACTATGCTATCGATGTTGGCAGCTATCCCGTCACCGAGGAAGGATTGATTGCGCTCTGGCAAGTCCCCGACAATTCTGTAAACTGGAGTGGTCCCTATGTTACTGATCCAACGTTTAATGATCCCTGGAACAACCCTTATATTTTCACCTCTCCCGGCAGCCACTATGGTTACGATTTCGATCTGGCCTCCTATGGTAAAGATGGTGCAGAGGGGGGTGAATCGTTCAACGCCGACATTACAAACTGGACGGAAAGCGAAAACCTAGGGCCTTAGTAAAGCTCGGGTTTCTTCTACAGTCAATAGGGTAATCTGCCGTGCTAGATGACAATAGCAGTCGCCGCCAGAAAGTCGGACGTCGACTGTCGCTGGCTGCTGGGTTCACTTTGATCGAGATGATGATTGTCTTAACCATCATCGCCATACTTTCGACCCTGGCGATGCCCTCGTTTAAAGGGGTGGCCGCTTCTACTCGTTTAAAGTCATCAGCCAAAGGCATTCGAGATTTATGTCACTTTGCACGCAATATGGCTATTACCGAGCAACTGGGCTATTTCGTCATTCTGGACATGGACCAAAACCAGTATTGGCTGGCTGATATCGAAACCTTTAATACAGCATTTGCCGCTGCCGATAACATGCTGATGCAGCCCGAGACTTCAACTACGGCACAGCAGTTGAATCCCATGAATCAAACAGTAACCACTCAACAACTAACGGCCAGTCGGACTGGAAACTTGGTAGGCACCCCCAACGACCTAGCCTCCCAAGTGACGTTTTTCAGCCTGCAGATTATGCACACTGTCACCGCGGTTGAGTCTAGCAGCCAACAAGAGGGACAAAATTATATCTATTTTTCGCCTAACGGCACGGCTTCAATCGCTGAGATCGTGCTACAAGGGACGGGGAATCGCGGCGTTCTGGTTACGGTGGAATACGCCACCGGTCGAACTAAATTTGAACTAATCGATGTGGAACAAGAAAAAGAAGACGCTTAAATATTTCCAATCTATACCTCGCCAAAAAGCAGATCCCGCCAACTACCCCAGCGATGCTAAGCCAGAGACCAATAGCGGATTTACGCTGGTTGAGATCGTTGTCACCATTGCTATTATAGGTATATCGTTACCGCCGTTGATGAATGCCTTTACCGCCGGAGCCAGAGGGCAATCCACTGCGGAGGATCGAACCACGGCCCTTTACCTGTTGAAATACAAAATGGCAGAAGTGGAACTTCAAGGTTTTCCGGAGATACAAACGGAAGAAGGCGAATTCGATGATAATAATCGCTATACCTGGTCAACCGAAGTGATGGAACTCGAACCCGAAGAACTGTCGGAGGGGCTAGTATTGGAAGGGTTACGACAGATTATCGTAACCGTCTATTGGCAGTTTCGTAACAGTGAGAAGTCGATGTCGCTTTACACCCTAGCCTCAGATCGTCAACTAACCTCCCAGCAAGAACAGACAACTCAGCAAGGCGCAGGAGGGGAATAAGGTGGAAGATAAAAGCGTCAATAAGCCTGATTGTCACTTAAGCCAACCTGTTAACGCCGATGGGTTTTCACTGGTTGAATTACTGGTTTCAGCCTCAATCCTATCGGTATTTGCCGGTATTACCTATTCCACTTTTCGAGTGGCAATCCGGACCTACGACCGGGCTGAAACCCGAATGTTGTTGACGCAGAAGTGCCGGGTCGTCCTGGACCAGGTGACAACAGACTTGATCAACCTGCAGGCGATTCAAAATGATACCAATCTGTTGCTGGTCACCCAGGATACAGAGGATAGCGATAGCGAAATGAGTCAACAGGACATTATCAGTTTTGTTACTCTGGTTAAGGCGGAGCCAGACCCTATCCTTCAGCAAATCAACGGGGGTTTAGTCGGTGGCACGGATGAGATGTCGGTCTTACAGGGAGTGACTACCGATGTCCAACGGATCATTTACACCCTTGGTCCCGAACCAACGACACAAGGATCTGTGTTTGATCTAATGTCTGATCCCAGTAGTTCGGACAGTAGAGGGCCTGAGGAGGAAGAAACGGGGATCGCCCTGTTGCGGATCGCCACTACCACACTCGATCCGGAGACGGTGTTGCAGCCCTTTTTGGAAACGGGCGAAATTCCTGTAACCGACTTGGAGGGCAATGAAATCCAGTCAACAGTGACAACGATATCGGATCAAATTGCCTCTTTTGACCTAAAATATTTCGACGGCGAAAATTGGTACGATTCTTGGGAAGACCAGGAGCAGATTCCGTTGGCCATTCAGGTCCTGGTTTCGGTCTCCGAAGATGCGATCTATAGCACAGAGGAATTCGCTTCTGAGGCTTTCGAAAACCGAGATTCAAGTACAACCAATAATGCCAGAACCATTACCCAGTCCACCCTGGTCTACCTTCTAATGAGTGCTAATTTTTCTGATGAGACACAAACTGGTGGTTAGACTGAACCAAATCCGCTGGATACTGTCTAATACAGAACGGCAGATGACGCTGACCTTCGGTCGGACGGCACCGACCAAATCTTCTTTAAGATTTACCCTTGGTAGCGTTACAACTCCGATTAAGGGGAAGTGTCCGACTTCAGTCGGCGGGTACTAAAAATGATGCGTTCTGAATCGGGTTTATCGCTGATCTCAGCTTTATGGATCACAACTGTTTTATCGGTTTTAGCTACACAGTTCCTGTACTCAATTCGGTTGGAACAGCGAACCCAGGCCAATTTCGCCGACCGAACCAAGTACTACTACGCGGCCAAAGCGGGGGTTGAAATGGCCATCGCCTACTTGCGTGCTGACGAAACCGATTTTGATTCACTGGGTGAGATTTGGGCACAACCGATCACAAATCAGATTGATGACGGCATCCAGATCGGCCGGATGTTGATCTACGAAGCCACAATAGTCGATGAAGGGGCAAAAGCCAATATCAATACTATGGATAGTGATACGTTGAACAGACTGTTGGAGTTCGTCGGCTATCAGCAGGATGTTAACCTTGGAGAAGAGGAACAAACCTTAGCCCAGCAAATCGAGGCCGCCAAGCCGTTTCGTACCATCCCAGATTTGGGACGGATCGAAGGGATGACAGAACAACTCCTTTATGGCGATGCAACGGTAACGACACAGACAGTGTCTGACTTTCAGTCGGCGACTACTACTACGAGCACGAACGCTTTCTCATCGGCCAATGGGTTGGAACAGGGGGTTATAGGAGGATTGGCAAACTATATCACCGTTTACTCAACCGATAAAAACACTTCGACTGATGGACAACAACGCGTCAATATTAATCAAGCCGATGCCGAGCAGATCAGGCAAATAGAACCCAACGGACAGACCATTTTTGAAATGGACGAGGCCGAGGCTGTGATCGGGGGGCGATCCTACGACGATATCGGGGATTTGTTGGATGCCTCTGCCGTCTCTGACGAACTCTTCGACCAGATCCGCGACCGCATCAGCATCGATAGCGAAGAAGACAGCGACAGGATCAATATCAACACAGCTGATGAAGAAAAGCTGAGGGATCTGGACGGTATCGAAGACGGTATTTCAGCACGAATTGTGGCACATCGTGATCAAAACGGCGAGTTTGATAATGTTGACCAACTGAAGGATATAAAACTGATTACCGAAGACGAGTTCAGGAATATCGTCGATCGAATCACCGTGGTTGAAGGAGAAACGATTGAGGGATTAATCAATATTAATACCGCGCCGGCAGAGGTGTTGCTGTTGCTGCCCAACATGACAGAGGAGATCGTGCAGGCGATTATCACCCGACGTGAAACCTCGCCTGAAGAGCCAGATCCCAGCCTGGAAGGCATCGAAGGAAATCCGTTTCGAGGGATCACCGATCTGCTGGAAATCGAAGGCATTAATATGAATATCTTCAAGGAGATCGCTGGGCGGGTTACTTTTCGTTCACATGGGTTTATTATTACCGGACTCGGTATCGATGCTAACGGAAAAACGGTGGCCAAATGCGATAGCGTGGTTAGTCGGGGCGGGAGCGAAATCCAGTTTAAACAGTGGCGATATTATTAACACATTCGTCGACTTACCACAGTCGGCGCCTGAATAGTTAAGATATAGTTAAAACAAGGGCATTATGGCAGCTAAACAACAGGTCGTTTCAATAGATATAGGTAGCAGTAGCGTAAAAGCTGTACATTTGGAACAGAGTGCGATAGAAGGAGAAGAACTTGTCATTCGTCGGGTATCTGTTGCTGAATATCCGGCCCGCCAGGTAGGGGGAATACCAGAATCTGAGGAGAACCAGGCAAGAGGCAGCATTACGGAAGCAATAAAATCGATCCAGATCCCCAAAAAGGCATCGGTAGTGTTGTCAATTTCCAGGTCCCTGTTGACTACCCGGCAGTTGGAAGGGCTACCTATTGAGGGACTCAATAACCCGGCTCAATTGGATAATATCGTTAACTTTCAGGCTGAAGAGGTGTTTCCCTTTCGGCTAGATGAAATTGTCTTCGACCACTACAAAGCAGAGGAAAAGGCCAATTCCTTGTCGGTGGAACTGGTAGCGGCCCGGCGGAGTGATGTCGCGCAGTTACTAGCACCACTCAAGACCCTCAACCTAACGCCGAAAGCCGTTATGCCGTCGATGATTGCGGTCTCTGCCCTGACGTACCAGTCAGCATCAACGGAAGGCCAATCGCCTGTCAATCAGCCGTCAATATCGCCGGAACGTAATTATCGGATGATAGTCGATATCGGCGCTGGTTGGACAGATTTGTTCATTGTACAGAGCAACGTCCGACCTCCGGCCGGGGTCGTCTTTTCACGTAGTTTTTCTCTGGGTGGAGACCATCTTACTTCGCTGCTCCAGAATCAAGCTGACAATCAGNATACCTCAGTATCAGCAGNTGACCCNACTTCCAGTTTAGAGGCTTTTTCCGAAACGACCCCGACTGGCGAGTCGGGNTCNTCGGGACAANCGTCTACCACCTTTGAAACAGCAGAAGCCAAAAAGAAAACCCTGGTAATCCCCTCCTTCAAAGGGAGGACAATCCCGGACATTACTGAAAATAGTGAGGGCGCAATCGGTGCTTGGTGTCAACGGTTGGAAGTCGAACTGCGTCGCTCCATCTCCGCNTTTCAGCGGGACCAGTCTCTGCGTGGAGACGAAAAAGATACCGGTGTGGAGATTTTACCTGACCAGATATGGCTTACTGGCGGTAGTTCCCGAATTAGCGGTCTAGCTGAACATCTGACCAATGCNCTGTCAATCCCAACCATGACCTGGGACCTGCCCGCAACTTTACAAACCCACGGTATTAGCTTTGGTTCCGACCTNCTGGATATTAGCGACCAGGTTGCCATCGCTGTTGGGCAGGGGATCTATTATTTAAGAGAGGCAGACTCCGATTTACCAGTCGACGACTTGAACCTGTTACCCAGGGCAGAGATTCAACAAATCCAACGCGTGGATCAGCAAAGGCGACTGATGGTCAGAGTAGCAGCCGGAATTGCAATTGCCGCTTTACTGGCTGTGGGGGCAATTTCCTGGGGGCAATACCAGCAAACCCAGGTGACTGCCGTTGAGCGAGAGATTCAGCAACTTAGCTCCAGTTTCAAGCGGGCCCAAAAAGTACTAACCCAAGAATTAGCTGTTACCGAACTGATAACACCGAAGGTGTCGGCTCTAGATCTAGTGCGCGANTTTAGTTTGAGACTAATCGATCGAACTAAGGTCGCTTTTACCTCCTTTCAAATAACTAAGCTGGACGATTTGGCCAAAGCCAGACTAGCATTTGGTATCGAGGCCAACTCACACCAGGATATTAGTAATCTGGTGACGACTTTGAATCAGTCAGGTATTTTCAAAGACATTAAACAAGGTCAGATTGTCAGCGTCAATAAAGACCGAAAAAACTTTTTCCAAGTGCAAATCACCTGTTCCATCAAGGCCGGAGCAGTTAGGACNTTGGCAGAGCATCGCTATAAGGGTACAGGGCTTCAACCCTCAGCTATTGATGTTGCTGACGCTGACAATGATGCCGAGCAGAACAGGGAGAGAGAAAACGACGACGGCGAACAACGCTCTGAATCAACTCGAAGTAGGGAAGAAAAATCTTCCGATGAGCGACGGGCTCGGAATAGTTACGCTGAAGAAGGTGAAGGATCGTGGTCTGGAAACAAAGAATCGAATCAAAAGTCGTCTAAATCATCTAAATCAGAGGAAAGGGCTAAGGATACCAAACGAAGCGAACGAGACATGGAGCGTGAGGAGAGGATGGCCAAGGAACTTCTGCCTTCCGGTGAGGAATATGAACAGATGGATGAACGAGAACAAGCCGAGGTTCGAGCTGCCAAAGCAAGAATTTATAGAGATGATGGTTCTACTGATTTTGACGAAGATGATAAATAGGCAAGCTCGCCCTCCATTAGATTATTGCAGACTAAGCGAATTAATTCCCGTAATTTCCAAAATCTGCTGTCATAATTTCCTAATTCACTATTCACGAATAGGTGTGGTCTAGAAAGAATAGATGAGAGAATTGAGTAATCGCGAAAAAAGGCTGATAGGCATTTTAGCCGTTCTGGTTGTCTTTGCTGTTGGCTGGTTGGCTAAGGATAATCTCAATCTCGACCTGTTGGGTCGAGGATTGAAAACCAAGCAGGCCCACCTGGCAGAANCCAAGGCACTGATTTCCCTGTCCAAAAGTGCCGATCAAACTAAACAGTCACTTCGCCAACAAACGGGGTTGCATGGCCGTGTGATATCCGATACATTAGCNGCGGAAATTGAGGGGCTAGATCTGCTTCAACAACTCAACCAGGCTAAACGCTCTGGCGATTTGGCTAAACTCCATCCTGCTTTTAGGGAGAAGGCTGGTTACCTGATCGATTTTCGACAGCAGAATGAGGGTGAAATCGACAATGTGGATCAACTCAAAGAGATTGAAGGCCCTATTTTTGTAGGTGAGCAACCAGAAGCCGTTATTGCCCAGCAGATTTCAACTGTGTCCCGTAGTGCCGGGTTAAAATCGAATTATCAGCTTAGTATCAAGGCGCAACCGGGTAAAAAATCGGCTCAGATCAACACAGAAGCCAAAACGGTTCTAAAAGCTCAACTTTATCTTTCGGCCCTGGACAAAGAGTTAGCTGAACTGGAGGCTGAGCAAGATCGCCTGGCTGAAGAAGCCGAAGGCGCCATGGGCTCGATGTTCGATATTTGGAATATGGATGGTGAATCCGATTCGGCGGAAGATGTGCTTTCTACTGAAGTTGATGCAGAGGGAGGAACAGATGGGTCAAATGCAGCGGCTGTATATTCAGATAGGGAGGAAAGCAAAAGTGATGTTACTTCGTCGGCAATAGAAGAGACATCTTCAACCAACGGGTTCAAACAACTGCCAATCTCAATTCCTTTGGATGCACGGGTAGAACTAATCTACTTTATCAAAGCTGAAATTGAACAAGATTTTCGCCAAATTAGCGGACGCCCAGATGGCCTAATTGCAGCACAGCTAAATTCGAGACGGACAGACACAAATGGTGGTTTTCCTTTCAAAGAGNACAGTATCTTACTGGAGGAGTGCGNAATTCTTCTGGAGGACTATGGATCAGAAGATGGTTCAATAGAAGAGATCGAATTGGCTAATCAGGCCTCCATTCAGGATTTTGCTGATTATCTAAACCACACTTACCGGCGCCAGAAAGAAATCCAACAGATCTTAGTCAAGGTGCCGATCACCTATCAGCCACAACACTACATGGTGAGCATGAAGTTCCAAGGACAAATCAACCAGGCTAGCAATTTTATTTACGCCGTCGAAAATCAGTTGCGGTGGTTACAGGTTCGGGATCTTAAAATCGTAATTGCGGATAAGAAAAAGAATTTACTCGGGTTCAACCTAATGCTGGTGGCAAATATCCTATAGTCGCTATCTAGTTGACACCATACCACTTAAGCCTCGGGGTTGGTAAAGCAGAAATATCNCCAAGCTAGGTGGCGGAGCAACCTCGATAGCTAAGGTAGTGAGATCATAATTAGTAACCAGTGACTACCGAATGGCGAATCCCAACTCTTAAAGGACATACAATAGCAAATGTATGAACACATGCATTCCCTTCTTCATAAATCGTTAAGGAAAACCAATGAAATTGAATTCATACAGTAATAATAAGCTCTTTCAACCGGGTCAGGCCNATCGGCATGATCATCAGAAGGTTAAAAAGCAACCGCCGACCATCGGTCGGACGCCTTTGGCAAGTGATGGAGGTCGTCTGCTCCAGCAAGTAACATTCTCGGCTTGGCTGTTGCTGCTACTTGTCCTCCCTCTTTTGACGCCTTTGTTAGCCCTTGGTCAGCAGATGGAGGTGTCTGAACGAGACGAGGAGGGNCAGGCTATTAAGTTCGATTTTAATCTAACCAGCGGCGATCTCCGAGGTCTGATTCGCTTCATCGGTGAAGAAACCGACTTTACCATCATTGCTGCAGAAGAAGATATTCGGGATAGAAAGTTTGCTCTGACCAACTTAAAGTCTGTTACTATCGAGGAGACGTTGGAGAAGATCAAAACCGTCCTGTCCCAGTACAACCTGACCATGATAAAAACCGATGGTACTTTACTGATCACCACTTTTGAAAAAGCTGTACAGATGAAAGTGCCTGTAACTCGAATTCCTCCCGATCCGGAACTGGTCTCAGAGTCTGATGAAATACAGACTTATGTGATCGAACTAACCACAGCTCAAGCTTCCCAATTGGAGAAATCGATCAAGCCACTATTAAATAAATCGGCTGTCATTTTTGCTGACGATTTTAGTAATGTCCTTGTCATTACCGATGTTTCTTCTAATGTCCGTCGTGTGGCATCTATTTTACAGGGCATTGATGATTCTGAAATAAAACCGATTTTGGTCGAGATTGTGCCGGTGGTTAACGCTGAAGCCTCTGATATTGCGCAAACCATAGACAGAATTTTCCGCCGAGATCGTGAACANGCGCGAAGAGTNTGGGATAAACTGGATAGGGAAGATGTGACNAGACAGGGGGGGACAGGTCCCATTAACATGATTAATGGGCCGGTGGAGATACAAGCGGAAGAAAGCTCAAATTCGCTGCTTATCAAAGGGACGGCTGAAAATATCGCTGCCATAAAAAAAATAATTGAAAGACTGGACACCGCACCGAGTATCCAATCCGAAGTTAAGATTTTTCGCCTTAACTATGCTATTGCTGAAGATGTGGTTGAGACCCTAGAAGATATATTCGAAGGTATAACCGGCGGTGGGTCTAGCCGAGGTAGAGGGAGAGATGATTGGCGACGCCGTAGTCGTGATCGTGATCGAGGTAGAAGAGGCAGCAGTGGTGGTAATCAGCAAGGCATCGTGGGTGAAATCAGCATCGCTTCTGATGAGCGATTAAACGCGGTGGTCGTTTCTTCTGATCCGCGCAACTTCTCTTTTATAGAAACCATAATTACCGAACTGGATGAAGCCGACCCGCAGGACGAACTGGAAATTTACTACCTCAAGTTTGCCGACGCAGAGCAACTGGCAGAGGATTTGGCAGACCTATTCGAGGGTGGTAATGCCGGCAGTGACGACGACTGGCGGCCATGGTGGGATCGGGGTCGTGNTAGAGATCGAGGTGGAGAAGAAGGTGGAGGTGGTTTCGGTGTGCAGGGTAACGTTAATATCGTGCCCGAACTGCGTCTCAATGCGTTGCTAGTTTCTACCTCCCAGCAGAACTTCGCCACTATCGATAAACTGATTAAAGACCTCGATGTTAGTATGCCGGACCAGGAGTGGGGAACCCGCATCTATAAACTCAAATATGCCGACGCGGCAAATGTACAATCCATTATCGATGGTGTGTATCAAGGTAGTTCCGGGGGAGGTGGTGGCGGACGATTCTGGTTTTTGCAACAACAGGGAAATCAAAGTCAAGGCTCTCTGGCTGGAAACGTGGTGGCTGAGGCCTATCCAACCCTAAACTCCATTATCATTTCTACTTCTACCGCCCGCAACTTCAAACTGATCGAACAATTTATCAATGAGCTCGATGTACCAACACCACCAGGACAAAGAGAAGTAACCAAACTCTACAAGCTGGAATATACCGACGCAGAAGAGATGAATGAGCTGTTGGAACGGGTCTGGGATGAAGGTAGCGGGTTCCAAGGTTCCGGTAGAGGTGGCATGGAGCGGGGATGGCAGCGCATNGAGGCGCAACGAATGGGTCTGAGTCAGATGCAAGTCGACGTAACCTCGCTGAATGGGAAAGTGGAAATTGAAGCTGANACTCAAACNAATTCTTTGATCATACAAACTCTGGANCGATATCTGCCTGACGTGGAGGCCATGATTANACAGCTCGACTTTATTCGGGGCCANGTGCTGATCCAGATCGAAATTCTAGAGGTTACGCTGGACGACGATACTAAGATGGGTCTGGAACTGTCGGTCACCGAGAAAGGTATCTTTGGTCAGGAGCTAACCGACGATAATCCACTGATTGGGAGCTTACAAAGTACACTGGGCCTGGTCAGCGAGATCTCCGGTTTTAATTATGCCTTGGCCACCAACGAATATATGGCTTTACTGCACACCTTAATGCGGGAGAATCGTGTCAAAACACTATCGACCCCATCGTTGTTGACTCGGGATAATCAACCGGTTTCGTGGAGTAGCGGGAAAAGTATTCCCTATTTGCAAAGTGTTAACTCTACTAATCTTGGAGGTATCGGTGAGGCGGGGACAGTATCTCAACCATTGTATAATTACGGCTTTATTGAGCCTCCCGTAGGTATTAATATCGATTTGGTACCTCATATTGCTCGGACTAAAATTGGGGAAAGTGGAAAACGGACGATCGGTTTGGAAATCGATCAAATACAAGCTAGTAACTTCATAGAATTCACCGATTTCAACGCTCCTATTACNGAAACCAATACCATCAGTGCCTACGTGGATGTAGAAGATGGGGAAAAGGTAGTGGTTGGAGGTATGATGCGGGAGACCCNACAGGAAATCGAAAGCAAAGTGCCGATTCTAGGCGATATCCCGTTTATCGGCCGATTGTTCCGCAAAAGNCAAAAGGTAACCGAAAACTCTGAGATTGTGTTTATTATCACTCCTCATATCATTGATGTGACAAATCCGGCTGATCTGCATAAACTCTATGAAGAGACTGAGAAATGGCAACTCAACGGGAATTCGTCATCATTTGGCTCTCCTGCCACAGATNCCTCAGGTGAGAAACCAAGGCCAGCGGAGGATAAGTAACTCTGTGCACCTGGCTGGTCAAGCATAACTCGCCCCAGTTTCACCAAAAAACTTTTCTATCTCACCTTCACACTTTTCCACTCATTAAANAGGGGGGCGAGAGTATTCGGCCGGTAGATCTGTGGNNGGATGGATTTACACCGCGAATNCAACCTTAAATCCGCCTCTTGCTATAAAATCCATCTCCCTTTTCAGATCACTTGNTAGATTTGTAAAATCCCCCTTAGCTTGGGCCAATGTAGCGGATTTATTTATGATATAATTTGCGCTACGTTTTAACGTCATGCTGTAATCTAGTTGTGGTTATCTAAACGATTACAATACCGGATTGTGCGATAGATGAGGGGATTTATGGAACTAAAAGTTGCGGTTATCGGTTGTGGTGGCCGGGGTCAGGGGCATGTAAAGACGCTAGCCCAGTTTCCGGATGTCGATCTGGTTGCTGTCTGTGACCCAATCGAAGAATCACGCCAGAACGTTATAGACGAACATCAAATTTCAAAAGGATACAGTGATCTAGCTACTATGCTGGATTCAGAGACATTGGATGCAGTTTGGGTGGCGCCACCCGCTCATCTNAATATGGAGGTGGCACTCCCCTGTCTGGAACGCGGGGTCAACACCCTGATGGAAAAGCCACCTGGGTTAAGTACAGAACAGGCACAACAGCTGCAAGAAATGGCAAAAAAAACCGGTGCTAAAGCCATGNTCGGGTGGAATCGCCGATTTAACGGGTTTATTACCGAAGCCAGAGAGNAGGTCGAAGCNTGTGGTAAAGTGATTCAGGTGGTGGGGGAATTTCACAAGAACATTCATCAACTTGTCGATTCAGGTAAATTTTCGTCTTCGATTTGTGACCTGATGTTACTGGAATCGCCGATTCATGCCATTGATACTGTCCGAGCGATTGCGGGNGGTGAAGTAACAGAAGTCCACAGCGTGGTTCGTCGAACCATCTCGGACTACCGGGACATGCATGGCGCAACGATTGTTTTTGATAATGATTGCCTAGTGCACCTGATCGCCAACTACACCGGCGGTAAGCGCCTGGAACGATACGAGATTCATGGTCACAATATCTCGGCCTATTTGGAAGGGGTNTCGGAAGGTAAAATTTGCCGTGATGGTCANGTCGTGGANCTAANTGGCCCCGAAGAAGACAGTACCTGGCTACAAAATCGATATTTTATTGATCGTATCAAGGCCAATTTGCCAATTGAATTGCCCGCTGCCAATTTGGATGAAGCGGTAAAGACAATGGATCTGGCCATGCAGATCTTAGCTGGAACCAGAGNCTAAGGTCCGCCTGCTAACAAGGAGTCTNTAATGAGTCAACCTGTAAAAGTCGGGGTGATCGGATGTGGTGTGATAGGATCTCGCCATATCGCCGATTCCCTGGCCTCCAACCGAACCGAATTGGTCGCTGTAGCCGATCTGCTGGAATCATACCGGGACCGGGTTGTCGAACGATTCCAACCGCCAAAAGTCTATGAAACCGGAGCTGATCTAATCGCTGACGCGGAAATTGAAGCGGTAGTGTTAGCCTTTCCTACAGCCTATCGAACAGCCGTAGCCAAAGAGGCCTTCTCTACCGGCAAGCATGTTTTGTTGGAAAAGCCGGTAGCCATGAACAGCACAGAGGTCAAAGAGATGATCGCTATCAAAGGTGATTTAAAGGGAGGTTGTTGTTCTTGTCGCTATCGGTTATTCGATGGAACCGACTTTGCGACCCAACTTATCACCGATGGAAAGTTAGGCCAGTTAAGGTCGATCTTTTTCCGCGATCTACGCCCGATTGGAAAGAAACCTGAAGGCGATCTGCCACCCGCCTGGCGGCTCAAAAGGTCACTCAATGGGGGAGGGATCCTGGTCAACTGGAGCAGTTACGATCTGGACTTCCTACTGGGGCTAACCGGCTGGCGTCTGGCCCCCCAAACAGTGTTTGCCCAGACCTGGTCGATCGCAACTGAATTTGCCGATTATATCGTCCCTGACTCAGATGCTGAAACCCATTACGCGGCATTAATCCGTTGTCAGGATGATATCGTTATCAACATTGAGCGGGGCGAGTATATGTCAACTCAAACCGGCCCAATTTCGTCTTGGGAGGTTATCGGCAGTCGCGGAGCGTTAAGAATGGATATGCTTCAACACAATCCGTGTCGCATCGAACACACCTACATAACGGATGAAGGGCTGCAGACTGAGGCGATATACGAGCAGGTAGAATCCGCTTATTGTACTCCGATTGAAGATTTCGCGCGTGCTATACGGGAAGACCAACAACCAAAAACCAGCCTGGAAAATTCGCTGATTGTGCAACAGATTACTGATGGGATCTATGATTCTGCTGACCAGAGAACTGAGATTTCGATTGAGTAACAATTGCCCTAAATCCATGCCTGATTTGATTGATTGATGCAAGGTGTGATAAAAGCGAGATGGATACTATGGCCTGGTGCCGGCATTAGGCATTGGCTNCTGTTGGAAATTAAATGATGAAAGCTAGAGTTCTCCTGGTAACATCAGCATTGGTACTGACCGCTTTAATTGTAGCTGGGGTTCTTTTTCTAAGATCGAGCTATTTGCGGGAGAAAATTCGCNTGGTCTTAGAGCAACAACTCCAGCAGCAGTTAGATCANCCAGTGCAGATTGGACAGGTCGAAGGCAATGTGCTGAAAAATCTGAGTGTGCGGGATATTGTAATCAAGGCCAAGGCCAAAGCAGGTACCGCCTCGTCGACCTCTAGTCCGATACTANCAAGGGAGGCGGATCTCTTAGAGACCAAAGAGATCCGCTTCAAATATCAGCTTTGGGGATTACTGTTCGGTCGGTTTCTGGTAACAGAACTCAAGGTTACAGATCCACAAATCAACCTTACCATCGCCGCTGATGGCCGCTTAATTCTGCCCCAACTTCGCATCACGGGAACTTCTACCGAAGAAGCAGATNCTAAATCAGAAAATCAAAAAAATCATGGTCCTTCATTCGCTGCTTCAACCTTTGCCTTTCGGTCTAATGTATCAAATGTTAAGATCGAAGATGGCACAATAAAAATCATCGATCCATACCGTAACCTCCAGTTTGGTGTGACAGGCGTTCAAATGTCTGTTCGAGGTCCATTGGACCGGTGGGATCACCATGGGAATCTAGCTGTTNAAGATGGCCAAATTGTCATTAACGGTGTCGAAACCAGGATCGGTGGCATCGAAACAGAGTTCGATTTGAGTCAAAAAGCGGGCCAATTACGGCAGATGCAGCTGGCACTTGGTAATTCTAAAATGACGGTTTCAGGACAAGCCAATTCGGTAGATCCAAGTCCTCCCGCCCCGGATACCCCGGCCAGCACTGCGTCGTCCACATTTCAAGCTAAAGTCGATATTGACCTTGATTTTCGGGATTTGGCTAATTTCTTCCCCGACTACCAGATTGAAGGTGAGGCCGAGATTCGGCTCGAGACTCAGGGCTCAGTTGAGGGAATTACGGGTCAGTTGGGCATTAAACTACCTTTCGCCAAGCTAAATCAACTTTACATTGAACAGTTTACAACCTATGCCCGNTTTTCTGAAAATCAACTTTCTCTGCGCGAGATTTCGGGTAAGCTAGCTGATGGAACGCTTAACGGTTGGGCAGAAATCAAAACCGATGTCACAACCGAAGCGGTTCGTTATCGTGGGCAACTGGAACTCTTGCAAGCTCGAGCGGAGAAGTTTTTCCCCATGATTTACGATTTGACCAACATCGTGGTTTCAACGGGTCAGGTCGATAGTACTTTCTCGTTTGAAGGGCAAAGTCTCGATTTGGCCCAATGGCAGATCAGGGGCAAATTGGCGTACTCCGATGGTCAACTGAATCAGATTCCGATCGGGCTTTCCGAACTGAATTGGACAGTAGAACAAGATCAACTTCAAGCCGNAGCCAANCTCGATCAAGCACAAATTCACCTGAAGGGTACCGTTGGGTTCAGGCAAGAGAGGCATATAGATTTACAGATCCAGCAGATCCAGATGGGGAAACTGTCTCAAATTCTGGCTATCCCCGATTTAAGTGGTGATGGTCAGTTGACCGGCACTCTTGTAGATCAAAAACTAGAAGGGCAGTTGCAAGTTCCAAAGGCACATCTATTTCGGGTGCCAATTGGAATATTGACAGCGGATTTTGATTATCAAGATGGTCTGGTAACGATTCAGCCTCTAGAACTGGTTAAGAATCAGAGTCGTTTGACGATCATTGGTACGGCTAAAACATCAAGCGACGTTCCCGTCGATTTNTTGTTGCGAGTCGATCCTTTCTATATCCAGGACTACATCCGTTTGGTCGGTGAATATCCTGTGCAGGGTCTGGCAAAAGGCCGGCTCTACCTAAACGGAACNTTGCGATCTCTTGATGGGCGTGGAGCTTTCCAAATAGAGGATGGTCGCGCCTGGGATTTGCGGTTCGATCCGGTAACGCTACCGATGCAGATTGACGACTACCTGGTGAAAATTCACGATTTTGAACTGTTTGCCCGCGGTCAACGAGGCGTCATGAACTTNGAGATTAACCCTGATCTCGACTACTCACTGAAGTTCAAAACTGATCCTGTTAGCCTGCAACAAATCGCTTATGCCAGAGGCGAACCCGACTTTCCATTGGATAGCCGGTTGATACTAACAGCTCAAGGGACAGGAAATGCGGCCTATCCATACGTCGATTTGCAGGCAGACCTNGCAAACATTCGCTATGANGTTTCAGAGCATGGCGATGTATCTCTACCGCCGGCCAAGATTACGGGCATCTTCGCCGATGATCGACTTGATCTGGAAGGAATCGGTTTTGGCAACAGTTGTCGATTGCGTGGAACGATTATGGCTGCCCCAGGTACTCCCTATCAACTACTAATTCGAGGTAAGCAGATGGATGCCAGCCAGATTTTGCAGATTATCAATCCTTACGTTGGTGGCTACTTTGCCGGTCGTGCCGATGGCAATATGACCTTGAATGGCGACTTGGAAGACTTGGCAACAGTAGAGCTTGATTTGGAACTGGATAACTTCTTATTGATACCTTCAAGTTTGCCACCGTCCCCCTCCGNGCAAGCGAAGATCGATAACAGTAAGGATGTTCGAGCCAACCAAGCTAAAGGCCACTTCGCGAACAAGTTGGGGCCATCAGGATCTATGCATCCTGCGACCTTAACTAATGATGGACCGGTTAAGATTCGCTATGGGCGGCTGACCGAAGGTCGGTTGTCATCATTNCCGATGACCGATAAGGGTTGGATAATTGAACGTTTTTGGTTACGTGGCGAACCCGAGATGGCAATTATGGTCACCGATAAGTATATTCGACCTAATGTAACACCCCAAACTACTTCCATAATCCATGACTTTGCAACAGGCCAGACTTCAGGCATCTATTTTGCCAACTTCTTTGGTTTCCCCAAGGTTTTGTCAGGGCGAATCAGCTACCGTTTGGCAGTTAATGAATCCTTTAATGATTTCATCTTAGATTGGTCTTGCCCAGANCTAGAACTAATTGCATCGACGACCGAGTTGGACGAGTCAGAATCGGAAATAATAGACCTAATCCGATTTAACGGCAGTCGGGGTCGTCTAAAGTTCGATGGTACACAGGTCACCTTGGCTCAAACTTCTCTGTTGCTTAACGATAACTTGATTGACCTTCGGGGGCGATTTACACTCGACCAACCTTTACCTGAGATTGAGGGACTACCTGACACCGGTAACCAGATTTCGTTTCAATGCAATAATTTCGACCTCTCTAAATTAAAACTATCTTCGATTTGGCCGGACGTAACCTATCTGACAGGACAAGCGGATTTATCTGCCCAAATTACCGGCAACTTAAAACGACCTTATCTGCGTAGTTCAATCGGTTTGAATCAGGTTCATCTAGAAACAGACTCGTTGCCGGTTCCTATCGATAATTTGATGGCCCAACTGCGAATCTCAAGTGACCTGACGCCTTTGGTACAGAATTCGTCACCGACTCAATCCTCGCTTTCNCCGGAACAGATACTTCCTCTATTGGCCGATATCAAACTAACCAGTGCGGTCTGGCAAACTGATTCTCTTATCGGAGCTGAGGACATGGCTCTGGTTGCTAACGGTCGCTTTCAATCTACTGCAACGCTTCAACTGGTGGTAGCTGATACCTCAACGCTAATCAGAGGGAGCGGCATCTCAGTTGGTCGTTGGCAAGTAGATCTGAGTGGAAAGCAAATTGAGTTACAACCTTTTCTACAGAAATACTTACCCCGGCCAGCGGCGAGTTCACCTTTAAATGGAATTGTCACTCTGGCCACCCAGTTTAAAGGTCAAGGTTTTNAGGTGCAGTCAGCAACGGTTGATTGTCCTGACCTTTCTCTAAATCTTAGTCAAACTCTCTTCTATGTTCAAGAACCTGCTCGTCTTCGTTTTTCAGACGAAACGATTTATATCGACAATTTGAAACTTTNGACGCCGGCTGTTGAAGATGACGCCGACCGTGGGTCGGGCACGCTCTTGGAACTTTCTGGGCAGTTGAGTTCAAATGTTGACGTGCTCCATACACCCACCACCCTTTTATTAGAACTGAAACAACTCCCGCTGGAGGTCGTTTATGCCTTAGTCTCGTTGTTTGTAGCCGATTTAGATCTTAACTTCAACAGTCCATCCGCGAAGCGTGGACGGTTAAGCGGAAGGGCCTCACTNGGTCAAACGCTCGACGATCCCGTCATTATCTCAGCTTGGCAACTCGATTTCGCTGATGCTCAACTGATGGGTCAAATTACCTACTTGGATCAGCAGTTGAGCATCCGGCAAGGGCAGTTGGCAGGACTACATATTTCCGGNAATCTACCGGTTAAATTATCTCTACTGCCTTCTCCTACCGGTGCGGTCTGGCAGCCGTTGAATCAGCCTCTTCAAATCGCTCTGACCGGAAAGCAAATTGATTTCGGGCTTTTGTCTCATTTGGCGTCGGAAATTTTACGGCTGAAACCGCCAAGAGCCAATGACCAAATTTGGCCGCAGGATGTCTCCGGTCACATGGAAGTAGATCTACGTATTCTCGGTACCATAATGANCCCCTATCTGCAAGGTNGCCTAACCCTACAAAATGGGCGGATGAATTTCCTGGAATTACCCCTATCAAAGATAAACTCGTCTATTCAGGTTAAGCCAGATGCAATTGCGATTTCAGATTTTCAACTCAATATTGGCAATAGCCATTATCATGTTCAAGCTGATGTGGCTATGGATGGATTGCAGCCGCAACAATTGATAATAGATGATTTCAGATTCGTTAAAGCTCAAGTACAAGATCTGATTACGCTGACCTTCGGTTGGCTTACCCATATGAGTCAGCTAGGNCAAGNAGTGGCTGTTCCTCAACAACTTGCGACACTGATCTCGGGTCAGTTGAGCGGTAACTTCAGTAGTTTGATTCCTCTGGCTTTATNTTNTAAAAAACCTTCTCATACCTCGACTTTCGATCTAGAGGTCGAAGACCTCAGACTAAACCTTCATCAACCAGCAGGCCCCGATCCTCGTCCTCCGATCGGAGCCAGGGGCAGGTTTGGCACCATTGTCAATACGCAGCCGCTACACCTTAAGTTACAAGATCAAAGATTGACCCTGGATTCGTTTACCCTAGTTTCCTCCCCATTAGCGTCGATTACAGATCTAAATATAGCCTCAGGAAAGCCTCCAATCAGAGCTCGACAATTACAAGTTACCGGATTAGGGTCCTGGCAGTTGGGGCAGGCACTTGATTTTGGTTTTGCGGCTACAAATATAGACTTGCAAACTCTGATCNAGCTGCTGAGTCTGGATCAAGCCGTACCAAAAGATTTAGTCATTGACGGGAGAATAGACACAAAACTACAGGTAAGCGGCACAGTCACAACTCCGNAAATTGCGCTCAACTGGCAAGCTAAAACACCGATCACCCTCAACCAAACTGAAGCGGATACTTTTGAAGGTCANATGGTTNTTGACGGTAAGCATATTNTCATCGGTAATGAAAGTAANCCTGTTCGTGTAAAAATCGGCCAAAANCAATTACTCTTTGATCTGGAAATTGATGGTGTTAGCCAAGAGGATGGGAGCACCCGGCAACAAATTGGAGGTCGATTAGATCTACAGGTACAGAATCTGAGTGTTCTTCCACTTTTGTTTCCACAGTTTGGTTATGCAGGTGGACGTGGTAGCGTGAACTTAACACTTGGTGGACGTTTAGAATCACCCAAGCTGAAAGGATTTGCTAAGTTCCAGAAGGTGAAACTCAATCTACCGGATCTTAGGATCAATATAGAACAGACCGAAATTAACCTAGACTTTACCGATCAAGGAATCGAAATTCGGGAACTGCAGGGGCAGTTGAACAACGGTCGCTACAAAATCGATGGATGGGTANAATCCAAATGGTCGNCAACCGAAGATCGNACCCTCACTGACCTGAATGTGCAGATGAGCCTTCGAGATGGNTGTACATTCGAGTATCCAAATCTTTATTCGGTGCGCTTGAACAGTGCAGATTTGGTGCTCAACGGCCAGACGATGTCGAACCCCGCTGACCAGACCCAGAAGTCTATTCTTGACACTCAGTCACTTTTATCCTCGACGGGATTGGGAGTTGGCACCATCGGAGATAATTCGATGAGTTGGACACCATTGCAAGGAGAACTACGAGGGAGTATCACCATTGATCAGGGACAATACGAGCAACGTTGGGAGGATATCGTCGCTATATGGTCGGGCCGTTCGGGGGATACGGCCTTAAGACAATTAGTGTCTGAACTTCCATTCTGGCAAAACCTGAAACTCAACCTAGAAATTTTAGCGCCTGAAAATGTGAAGTTGATCTCAGAGTTTGGCGATGTCGAAATTGAGACGGCGATCAATGGGCAGTTGGATGGACCGATCTGGCAACCGATTTTTAAGGGAAGAGTCGACCTTTTACAAGGCGAATTCTCTTTCTTTGCCATCGACCAACCTTTTAAAATCCTGGAGGGCTCCTATATTGAGAATGGCGAAGTTTACTCTCAACCCTCCCCGCCAAAGCAAGGATCGGAGGATCAATTCGTTTTCAATCCCAAATATAGTATTTTAACCGAAACAACACAACCGATTCGTAACGTTGACCTTGTTACTGTCGATGGCCAGATCCGCAACCGTGACTTGGTCATTCGAGCCAACTTGAGTGGATACCTGAATGAGAAGCATAACCCTGTGCTATCAGCAGAGGTTTTGGAAAAAGAGTTGGGAGAAGAGTATCGGCTGGATCAAAAGCAAATCCTCTCGATTTTGACATTAGGCATGGTCGATCCTTCAACCCTGACAGCCTCTTCTGTCAGCGGTGTCAGTGCGGTGGTTGGAGGAGTTGGTGATCAGTTTTCGCCTATGGTCTCCAGTTTTTTCCTACAGCAAGGGCAGCGTTACGTCGGCGGACGTATTGCCAAGATGGTCGGATTTCGGCAAACTCGTTTCAACCTTAACCCTAATGAATTTGAATCTTCTCGCTTTCTACTTACCAAAGAAATTTCCAGTCGGTTGGTACTAACCTATTCTTCCACTTTCCAACTTCATACCGAACCTCGAATTGAGATTGAGTACGAACTAGGTAAGAATTTCGCCATCAAAGGAGAGCGAAACGAAGGGAAGTTTGGTGTTGATCTGAAAGTTGAAAAGAAGTTCTAACATCAGAACAATACTGAACCCGCAGTACTCTGGTATCGTATAGGATTGAGAATCCATCTTTGCCCCCGACCCAGCGGATGTATCCGCTCATACTTTGGCTCTTGATCGGAGGGATTCAAAATTTAGACATGCGCACCAAGCGGACGATGACGCTAACTTTTCCTATAACTGGCTCGACTTCAGTTAGCGGCCATCTGCTTCTTACCTGCTGGTTACTTATCTATTTGCCCAGCCGGTTTCTGTGGGCTGATCTTATCCATCCTGATCCAGCAGATAACCCAACCCCAGATAGCAAACTGAATCTAACTAACTTTAGTTGGCACGGGCATACACCGGCTTTAGTTAGCGTACTCTATACACCAACCTCTGGTGGGCTCGCTCCCAACGGGCCTGTGGTCTCCGAAATTCGATACAGTTTAAACGGAGAAGTAATCGATGACGAAATCGTTTTAGAGAGATTGAGCCAACGCACCGAAGTTAAAGTTGGTGCGCCGGTGTTGCGCTATCAGGTCCGTCGGAGTATCGAGGCAATCTACCGGCTAGGCCAGTATGCACAAATTACAGCTTTACATTTTCCCGCTGATAGCCCGGATCATGCGATTTTGGTGTTTCAGATGACCAGTCGGAAACAGTGTGGGAAAGTTGAGTTAGTTTTTGGAGCTGGCAGTCGAAAGAGAGCACAACTGAGTACGGATTTGTGCCGTGCAATCCTGCACTCTCGTTCTGGTATCGGTTACACGCCCGACACGGTCGCCGGTGATATCGAACGGCTCAAGTCGTTGCATCGAGAACACGGTTACTTTGGCGCCAGAGTGTATAGTAGTGTTGAGGAAACAAGCGCGCCAACTATCAATCTTCGCTTTCATATCGATGCAGGCAAACCGACAACCATCAACCGACTTCGGTTTACAGGCAACCAAAACCTGAAAATACGAACGTTATCCAAATTGATCAAGAGCAAAACAGGTGTAATTTACAATCAACGTACCCTGACACAAGACGTGGACACACTTGCGCGCAAGTACAGACAGCAAGGCTATTTAACTGTTAAAATTGAAGTCGTCGAGCAATACCGGCAAACTGAAAATCAAATTGGACTGAACTTCCACATTCAAGAGGGGCCATTAGTCATCTTTCGAGGAGAATCCAACCTCAAAGATGTGTTCTTGATGTGGAAGGAAGTGGTAAAAGAGATTAACCTTTACCGGCAAGACAACTATTCCTCTTTTACCTTACGTGGAAATGCAAGACGAATCCGGCAGTTCTACCAGCAAAGAGGATACTTAGATCCGCAGGTTACCTATCAAATCAACTACCATAGCAGTCACGAGCCACTCAATGAAGGCAAACCGGAACAGGTTGAGGTCGTCTTCAGAATTGAGACCGACCCTCCACCGATTATTGACAGTATAACTCTAGTCGGAAATCAAGCCTTTAGCTACAATCAACTCCTGGCTAATATTACAATGCGACCTCAGCAGAAGTTGAGGGCCTGGATTGGTGCGCTTTTGCCGTGGCGGACGAGACAAAGTTTTTTTAATCCCGTCGTTTTCGAACAAGATCGGCGTGCAATAGAATTGTTCTATCGGCGATACGGCTTTAATGGGGTTGCTGTTAACAACCAAAAAGAGCTGGATAACCAAAATCGACTTCATCTGACTTTTACTTGCCAGGAAGGCAAACAGCAATTTGTCCAATCCGTTCAGTTGGAGGGAAATACTGTTTTTATTGGAGATGACATCCATCAGTGGTTAAAAGTTAAGCCTGGCACAGTTTATAATACAGATTTAGTGACACAAGACCAGCTACTTTTACAATCCAAATACGACGAGATAGGCTATATCTATGCTATCGTTGCCCCTATTTACGAAAGCGAAAATGAAGTTTTGCGCTACCAGATTAGCGAGAAACAGTCGGTCAAGATGGGGGCACTCTCCATTTCAGGTAATCTACAGACCAAGTCACAAGTGCTGGCCAGAGAATTTGAAACCTTAGACCTCCAGCAAGGCGGAACCTTGAGCTTAAGTCAATTGGATCAGATCAAGCAACGCCTGTTTATGTTGGGTTTATTCAGGAGTGTTGAGATTGATTTGCCAAATCTGAGACAACAGAAGGAAATTCTGGATGTCTACCTCTCAGTCGATGAAAAAAAGACACGCGGCGTCAGCTTGAGTGGCGGCTACAACCCACTAGATCGGTTGCGTGCTACGGTTGAATTAGTGGACTATAACCTCTACGGGAGAAACTTACGTTTTGGAATGAAGGTTCGCATTAGCAGACGTGGCAATCTATATGAAGCTACGCTGGTCGAACCCTGGTTCATTGGCAAAACAATCGGAACCTTCCGGCTGTTTGAGGACAATTTAGAGGAACGGGAGAGCGTTCGTGCTAGGGGAGGAACCATCAACTTAGCCAAGCGAACTACTAGCCTATACAGCAACCTGGCACTACAGTATAAGTATCAAGAACTACAGTATCAAACAGAATGGGAAAGTACGGCAAAGCCCGCGAAGCCTGACAATCTAGACAAAATCGAAGCGACTAGTACGACTGTCAGCAGTTTAGGGGTTTCGTTCCGGCGAGATAACCGGGATCGGTTCTTAGATCCAGAAAACGGTTGGTTGAACGAACTAGCAGTCGAATATGCAGGTGGTTTTATTGGAGGTGAAACCAGTTTCATCAAATTGACCACCGACCATCGGTATTTCCGGAAAATCTATGGATTGGTTTTAGCTAACGCCGTTCGAGCAGGATATGCCGAAGGTTTGCGAGCCAACCGCGAAAATCCGATTATCTCTTTTGAGCGATTCTATGCTGGTGGGTCAACTACTGTTAGGGGATATGACGAACGGTCTCTAGGTCCGGCCGATACCCGGAGAGGTGATGTGATGTTGGTCTTAAATTCCGAATTGCGTTTTCCTATCTACAAACCAGTCAATGGAACTTTCTTCTTTGACGCAGGTAATATCTGGGATCGACTCCCAGATATTAGTACGATACCGTTGAGAATAGCTATCGGTATTGGCTTGCGGATGGATACCCCCCTAGGGCCAGTTCGCTTTGACTATGCTTACCCCTTCGCAACCACGGAAAGTTTGGCTACTCGCCCACAAACTAGGACTTACTTGGAATTAGGCCAAGCGTTTTGAATTGAGAATTGAGAAGTCCACCCTCGACCGTCCTGGGGAAAACTGAAGGCATTAAGGTCTTCAGCGCCGCAGAATTTAAAATCCCAGACCGGCGGTTCAGATTAACACGATTGATTTAATCTCCGAGGGTACAAAGGTGAGAGTATACGTCGCTGGAATTACCTTGGGTGGCGCACTGGCTGTTGAATCGGCAGGAAAACTTGCTACAACATGGGGAGCTATCAAAAAGAAATGAATCAAGGTTCTGTCGCCAAAGGCTATCGTCCGAGGAGGAAGATAAAGATAAATGAATAAAATGAGAGCATTTCCTGCCGAGAGACTACTTAAAAACCTTACTAACCGGCCACTAGCGCTGCGATAAAGCGTTTTGTTTCCGATGATTCACAAAATAACTTCTACACGCTATTCCCCTACTCGCCGGCGCACGGACTCGGACTGGGCATGGGCCGAGGGATGCGTCAAACGTGATCAAGGTTAATGAACTCTACTACGTTTGGTATACCCGTATCTCGGGCACAACACCAGTGGTTGTAGTAGACTAGTCTGAAACGCAACGTTCATCCCGCGGGGATCTAGCTGAAATCTGGTACGCAACCAGTACCGACGGCGTAAAACGGATTGAACGTGGTCGGGCGGTTGCGCCCGGACAGAAGGGCATGTTCGACGACCGTAGCGTCTTCACCACCAATATCTTAGTGGTTAGGGTATGTACTATCTTGTCTACCAAGCTGTCAGCGCACTAAGAATGCCATCGCCATGGCTTGGGCACAATTACCCAATGGACTATGGGAGAAACTGGCCGAGCCAGTTCTGCGCATAGGTGGTAACGGTGGTGTATGGAAAGGAGGCGAAGGAGATGCCAGTATACACTGGACCAAAGTAGGAGAAGAGGTGAGCGGACCACATGAAGGTGCACGAGCCACAGACGCTACCGCGGTTCGGCAAGTACTGGCTTTAACTACAAGAGGCAACAGATCGGTCACCATCCGTATGACTCTAAGTGGAAGCCATCGCTGATCATCTGGAAGGTCCCTACATCAAACATCCCCCTGAATCTCGTTACCAACAGCGGACACGAAGTTTGGGTTTGGCCGCATGGCCTAAGAGTAGCGGGGATGGTCGATTGGGTAGGTACTGAGAAGAACACCGATTCAATACTAGGACGGCGGCGTGAACTTTGAAGTCTTCGTTGCTGTCTTTTTGTGATTTTTACCCGTGCTGAGCATAAAGCTGACTTTAGCCGAACTTTTTTGTTACAATATCGTCTCAATCTTAGTGAGAATTAAAATTGATCTCTAAGTTAAATGCGAGAGAATTGGAGTATGAAACAAGCGAAATCATCCAAACCGCCGCTGAAATCAGCATATTTAACCGTATTGCTCTTTACCATCTTATACTCGATGGTTATTGATGTATCAATTACCGTCAGTTGGGCAGAGCAAGAATCGGTAGAACCAACATCCGCTTTAGATCCTGAACAGAAAAGATTTGATCTGAATAATGATGGAGAACTAGATCAGCGAGAAGTCGACCTTCTGTTGGAGGTCGTTATGAAGGAGATATTCACAGGCCAATCGATTTCGCCGGACGAGATTCGCTCTATGTTGAGGGGAGGGCGAGGCGGAAGACCTAGTTTTCCCGGCATGCGCCAGCATCAAGATCTGATTCCGCGTTTTGATGCGGATCAAAATGGCAGGTTAAATCCAACGGAGCGACAACTGGCACGACAAGCTATTCAACAGGAGAGAGACGGTCCTGCCGATCCTCGTCCGTCAGGTAAATCAGGTGCGACTAAAACTACTCTGGCTGCGGACCTGCAAGCCAGCACAGAGCTAACGTCAAATCTGCAAACAGGTTTATATGATGTAAGTGTATTACGAACTATTTTTCTCCGCTTTCCCAACCAAGATTGGTATCAAGAACTAGGGGATTTTTATCGTACTGATGTCGACCTACCCGCAGATCTGATTGTCGACGGTCAGCTTTACCCCAAAGTGGGAGTTCGTGTAAGAGGAAACTCCTCTTACTTTGGAATTCGTGATTCTGAGAAAAAGTCGTTTAATTTATCCATCGATTTTGCTGACCCGGATCAACGTTTGTTGGACTACAAAACGCTTAATCTGCTAAATGGTCATGCTGACCCATCGTTCCTGCGTGAAGTCTTATACACATACATCAGTCGCCACTACATTCCAGCCCCCAAAGCCAATTTTGTCAAGTTGATCATTAACGGCGAAAACTGGGGGATCTATATTAACCAGCAACAGTTCAACAAGGATTTTTTGCAAGATCAATTCGGTACTCGTCAAGGCGTTCGCTGGAAGGTCTCACCGGGCAGAGGTGGTCGCCGCAGCCTGACCGACAACGGTTCTGAAATAGACGATTATCGAGAAGTATATCAACTTAAAACGAACTTGACGACTGAGGAAGAGACGGTTGCCTGGCAAAACTTAATCCAATTCTGTCAAATTCTCAATCACACACCCGCTCAGGAGTTGGAAGCTAAACTTAAACCAGTTCTGGCCATCGACCAAACCCTTTGGTATCTGGCATTAGAAAATGTGTTTATCGATGGCGACGGCTATATTAGTCGTGGTAGCGACTACGCTGTTTATCAGGATCCTGAAGGGAAATTTCGGCTTATCCCGTACGACAGCAACGAAACCTTTCGCTTTGCCAGTGGCGGCGGTCCCAACTCATGG
Source organism: Candidatus Poribacteria bacterium (assembly GCA_002699335.1). The sequence continues at coordinate 127,700 of PACG01000097.1, forward strand.
CCAGACAATAACCCAATGCTAGATCCTCTTGGACACCATGACAACCCGGATCGGCCCCTAATCAGTCGTCTGTTGTCAATTCCACGTTTGCGGAACAAGTACCTTTCCTATGTCAAAACCCTGACTGTTGAGTGGTTGGATTGGGAAAAATTAAGTCCTATCATCCAGGCTTATCGAAAGTTAATTCAGGCTGAAGTTGAAGCCGACGACAAGAAACTCTACAGTTACCAGGTCTTTACCGGCAACGCTCTTGAAGGCGATGCCGCCGACAACAGGCCGTTCCCACCACCCGATATCTCCCTCGGTGGTGGTCGGGAACGAGGTCCTGGTCGCGGTCCCGGTGAAGGGAAAGCGCCCAGTTTAAAGAGATTTGCTCAGGAACGGCAGGCATTTCTACTCGATCATTCTGTTCTGCGAGATTTAGAACCGATAGGGGATCATCAAATCGCAAACTGCCAATTGGCGGAACCGACCGCCACTTCGATGATGGCCATACCTTTGGTGGTAATCAACGAACTAATGGCAGATAACACCGAAACCATCTCAGATCCACAAGGTAAGTTTGACGATTGGATCGAACTCTACAATAGAGATGAGAAATCGGTCGACCTATCAGGGATGTATCTAACCGACAACAACCAAAATTTGCGCAAATGGCCTTTCCCCGCACACACTAAAATAACGGGTAAAGGTTATTTGTTGATTTGGTTGGATGAAGACGGCAAGTCGAAGTCGGAGTTACACGCCAATTTCAAGCTGTCGAAAAACGGCGAATCTGCCTGTTTGATCGACACCGATGCCAACGGCAATCGAGTTCTGGATAGCGTCACTTTCGGAAAACAGAAGCCGAATGTTGCACTGGGACGTCAACCTGACGGTACTGGTGAATTCAACCCCATTTCCGCTAGTCCTAACCAGCCAAATACCGGATCATAAAATGACTGAATTACAGGAGATCTGGCAACAGATCCTGGCCCCCTATTCGTTACTGAGTATCTTCTCGATTCTACTACGGTTGCTACTGGCCTTTCTACTGGGTTCGATGGTTGCCATCGTCTACCGTTGGACGCATCAATCGATCGCTAATACATCCTTTACCGATACATTGGTGATGTTATGTATGCTGATCGCTATCGTGATGGTGGTAATCGGTGATAGTGTGGCTCGTGCCTTCAGTTTGGTCGGCGCCTTATCCATCATTCGTTTTCGTACCGTGGTCCGAGACCCAAGGGATATTGCTTTTGTCTTTTTCGCTCTAGCAGTTGGCATGGGGATCGGTGCAGGCAACCAGCTGGCCGCCATTACTGGCACCTTTGTCATTAGTTTGATTGTAATGGGAATTACTTATTTTCGAGGAATTGCAGTCGAGAAAGGCGAGTTTATTTTAGAATTGACCATTTTGCCGGAGGCGGAAGACTCAATCTATCAACCTATTTTCAGCCAGATGCTGTCTACCTATCGTCAGACCAGTCAGGCAATAAGCAAATCGGGGAACATGAAGTTGGAATTTTACGTTCGATTAAAAGACCCTGTGCTTTGGGCAAAATTCGCCCAGCAACTTCGTCAACAAGAGCAGATCTCGTCGGTCAGTATAGCAGAAAATTGAATCGCCAAAGCAGATTGGGATTCACTCGACCTCACTGGATAACCCGGATCGAACCTAGCCGTCGGATCTGGTTGCTGATACTGATCGCTCTATTCAGCTTGGCGCTGCTGTATTTATACAATCGAGTTCAGGGACTATGGTCTTACCATCGGCAACCATATAATACTTCCCCTGTCGAACTACCGCATCGCTGGGTTGGAAATATCGTTCCAGAGCCAGATGTCGAACTCTCTGGTATCACCTACCACCCTGGACGAAAAACCTTATTTGCCATTAGTGACGAGGGCCATTTGAGTGAGTGGCGTACCGATGGTCGCCTGATTCGTCAAGAGTTGATTCGAGGAGAAGATTTTGAGGGATTAACCGTAGATCCCACCACCGGGTTGCTGTATGCGGTGATTGAGGGAAAAGATAATATCCTGGAGATATCGCCAACGACCTTTGCGCCTCAACGAGAGTTTTCGATCGACCGGGACTTTGAGGGTCGAAAGCTGCTGAAAAAAGGAGGGATGGGACTAGAAGCTATCGCCTTCATTCCAGATCGGGCACACCCCGAAGGCGGCACTTTTTGGGTCGGCAACCAATCCTTTAGTCTAAAGCCGGATAGAGAGCCGTCGGTTGTCTGTCAGATTGAAATTCCCCTAAAAACAGGAGCTACATCGGTCTCGACAGGCCGAATTGTTCAGTTTTTCCCACTCAATATCATCGACGTTTCGGGGATCGTTTATGACCAACTTCGCGACTGCCTGCTGGTTATGAGTGACACCACTAATCTGCTCCTGGAAATCTTTCAAGATGGAGAGATCGGCCGCTGGTTTCTCCTACCAGGTCTTGACCAGGAAGGCATCGCCTTGGATCAAAAGGGGTTTTTATATCTGGCCCAAGAGAATGGTCAAATCATCAAGGTTGAAGATCGGCGTGAATAAACTAAAACCATAAATTGCCAGCCTTGTCACCATCTTCATCCACACGTATCAAGAGATAAATAGAAGTCCTTTGGCTCGAGTGTTAAGGTTTAGCACACCAGGAAATCTGTCGCTTAACCTGGATTCCAACGGAAACTTTACCACGCTATTTGTCGGCTTCTCAGCAAGGGGCCAGAGGAGCTAAAGATACCCTTCCACTCTAGAGGGCTATTTTGTCCACACCCGTCCTAGTCTCTAAAAAGGCATGTTAGTCGTGGAGAATCTATTAACTCAGCGTATCAACTCGTCAGCTTTGTTCGTAACTGTTCCCATTCTATATCCTGGAGACATGGTGGGATCGTTAGACGTTGCCCTTTTAATGCTGAACGATAAGCCGCCATGATGGCATCAAATCCTAGTTTGGCTAGCTGGTAGCGGCAGTGGTGAGGCTGACTCTCATCGTCTAACCAGGTTGCGATTGCCCGAGTAAAACGTTGCTGTGCCCAGGCATCGTCTTCACCGAAATGGGTTGGTTGCATAAATTGCTGTTCGCTTTCATCCAGCAGATATCCCCAAGAACCGTTTTCACGCCACCAGATTCGGCCTTTAGTCGCCCAAATATCGATGTTACATCTCGGGTTGCTGTCCGGGAAGTCTGCGGTGCCCAAAGCCTGTCTGGTCGATTCGAAGAAGGCACGGATTCCACTGGAAAAGGTATAAACAGCCATCAGGTTGTCCGGACAATTCAACCAATTTTTGTGGTAGGTTTCACCACCTTCGATCGTTGCCCAGACTGCCGTGGGTGGGACATCGCCGACAGCCAGCAACACTAAATCCATCAAATGAGTATCCATGTCTGTGATCTCGCCCTGTGTACTGGCACGAACAAAATGGACATCGCCCAGTTGGTCTTCCGCCAGAAATTCACGGAGTTTGTCGGCAAAGGGCAAATATCGGCGTTGGTGATTGACAATAATTTTTAGACCTGTCCGCTGTTGAGCGGCGTCCAAGAGCTCCGATTCTTTGGGTCTGAGCGCAATCGGTTTTTCAATTACCAATGCGCGTACACCTGCTTCGGCGGCGGGTTCCACCCAAATATGACGTGGTACGGTTGGCATGGTGACAGCATGGACAATATCCGGTTGTTCCTTTTCCAACATCTCTCCATAATCGGCATAACCGATAATATTTAAGTCCTCTACGGCGCTTTTTCTACGCTGGTCGTCGACCTCACAGACAGCTACCACCTCCATGTTTCCCAGATCCTGGTAGGCTCGAGCGTGATGTACTCCGCGCCGACCACCGACAATCGCCGTCCGATAAGTTTTCACCTTAAAACCCTCCCCAAAGATTTCAAATCTTCGATATGATCCATGCAACAGTAGCCAAACTCAAGGATAGTCCTTGCCTTAGCCGATTACTCCGCCGGACAAGGTTAGTCATTCTATAACTCCTTGATGCACAAATTTCGGAATGCCACCTCCTGCGGTGGACCGGAGTGAATCTGCAGACCTATAAAGCCTGACCGGGCACCATCTGGATCGTTCAACTCGGCGGTCACTACACCGTTCAGAATTTGCAAAATATAATCTTCCACTGCTACAATCTGATACTGATTCCAATCTTCAAAGTGAAGGATCGACTCGATTAGCCCGGGTTGATAGTGAACTAAATGCCCTCGTAGCATCTCTTCGTACAGTGCGCCCCAGCATCCATCACCAATGTCGGCTTGATAACCTGCCATATGGCCACCTTCTTGAACCAGACTGCGGAACTGGATTCCACTGTTAGAACCCCGCAAGCATGTTTCACCGTAGAGTATAAAGTTGGCATACTCCTTTTCTGTTCGTAGAAAATCGTTGTAGTTCAAGTCTTCAGTCGTACGCCCAACCAAAACCCCATCCTCAACTTTCCAGAGATTTGGGTCGCCAACCCAACCTGTTAAATCTTTTCCGTTGAACATAGAACAAAAACCAGATTTAGCACTATTTTTATGCATATTCTTTCTCCCTTTCCTGGACAAGAATTGATGATTGGTTTCGCTTTAATGCTCGACCAATTTATCGCTAAGAACGCTTAAAATCAACTCGTACTTTTCAAAACTTTCTGGGATTCCATCCCTGCTAACTCAGGGTCCGTATTCCTTTGTTACCTTACCATCCTCCAGACAAGCTTTTTTCTTTTTTCCCAGAGCGTCCTGATCACTACGAATGAGCTCCAAATATCTTAGGCCTGAGACTCAACAACTGCAAAGACATTTCTATGATTTCTCTCAAATGTACCACCGGTGCGCTTAAGGATCAGCCATTAATAGACCAATTAACTTTGAACGACACTGGTGTAACGGTCACCCGCCTAGTTTAATTCACTCAAGAATAACCAATTATGCCATCTAAGTCAATGGCCTATTGATCATTTTTGGCTACTTTCCAATCCCACCACTTTTTCAATTAAGCTCTAACTAATATCTTTAATCCACAGTGAAACTGTTTGATGGTACAGATTTTAAAGATAGGTTCTAATCCTCTGAGACTGGAGTGTTCTTTATAGGCGTTTAGGACTATTTCTTTTGGTTTATCTGGGTATTTATTTTAGGCTTTAAAACGGGACAGGCGCTGTCGTTGCCTCGATTGGTATTGTTTTTAACAATGTTACAATTCCCACAGACACAACATGAAAATATTTTTTTAACCGATACCTCCACTTTTTACCATCAGCTTCTTTATACTGTCCCACTTACTAGTTAACCACTGCCAAAAAATATTATTCCCACTAAATACAATAAGGCTAAGTTATTTTTGCTGGAAAATTAAATCCTGATCGGGATAATTCTGCCCTGAAGGGTATTTATCGATTGATTTAACGCAATCACCTCTTTCTTGAAATCGAGTAACAAGTTTGCTAAGATAAACCATCAATGCTGAAGGAGAAAATAATGCCGTTGCCAAAAATGGTGCGAGTCAAACAACATTTTCCGAGAGAAATCGTGGCCGATGTTCGCCAAGCCGTCCAGTTAGAATTGGAAGAGATCAAGTGCAGCACAATTATTAAAAGTGGAGAAACTGTTGCCATCGGTGCAGGCAGCAGAGGAATTGCCAACATCGATACTGCTATTAAGGCTGTTGTCGACTACTTGAAAGATTTGGGAGCTAAACCGTTTATATTTCCCGCCATGGGCAGCCACGGTGGTGCAACCGCAGCAGGCCAAAAAGAGGTACTACACCACTACGGAATTTCAGAGGAAACAATGCAGGTACCCATTCAAGCCAGCATGGAAACCACTATTATGGGAGAGACGGCGGACGGGTTACCTGTCTTTCTGGATCGCTATGCCTCGGAAGCAGACCATGTCGTGCCTGTCAATCGAGTTAAATCACACACCGACTTCAATGGATCCATCGAAAGCGGTATTATGAAAATGTTGGGCATCGGTGTTGGCAAGCAACGTGGGGCTAATATGTACCACCGAGCCTTTTTTCGTCATGGGTTTGAACATGTGCTTATGACGGCTGGAGGATTGCTGATCGAGTCAGGTAAGATCGGATTCGCAGTTGCGTTGGTCGAAAATGCCTATGGTGAAACTGCCACTGTCAAGGCAATGACCTCGGATGAGATTATTTCGACGGAGCAACAACTCTTGATTCAATCTAAAGAGATAGCTGCCAAATTGCCTTTTGACAAACTGGATCTGCTCGTCATAGACTGGATGGGTAAAAATATTAGTGGTACCGGGATGGATACCAATGTAATCGGTCGCTATATGCAAAACTTTGAGCCGGAGCCGGAAAAACCGGCCTATTTGCGGATCCTAGTCTGTGACTTAACTAGCGAAAGTGGTGGCAATGCAACTGGTATCGGATTAGCCGATTTTACCACCGGTAGACTGATCAACAAGTTCAATCGGGAAGCAACTTATATGAATTGCTTAACCTCTCTATCACCACAGAAATCTCGCCTACCTTTCCACTTCGACACAGACCGGGAAGCCTTGGAGGTGGCACTCGACACGATTGGCCTAACCCAACCACAGGATGCACAAACAGTTCGAATCGAGGATACACTGAAATTAGGTGAAATCGATATCTCTGAATCTCTATTGGAATCAGCAAATTTGTTCCCATCGCTTGAGATCTTAGGAAATCCAAAAGATTTCGAATTTGACGGTAATAGTAATCTCTTACCCTTTTAGTAAAAAGTGTACACCTGCTTAAATCCGTAATGCTGCCGTGCGAGTTTGGTTCCTTCCATGACAAGGTCCCAGACAGTAGCTAGTCCCAATTGTGCCGGAAAAGTTGACGGAACATGTATAGTTCTATAGAACTATAGGTTCCCCGCATCGACGTACTCGAAACCGTGATACGCCCAGATCCGGCACATGCTCGCAATTAATACAGGCGAACACACACTGCCGGTTGGCGCTTGAAAGTCCTAATATAGAGTTCAAACGGGCAGCCTCGACTTGAAGACACCTTGTTATAACTTAAAACCCATTGCTACTTTCTTCTGTTGGTGCCTGCATACGTAACCTTGATCACCATTTACGATTTTGGCGTTTATATGATATTATCATGCAGATGCGTTGATCTGGATTGCAGATTTATATTCGCCACTATTCGCTTTGAAAGTAAACTTAAGTAACCTGATCCAACTCGGACAACACCGACAATTTAAAGTAGAGAGATAAAACTATGCCGAAAATAAAGGGCCCAGCCATTTTTCTTGCCCAATTTATGCGAGATGAGCCGCCCTACAACAACATGGAAAATATCGGGAAGTGGGTTGCAGGTTTGGGATACAAAGGAGTGCAGATTCCAGCTTGGGATCAGCGTGTCATTGACCTTGATCAAGCTGCAACCTCCAAAACCTACTGCGACGATTTTAAAGGTAAACTACAGGAAATGGGACTTGAACCCACCGAACTGGCCGCCTACTTGGCAGGGCAGGTATTGGCGGTTCATCCCGCCTACGAGATCATGTTTGAAGCCTTCCATCCACCGGGCTTGAAAGGGCAGGAAAGAACACAATGGGCCACAGGAGAATTAACGAAGACCATTCAGGCTTCGATCAACATGGAAACAGACGTAGTGCCTGTCTTGTCTGGTGGCTTCGCCTGGCAGTTGGTCTATCCTTGGCCACAAAGACCAGAGGGCATCATCGAAGAGGCGTTCAAGGAACTGGTCAAGTGCTGGCGTCCTATTCTGGATTTAGCGCATGAACATGGAAAGGTCCTGGCCTATGAATTGCATCCAGGTTCAGATGTGTATGATGGGGCAACTTACGAGATGTTTCTTGATTATACGGATGATCATCCCGCAGCCTGTTTGAACTACGATCCCAGTCACTTCTTGCTACAGCAACTCGATTACCTGGATTTTATCCGGTTATACAGTGAACGGATCAAAGGGTTCCATGTCAAGGACGCAGAGTTTCGACCAACTGGTCGTGTGGGTGTCTATGGAGGGTATCAATCGTGGTCTGGACGTGCTGGTCGGTTTCGATCTCTGGGTGATGGCCAAGTTGACTTCACCCGTGTCTTCACCTTGCTTACCGAGGCTGGTTATACCAGTTGGGCGGTGTTGGAATGGGAATGTTGTGTCAAAAGTCCTGAGCAAGGTGCAGCAGAAGGGGCACCATTTATCGCCAAGCATATCATTGAGACGGCGGACGTAGCCTTCGACGACTTCGCTGGTGGTGAGACTGACCAGACACAGAACCGCCAGATACTTGGCTTGAGCTAACCAGTGGTCGGGTGTATGCACAATAAAATTAGAAAATTGTATCCTGAGGAGGAATAATGATGGAATCCTGGAAACGCAAGTTGCGCATGGGTATGGTTGGTGGAGGGCAAGGTGCCTTTATCGGTGGCGTACATCGCATTGTAGCCACTCTGGATCAACAAATTGAGCTGGTGGCTGGCAGTTTTTCCAAAACACCCGAAAACACTCGGATTACGGGCCAACAATTATATCTAGATCCAAATCGCTGCTACGATACATATCAGGAGATGGCAATTGCTGAGGCCGAACTACCACCAGATCAGCGAATCGACTTCGTCAGCATTGTGACACCAAATGTGTCCCACTTTGCTATTGCTAAAATCTTTCTGGAAGCGGGGTTTCATGTCGTCTGCGACAAACCCATGACCTACAGCCTGGATGAAGCTGAAGCTCTGGTTGAGCTGGTAGAGGCTTCGGGATTGGTGTTCGGACTCACTCACAACTATACAGGACACCCACTGGTCAGGCATGCTCGTCAACTGTTTCAGTCCGGCGAAATGGGAAAGATTCGGAAAGTGCTGGTTGAGTACCTTCAAGACTTTCTGATGGTTCCGCATGAGAAACTGGGTCAGAAGCAAGCTGCCTGGCGAGTTGACCCCGGCCAGTCAGGTATAGGTGGAACCCTAGGCGATGTTGGCACGCACTGTATTAATCTGTTGGAGTATGTTACAGGAGATCCAGTGGCAGCGATTTGTGCTGATAAAAGCACGTTCCTACCCGATAGACAACTCGACGAAGACGTCAATGCTCTCCTTCGTTTAAAAGGTGGCGGCAAAGGTGTCTTAAGCATTAGTCAGGTTGCCACAGGTGAAGAGAATGGGTTGACGCTTCGCGTCTATGCTGAAAAGGGAGCTATCAAATGGGCGCATGAAAATCCGAATTACCTGGAACTCTATCGGTATGGAGAACCAAGACAGACGCTGACTCGCGCACAAGGTTACCTTTCTGAAGCCGCGGACGACAGTACACGAATTCCCGCTGGCCATCCCGAAGGATATCTAGAGGGATTCGCTACCATTTATGTTGGTGTGGTCGAAGCCATTCGGCAATACATTGACGGTGATCCAATGAAGACCGAAGAATATAATTTTCCAACTGTGTACGACGGCCTTCGAGGAATGCAGTTTATTTATAAGACGGTCGAGTCTTGTAATAACAACTCGGCATGGGTGTCAATGTAAATGGCCTTCTTGTTACAGCGATTATAGAAGTGGTAGTCTTGTGTTCTAGCAAAGAGATCGTCAGGACTCGGCTACCATTGGAGTGGTCCTAATTAAGCTGAGGACAGAGAGAATTCTCCTGCTACGGAACTGGGTACCTGCATTAAGGAGTCATTAGTATGAGTGAGAGTGGAAGTGCAACACATTGTTGTCTTGATGGGCTAATCGCGGTCGTTACTGGTGCGGCTCAAGGGCTGGGTCTGGGAATCGCTGAGCAACTAGCGATCAACGGCGCCACAGTGATCATAGCCGACTTGCAAACTGAGAAAGCTGAGATTGAGGCCAATCAACTACAGAAGAATGGGTTGTGTGTAAATGGATCCTATCTTGATGTTACCGACAGTAAAGGGGTCACAGCATTTTTTAATGGTGTGGTGAATGACTATAACCATTTGGATATCTTGGTTAACAATGCTGGTATTGGTCAGAACGTTACTCCGGTTGTTGAATTGAGTGATGCTGAATGGGCCCGTGTGCTGGATGTTACCCTGACCGGAACGTTTTACTGTTGTCGTGCGGCTTCCAAAATAATGGAACGTCAGGAATCAGGAAGCATCGTCAACCTTGCCTCGATTAATGGACAAAGCCCGGCTGCTTTGGTGGCCGCCTACAACGTGGCTAAAGCAGGCGTCATCAGCTTAACCGAGACGCTAGCCTTGGAATTGGCCGCTTACGGTGTACGCGTAAATGCGATAAGTCCAGGCCCAGTTTATACTGAATTCAATAAAATGGTGATGGCCCAAAGATGCGAAAGCTTAAACATCAGTGAAGCGCAGATGATCGAGCGGATTCGGACTTCTATTCCATTAGGAAGATGGGGGGAACCAACTGATATCGCGCAGGGGGTAACTTTCTTGTGTAGCCCTCAAGCGGGTTGGATCACAGGTGAAGTACTTAGAGTGAGCGGCGGATTGAAGGGCGTATCTGCTACTCCACCGAAAAGAATGGGTTAGCCTCTAAAATCCCAAATCAGCATGATCGGTTCGGCGCTGGCAGGTAGAGCCGCCCGCAGAAATATTTTTCTCTATTCCACACAACCAGAGTGTTTCCCTAAAGATGGAGAGTGCACACGCCTGATAGCGGCCAAAAACATCCGCTCGAGTTAAGGCATGCCATACTTTTAGTCGTCTTATCGACTATTTTTCCTTTTTGGGCACTACTTTGCTACGGCGTGTATTGCTGTTATTACCTTCGATTGTTGCCGTGTAAGCTTTGTCAATAATATGACGTTCTGGGGGTAGAACTACTGCAAAAATACTCCAATCCACCGGTACAAACATGCAATCCGTTAAGTGTTCGACTTTCTGGCACATCGACTGAAGGCTGCTCCAAATGGCTCTAGAATCATCCTTCATTGCCTCTGGTCTGGCCCTTGTAGCAGTGGAAAATCAACGCCGTTCAATTGAGGCTGTAACAGATCCTAACACAAACCTATGCTCAAGATATGATTGCTGAATAGGCTTTATTCAAAATGGATATAAAGTTGAAAGAGATAGAAAGAACAATCGAGGTTAGTAGGTTTCTTTGAATAACCGGTTTTTGTCCCGGGCACGCTCGATACGGGGCCACTCTTTAGATGATCGAGGCAGGTCTTGGATATCCTGGATGGATAACCCATCTGGTAGGTTGACGAGGTTAGATTCGATACCGTATAACCAAGGATAGATTCCATACTCCATGCCTTTTAGCCCACAGAGATACATTAGGGTTGTAGGTTGATTCAGCAGAGAAACGAGTTGGTCTGCATATTGAGCTAACCGATCTTGGACGTACATCCGTCCTCCTTGATCATTCGTTTGTTCTCGACTAATGGCTGTCACATAATGGAAGTTGGAGTGACGGTCGTCCAAATAGCGAAATTCATCGTCGTACATGATATCGGTAGAGTACGGAACACCAAAGAATAGCCAAGCTTCCTTTTCAAATCCCTGGTTGAATAACTCAATCAGCATTCCTCGATAAGGAGCGATACCTGTGCCGGTAGCAGCAAAAACATAGTTGTGATCCAGGGGATTATCCGGTAGCAGAAAACTCTTGCCCACTGGCCCGGTGATCATAACTTGATCCCCGATAGCCGCGTCGCAAATATAGTTCGAGGCAGCCCCCATCACTAATTCGCCGCTTTCGATATCCTCCTGAAGTTCCCGTTTGACACAAAGAGAAATTGTGTTACCTTCCCAATCGTCTCCCCAGCAGGCCGAAGCAATCGAGTACAAGCGAATCTTGCTGGCCAATGTGCCTTGTCGAATCTGATTGTGTGCTAGATTGAACTCAGCATTTTGAAATCGGCCAGTTGGGATAACGCCCACACTTTGCCCGATGCGGTATTTTCTCGCCATTTGACTACCGGAGATATCGAGTACAACATGCCAGCAGTAATTGGGGCTGGAGAGGTCAGAAATCCGGTACTTATCGACGACGGTGGCCGACAACGGTTTTTTTTTGGTGTAAAGGTTAAGTGTTGTTTCTGGAACCGAGGAAAGTGAGACGTGCCCTGGTCTTTCGAGAGTGGACTTGGACAAACTAGTACCCCACAGCAGAATTCGATAAAATTTGAGTATAGCATTTGGACTTTTGGGTGTCAAAGAAAAGTAAAGCATTTAGGATTGCAGGAAATCTCTTGACCAAGCCCAACGCAGACATAACCCGTCTCTATGCCGGACAAAGATAAAATTGACGAAACAAAATAAAATGGCTACAATGNAGANTGAAGCTAGATCCAATTTTNCAAATGGAGGTCTATAATGGGAAAATGGCTTACATTTAACAGCCGAAGACAAAACTTTTTTCAAAGAAAATGGNTTTTTAGTCGTTCGGGATACCTTGGATTCACAAGTGCTCTCAGAAGCCCAAGATGTGCTGTGGAGTCACATGGGACNAGCTAGCGAGCAGATTGACCGAAAAAACCGGAAACGCGGATTAACAAAGGCTATCATGTCATTAGATGCGGAGGTGAAACCGAAATCAAGAGATTGATTTATGCCGATCCGGNGTTTGCAATNTNGGAAGAACTGGTTGGAAAGGGACTTCTGCACACAAATGGTGGGGCTGGACCGAACGTCAATTTCCCCGGAGATGAACGGGAACGGAATCCACCGAAGCACGGACATTTAGACGGCTATCACACCCTTTCTAATGGTGTTCCCAAAGGGACAGTCAGTCAATTTACTCTTGGTTAACGGTCTATTTGAGCCAGATTGAGGCACAAGGCAGCGGATTCACTATTTGGCCTGGTAGTCATAAAGTATGGGGAGAANTTTTCCGTTACCACGATGTAGATTGCTTGCCCGGTGGCATCGCGCCTTTCGACCTTGGCCAGAGCTACGAATTTACGGGGAAGCCGGGAGACGTATGCCTGTGGCATAGTCTCCTAAACCCACACAGCAGGACACAATATTAGCCGGAACGTTCGAATTGCCTGTATTGCCCGTACACGTCGACAGGATCTGGATCAAATCCGGTACGATTTCCCCGAGGACATGTGAAATACTGGAAAGGTATCAACTGATCGACTTCCGACTTTACGCTATAACGGACCGACGAAAATGCCATCCCACACNACTATTGGATCAGGTTCAACGGCTTCTCGATTTGGGCGTGTCTGCCNTTCAACTCAGGGAAAAAGATCTGGCCGAATCGGAATTTCGGCAACTGACTGAATCGGTTCTTCGGTTAACACGCGNNTATCAGACAAAGGTTTTTGTCAATTCCCATCTGGAACTGGCACGCCAAACTGGTGTTGATGGCGTTCATCTACCAGCCAGGTTGNTAGATCTTATTNGAANGGCNAAGGTCAACGAGTTACTAGTCGGTAGTTCAGCCCATTCTTTGGCCGAAGCACAACAACAGGAGAAGATAGGGGCTGATTTCGTGACGTTTAGTCCGATCTTTCCTACCCAAAGCAAGCCTGGGCATGTGATCGGCGTGGAGTGTATGGCTCAGGTTTGTCAAAAACTGGAGATTCCTGTTTTTGCCCTGGGAGGGGTAAAACCGAACCATATTGNGCCCTGTCTTCAGGCCGGTGCACATGGTGTAGCCGTGATGTCGGGCATGATGGCCACAAAACAAGTGATTAAATCCTATATGGAGGAATTCGAATGAAAATTGGTGTGACACAGATTATTTTGGGAAATATGTCGGTGGATGAAACTATTGATCTCTGCCAAGTTGCCGGTTACGAAGCAGTCGAGTTAACCGTCAGAGAAGGAACGGATCTACCCCCGGATCTAAGTGAATCAGAACTGAAAACCATCTCTACTAAATTTTCAGATGCTAATATCGAGATTGGCAGCATTGCCNGCTTAAAAGGTAACTTACTGACCCTGGATGACCAAGAGCGGAATGAAGGGAAACAGGCATTGGCACACGGTCTCGAAATTGCCGGGATCATGGGCGTCGGTGCTATTCTGGTTCACCCGGGACAACTGACCGTCGATNGNACTTATCAAGCGGTCTGGGACAACCTAGTNACCGACATTAAAGATCTAGTTGATTTAGCTAAGCGAAAACAGGTGGCAATCAGTCTGGAAAATGTNTGGAACAAGTTTCTATTGAGCCCGAAGGAGATGCGGGAGATTATCGACGAAATTGACTCCGAGTGGGTCGGTGCTTATCTGGACACCGCTAATATGATGGCCTACGGCTATCCTGAGCAGTGGATTCGTGAACTGGGGGCTCGGATTAAACGCGTTCATTTTAAGGACTTTAACCGGCGTGAGCATCGCTTTGTCAATCTGCTNGATGGCGATACNGACTGGTCAACCNTAGTGGCTGAACTTCGCCAGGCCGGCTACGACCGGCCGGTGATCCACGAAGTGGGAGGAGATCGAGATGCTCAGATTGATCTGGCGCAGCGTATGCGACAGATCGTGGCTATGTAAGCCTGGAACGCCTATTCTTTAGCCTACGGTTAAGGGGTGATGTTACGACGTGGATAGCCATTACCTGATTCCAGCAAGTATATAAAATTAAAGAATATCCTCTGGGAGATATNAGCCAATGGGGCGATTCTCACTTAGCTGATCAGGTTGCTGCTACCCATATGGCTGAAAGGGGAGTACCACGACAGCGTTGGTCACATGCATACAACATGTNTGAGATGGCCTAGCAGATTCGTGGCTATGAGAAATTCCTCTTGAATACCATCGTCTTGCCTAGGCCGAGTGTTTACTACAGAGATTGGCGGACAACAGCATAATCAAAGCGACGGTATACGCTCGCGCAAGAGTGAATATGATAAGTTGCGGGGATTCGGTTTAGGTTTCGAGAAATAGGCCTTTTGATNGGGAAAAACATAAAGTNGCTATAACCTGGGCTTAGAATTAAGACGGCGATCTAATCGGTTAATTAACAAATCTAAGAATCAAACACCCACAAATCTGAAGGTCGTAACATCTTGTCACGGCCTTTTTTATTGCCCGTATTTTCTTCCTACATTAAATCTATATTCGTTGTGTCGCAAACAGAGAACCTCGCTGTGAGAACGGGTGTCAACAGGACCGAGTGCAACTTCGTTAAGAGTAATTCTCGCGAGTGGGTAACTCGTTAGCGTAGCGACTTCTATACTCCTAGCTCTGGTCAATGCGTATATTTCTCCCTTGGCCACTGTATAGAGGTCAGAAATACGACCGATATCCGCNCCAGAAACAGAGTCAACATGGGTTGCCCTCTAGNCCTTCTGACACATCTGTCTAGTTGCTAGTAAGAGTATAACTTCGTGTGGACACCCATAGTTTTTCACCAATCCTAGTAACTTGTTAACCAGGATTGCGTTGTTTGTTTTAGAGGGAATTTTGATGATTCGTAGCGTGAAGATGGGGGTTGAAGATTAGTTGCTGTGCTGGTTTTTGGCGTTGACACTACATAAGCGGAGTGATATATTTCCTTTAACTGAATGGCTTCTCAAATGCTGCACCGGGATCAATGCCTACCGATGAATCAGACTAAACAATTAGGGTTTTTGCTGACATATTGGCTGTGAAAGTAACGGGCCGGAGTTATTTTTTAATTTTGACGGCATTCTGGCTGATTATAATACCAGAGTTCGTCTCCACCTGGTCGCAAAGCCTCGAACTCGTAACAGGTACCTCTGGCTTAGCTCAGGCTGTTGCCACTGAAGGTAATTTTGTATACCTCGGTGCCGGTGCACAACTTTCGGTGTTGGATGTAGATGATCCGGCACAACCTATTTGGAAAGGAGCGCTTTCTTTACCCGATACCATCCGCAAGATTGTTACACAAAAGAGCGGCTCCAAAACTTATGCTTACCTGACACTTGGATCTGCTGGCTTTAGGGTTGTCGATCTGAGCCAACCAGACGAACCTATTTTGCTCTCTAGTTTAGCACAATTTGGGGTGCTGGAGGATGTTTTCTTGGAGGGTGATCAGGCCTATGTGGCTGATTTACAAGGTGGCTGGCACATTATCGACGTGAAAGATCCGGTAGAACCAATCTTGCAGTCCAGTTCACTGTCATCCCTGGCCGTAACAGGCCTTCATGTTCACCGCAAAAAAGCGTATGTCATGACCCGGTCTAACGGTGCTGTTAATAACAGTGGCCTCTACATTTATGATCTGTCTCTGAAAACCAATCCTGAACGACTACAAGCAGATCTGAATGACACGTTAACACCTGATACTGTGTTGGATGGATCCGCGCGACGAATTGTGGTCAGAAAGTTTGAGAACCAAACCCTGGCCTTCATCACCTTAGGAGCAAACGGGGTTCAGGTCTTAGATGTAACCGATCCAGTTCAAATTACAGAAGTCGACCGGATTGGAATTCCTGAAGCCTGGGATCTCGAACTGGGTGACAAAGACAATAAGCTTTATATCTCTAACCAGTATCTTGGGCTCTATATTTTCGAGGACGCAACCAACCCNGGAACGGTTCCCAATCAGGCTTGGGTCGACTTTATTCCTAGACCGACCTTCGCTTTTACAGTCTCCTCCACCAGCAAACAATCAAGCCTCTACACCGTTGATGGTTTGACTCAATTAACCATTTTGGAGCGTGATTTAAAGCCATCAATATTGTGGGAAGCAGTTGGTGGTGGGCGAACTTTGGGTACGATAGAAGACGTGACCATATTCTCTTTAGCGGGGCAGCAGATAATCGCCACAGCTAATGGCCTCAACGGCGTTGCACTATTCAACATTGGCTCTTNAATTAAAGCNGGTGATCTAAAAGANAGTAGAGATNAAATCACCTATCTCGACAGCGATACCCCTGTATCTCGCTTGCAATTCGTNCCAGAAACCGGACTACTGTACATNTTTAATGACGGCTTGACCATCGTTGACCCAGCACAAAACAATAAGGTTTTGAGCCAAATATCTTTCTCGCGCAGNCCTCGTGGTCTGGCCTACGTCCCATCTACTACTCCGACCGGTATTCAGTCGTTCACNTACATTGCAGGGGATGGCATTGGGGTCTACGATCTAAGTAGCCCATCTAAACCACAACTTGTCAAATCCATTCCAATCCAAAATGTTGAAGATCTATTTTTATTCAGAATCGACAACCGGCCTATGCTCTGCCTGGCATGTGGGAAAGATGGGCTCCGGATCTTAGACGTTACTGATCCATACCAACCGACGATAGTAATGGTGTTACCAACCGTTGCNGACGGCTTCAGTCGGCGAGCCATTGTAGANGGCCAACTAGCATTTGTAGCCGATGGTTACAGCGGAATGAGAATTATTGATTTAGCCGACCCAGAGCAACCGATGGAAATCGCTCGCCTTAAGACTTCGAGTTCGGTACAAGACCTGGTTGTCGATGGGGGAATCGTTTTTATGGCCGATGCCAATCGTGGGATACAGATGGTGAATATCAGCGATCTAGGGCATCCTCAAATTGTCGACAATTACGATACTGCAGGCTCGGTACTAGCCGTCACTCAGCCAATCTCTTCATCACAGATTCTGGTGGCTGATGCAGGTAATGGGTTACAGGTACTATCGATCAACCTACCCGTGAGCGTAAGATCGCCCGCTCTCACTAGCATTACGCCGAGAGGAGTGTTGGCTCAAGAACAGGTTATCATTCAAGGGCATCATTTTGACACTGAGGCCACCGTCGAGTTTGGCCAGGCCGCAGCCGATAGTGTAGAATGGACTTCGGCAAGTGAAATTCGAGTTGCTGTGCCAACTGGAGTAGTAAAGGGTTGGGTGGATCTGACGGTTACCAATCCAGACCAATTGAAAGCTATCTTTCCCTCAAGAGTAAAGATAGTAGGGAAACAGGCACGAATTTCCATTGCTTCCCCGGNCAATCCAGATCTGGAGTTGGAGAAGNTCGAGTTTCATACCATTCCGCTTGGTGTTGAGACGCCACCGATTGTGCCTATCCAAATTAAGAATAAGGGTTCAGCCAAACTAAAGATCCATTCAATTGACTTTCCGAGTCGAAAATTCTCTGCTCAGCCTATTCCCCCTTTCANTGTCGATATTGAGGAAACCAAATCGGTAACGATTGGCTTCCAACCAACCTCCATTTTGAAGTTAGAAGACCAGATNGCCATTCACTGGACNACCGATGGACAGGACACGTTGGAAGTCAGAGTCCTACCGGTTTCGTTGACGGTGACGGGGAAAACCGAGTCTTTTACTGTCTTGGGTATTGGTCAGCATATTACAGATGTTGGTGGTGAAATAGTTGAAACCGCTTACGTGGAGAGAAACCACACCATCCAGATCCAAACGACGGAGTCCTCACCGATTGTTAGTCCGGTGAGATCCATCACCAGCGGTAGTGCTTACACTTACATTGCTTCTATCGACCCAAACCCAGAGACGGGTTATGCTCCCATTGAGATTGGCGATACAATCAAGGTCGTTGTTTACTATCGAGATCCAACCATACCACCTACGCCTGATNCGGTAGCAGAGGACAGTGTCTTGACTTCGGTTCTCAGTTATAGTGTGGATGATGTCGAATATAGTGGAGATATTGAGATCTCAGTCAAAGAGTCACATCTAGCCCGGAGGGAAATCCGTGTCGATTTCAAAATTCCCTTTCCCAAACCCAAGATTACGGACATCTCGCGCGTTGATCCCAACAACCCGAATCTGAATGATCCTAGCGGGGGTGGAGGAACTCCTATCCGCCTTCACGGTATAAACTTTCGCCCGGGTCTGATCGTGAAAATTCAGACGGGAGACCTCAAAACTCTCCTGACGCCTGCTACACAGGTCGAATTGATTTCCGGGACCGAAGTGCAGGCAGTTACGCCAATCGGAATGCCTGGAGTAGATCGAAGTGTGGTAGTAGTCAACGTTGACGGCCAGGAATCAGATATAGCCAGCCCGCAAACATACACTTATAATCAAGTAGAGCGGATCGCAATTCTTAATCCAGACGTGCCGATACAGACTTTATTGGGTACACCGGTGTTGGCGGAAAGTACACCATTAGCAGTCCCGATTGATACTCCNAGAGGATTACAAGCTATCGGGTTCGAGAAAAACGGCGATCGAATTGAGCTTCAAGATCCGGTCTGGGAAATTATTGGCAATTCGCGATACGGCGGAATCACGCCTAGCGGACAATTGACCACGGGTAAAGAGAAAGGGGACTTTAAAATTCGTGTTGCTTACGGATCTAAGTTAAGTGTAACCCAACCTNTCACCGTGACCGCAGGTACCCCAGCCAAAATTGAGTTCCTGGTCGCAGATCCTGAGAAACTGACAACTTCGACCAAAGAACAACCTACCAGTACCGAAATTAAAGTCAGGGTAATCGACAAACTGGGTAATCCGGTGATAGACCTGCGTCCTGCAGGTGNGGGTATAGATGCCACGAGTCTGGAAAAAACGCTTCAATTCAGTGCTAAATATACTGAAGATCTGGTAGGTGACGATCCAAACCGGCCGGTTGGCGAGTTTGTAAACTTTGTCTCAAATGGGGACGGCACATACCAGATCACCTATATCACGCCTAGTGACCTGACAGTGTCTAGAGGGGTTTCTATTGTTGCTAAAGCCTTTAACTATCAACTTCAGGCCGTCAAGCTCAGTCTCTATCTACCAGCTAAAGTTCTAGTTATCCGACCTAAACAAACGGTGATCCTCGACCTATCAGCGGTCGAAAATTTAGAGATTCCCAATATTATAGATTTACGGCAACGAGTTCAAGCGGCCAAACATCTTCCGGATCTGGACAAAATCTTAAAGGGNGANGGGNTGGCAACCAACNACCCTTTGCTGGTNGTAACAGAAGACCGGGCGGGTAACTTTCTAGAGGCGGTACCCGTTAGTCGTTCCGCTGACGGGGAACGATACGAGGTAACAGAACCGGAGATAGAGCAGTGGCCGGCAACATCTCTACTACGCCCGGCTCCGGCCAGACCCGGTCCCGAATCCAGTTCGGTTGAATTTCCGGTTTTTATTACTGGCTTTCCAGTTTACAAAGATCCGGAGCACGATGTTGAGCGTGATCTCGTACCGGCAGTTATTCAAGCACAACTATCCAGACTTGAGGCCAATGGGCAGACATCCAAAAAATTTATCATTCAAGGGGTGGATGATAACGGTAACTTTGTTACCCATAAGAAGCTAATTCTGTCGAACGGGTACTCTTACCTGCAATTCGGCCAAGAAGATCTACAAATCTCGACCACTGTTGGCCGGNTGGTTGATGGTCAACAAGCTAATAACGGTTACCAATTTACGTACCTGGCTTCAACCACTCAACNGCGTAAGGTTCGCTTAGAGGGGCGGACTATCAACGTAGCAGGTCCCCTCGACCTGCTACTGGTTAGTGGAGAAACCACTACTGTCGACTTCCGTTTTCCCACTTCACCGGAGTCCAGTCCCCAACTCCCGGCTGATGGCCAATCTAAAATCGCGTTTAATCTGAGGATGATGGATCGTTATGATAACCCCGTTATCCTGGGCAGAAATCCCATCTCACCATCACCGAAAATCGAATTTGTCTTACAGGTGGGTAGCGGAGCTACCTCTACTGCCGATGACACTGAGGAAAAGTTTAATTTCCCGGCTGACCTAAATACAGACGCTGAAAGGCTAACTAATTTAGGACGAATTCAGAACTTTGTCGATCTCAAAAACGGTTCNTACACCGCNGAATATGTNTCGGGNACCAAGATAGGGCCAATTACCCTCCAAGTCAAAAACGGAAATGCCGTCGCTGAAACTCAGATCAATATTCTCCTGGGTAANTCGGCACGAATCGAACTCCTCAATCTCCAAACTNCNGATCAAGTCGGAGGNAAGNTCTCCGGTCNACANGATCTATCGTCATCCATTAATCCTCCAAGCGAGACGTTTTTCCCGGCAGGCAATCTCCCAATTGCGGACGGGAATCCGATAGATCTATTCTTNGCGGTCACAGATGCGCGAGGTAACTCCGTAGGTCAGCTTACACTAGCGGTTAATGCCGATAGGGGACAAGCCGGAGANACGGTTCGAGAAATCTCAGTTCAGGAGATTGCTCCCAACTGGAGCGGCGGGAGGATAAAAAGCTTATATCGAGTAGAATACGATCCACCGATTTCGACAGACCCAGTCAAGATCACAATCAGGGCTGAGCACAATAGTAGTAGCGTGGTTCGAGATTTTGACTTGCCTGTCCTGCCGAATCANCCCTCCNCAGCCGAATCAACGATCACTATTGGTGATCAGGGACATGTACCNCCGGCTGATGGAATTGAGTCAGTAACAGCNATAGTGACCATTCGCGACAAGAATCGGAATCNGATTCCGGGTCAGGCGGTACGNTTGGTAGTAGAACAAAAANCGCCGGCGGCGATTCCGGTCGTTACGCCCGACAGTGAAACCACAGGTGCGAACGGTACTGTGACTTTCCGCCTTAAGCTCAAGTATGCTGAAATTCAAAAAGATGATGTGCTGAAAGTTCAGGCAGAATTGACAACAGGTGATACAGCTTTTCAACCGCCGACGGCCTTGGTAGCATTTAGTTCGCCGCAAATTGCTCAGATTGAGTTTATCCAATTGCCAATTGGCATTCGAGGCAATGGTGAGGCTGAAGGAGAAATCATTTTCCTTGCCAGGAACGAGGTCGGNAAATCGATCACCGGAGCGGAGATTTCGCTTTATCTGGACGATGGTGAAATCGTGAANTCACCAACCCCCACAGGGGACGGTTCTTACCGGGCTATTTATCGTGCTCCCGACCGAAGTGGTATGGTTACCTTAACGACACAANCTGACAGCGAAGTCCATCAATCTAAAACCTCGCCTCAAATGATCAACAACCAGTTCAAGGTTTTAGCCGGTGATGTTTCACCTACTATGTCAGAAGTGACAATCTCACCGACAACGATTTTAGCCAATGCCGACCANGTGACCAGGATTACCGTCAAATTGATGGATAAATGGGGGAATCTGATTGCGGATCAACCGGTCGAACTCTTCGTCCCCAACTATCCGCAGGAGGTGGTCATCATACAGCCAGGTCGGACTGACGGTAATGGCATTGCTATTGGCACTATCCGCTCCACCAGGGTTTTCCGGTTGGATCAGGATTTACCGATCGAAGTTGAAGTTAAAGCCAAAGCTATCTCTAATGTTGAAGACACGGCTTCAAATGAATCAGTGTCGGGAACAGATCGATCGTCCGTTACTAGTGGAGGAAACGAGATTCCGCTGATCCCCAAGGATAATCAATCGATCGTTTTTTCATTGGTTCCACCTACGCCCAAATCCATTGTCGTGAATTTCAAAGATGCGGATGGCAACCCAATTGAATCTCTCCCGGCTGATGGCATAAGTCAAGCCATACTTGAAATTAGTGTTCTAGATNCGGTCGGGAATCCNGTTNCNCCTTTAGAACCGNATCTGACCTTAACCGCTTCGACNGGGCAAATAGGACAAGCCGAAAATCTCGGAGGTGGTATCTACCGCGCTGCTTTTACTGCACCTGATCGTCCGACCAGGCCTGGTCATCCGGGGGCGGTAATTAGGGCAAGGGTGACGATAGCTGATAGCGCGACCAACTGGCTGAAAGGTGTTTTTCAGTTACCGATTGATCAAATCGACTTTGAACCGCCAACGTTCGAGACTGAAACCTTTAATAGTAAGGAAATCCGGTTAAACTT
This sequence comes from Candidatus Poribacteria bacterium, assembly GCA_002699335.1. The sequence continues at coordinate 150,290 of PACG01000097.1, forward strand.
CAATGAACCCGTGGTTGTCGATGAGGTCTATTCTGAACTGATGGCGGAGAATTGGCGAGTAGATGNAAATCCTGTTGATCGCATCACTCCNATACTGACTAGCATACTTGNGTCCAATNNCCCTGCCAAGAAGTTTCAAATGATCCTGGTGACACCAATTGCACCAGATGCANCCCCGCTGGTGTCTTACCAGTTGATGAAGCCACTACCTGAAATTAGTCCAGNTAGTAATAATGCTGATTTGCCCTCCTTTGAGATGAAAGTCCTGAATACTGACGAGATCGAATTAACCTTCAGCCAGCCAGTAGACATGTTGGCCGGAGCAGTCTTAACCACCGAAAGTTGGGCCATCGACGGTCAAGTCGTATCTGGAGTGCAACCGGGTGCTGAAGGTCTAACACTTCGCCTGAGCTTGAAGGGGTTACTGGTTCCGGATACTACTCCCGACGGAGGACCATTGCTGTTGGGAGAATATCAACCAACCGTTGAGTACCAACCGGCATTAACTGAAGATGGGGCAAGTGTGGTAACGGTCTCATCTTTAGAAACCGTGGGAGCTGTTCAAGACTTGTCTGGCAATCTGTTGCCGACGATGAGCGTAAAAGCCGCAGATAAAATCCCCCCTGATTTTCAGGTGCAAATTACCGGTTCCAATCAGGTCTTACTAACATTTATTGAACCTGTTCAGCATTTCGATCCTAGAGAAGGCAACGGCTGGGTGATCAGAATTGGTCCGTTCAAAGACCATCTGGCTAAGTTCATTAAAGATTTTGAGCACATCCCTCCGGAGGCAAATATAACGGATCTTGTTTCTGACGCCGCTTATCGCCGGTGGATAATTAATTTTAAGCCTGAATACGACGAAAGTAGACCCTGGTTTCTACCGTTTAGCCCAGGTCGAGAACCAGATCTCGTTACGTTTCAGTATCAGGCCGAGCTCAAATCTGCCGATTCGCTGATTCCTATTGATCAGGGTGGGAATCCACCTACCTCCGAGGAGATAGAAGCTACCTTCAAAGAGTTACCCGATATCATTCTCTTAGACAAGAAAGGAAATCAGTTGGAGATGGGTAAGCCTGTAACCGTTTCGGAAGGCCAAACCATCGCCTTAGACCTGATTGTAACCAATGATCGATTACCTGGAGAAGCCTCAGTCACAGGCGAGGTCTCTTCAGTAGAAGGGAACCCGTTGTCCATCACTACTCCGCGAGACAGTAAAAAGGTGGAGGTGAAGGAAGTGAATGGTAAGTCTTTTACCGACTTAGAATCCTACAAGGATACTTTGAGCGACCAAGCAAAAATTGATTGGGTTAATGGTTTTACAGCTTTGTTGCTTAGACAAGAAAGGGAAGGTGGGAGCGAGAAAAATTTCTTGGTCCAGGCCTACACGGTTGAGTTCGGTTACAACATTGCAACCGCTAATACACCTCAACAGACTTATCCGTTTATAGTTTCAGTTGAAGATCGAAGTTTCCCTAACCAACCTGCCACTAAATCCATCCAGTTCGAGGTGGATAATCTAAGCCAAGCTGAACAGGTTGAAATCTCCAGCGACAACGATAGGCTGGTGGCCGATGGCATACAACAGACTCAAATTACGGTCAATGTTACTGATTCAGAAGGAAATCCGGTCAATGACGAGAAAGTTATCCTAACGACCGCCGATGGCCGTATATTTCCGACAGGTAGAGAGGATGAAGAAGGTAATTATGCTGGAACTTATACTACCGATAAAGACCGGATCGGGGATGTCATTATTACAGCTAAAACCTCCAAAGAAGATGTCTCCGCACAAACGAAAATTTTTCAGTTACCGGAAGAGCCGAAGACCGTTCATCTCAGCATCCCGAACCCCGAGGTGCCGGCAGATGGAAAATCAACGACCAACCTGATCGTAACTGTCAGAGACGCCAAAAATAGGCCGATCGACGAAGTGGAGATCAAGTTTGAACGACCAAAGTATGGCCGAATTTTTAACCACCAAGCGGATGGCTCTTCGGCTAATCATGCAGGTCAGACAGACGAAGGTGAAAACAGTACAAAGGTTGAAAATAGTAGGGGCGAAGACAGTGAGATTGAAAACTCCGACTTTCAGTCGGCGACTACTCCTTTGGGACGACTAACAGGAAAACATCTAGCCGTTTACCAGGCACCGGCTGAATTTCTGCCGGAGAGAGAGGTGGTAAAAATTGTAGCCAAGGTGGTACCGGTAGTTGGTAGCCCGCCTATAATCGGTGCGGCTTCTCTAACCCTCTATCAACCTAATCGAATACCAACGCTGGTCATCAAAGATGACATCGGTGAAATCTCGGGTGATACCCTTCGTGCGCCTGTCTATGAAAACACAAATCTGCAATTGGAACTGGTTGCGACCGATGAAGACCAAGATCCGATTACCCTATACGCCGAGAATTTACCGCCGGGGGCGGTTTTAAATCCTAACGGCCAGTTGGAATGGAATCTAGGGAGTCAGATTGTTAAAGCCAACGAGAACGAGAAATTCTTTGATGTTATCTTTCACGCAACCGATGGACAGGGTGGGAGTGTGTCTCGCCATCTGAAGATCACAGTTAAGCATCAAAGCGCAGCTAAGCAAATTCGCCTCTTTGCCAACCCAAATCGCTTGGTGGTTAGTGAGGATGGTAAGTCTTTATCAATAATTCGAGCGATTCTGATCGATGAAAACGGGATTCGACAGCCAAATGAAGCACTGAAGATTATCGCCCGATTCACGCCGGACNTNCCGANTGGNCCNGAGGGTACTCTANTGCCATCCGTCGGTGTTTCATCAACATCTTTGGNGACGAAGACAGATAATGGAGAAATAGCNGACCTAGAGGTGATCGAAGAGGGGGCTGGTATTTACAAAGCTACCTTTGAAGCCGGAAGCCGGTCCGGTCAAGTGGCCATTCAAGCTCAAATTAATGGCACAACGAGCAAATCCAAACCGATATCGATTGAGATTCTGCCAGGCAAGTTGAAATCACTGGTCATCAAAGGCCAAGATGCGGAAAAACCAAAACCGATTTCGCTGAGGGCGGGTCAGGCTAAGCTCTTTACGGTCTTTGGGCAAGATCAATATCAGAATCCATCTACTCAAACCGGTTTGCCTGCGCAAGCGCTAGTAGATTCCTCTACTCTCAACTCTCAATTGGTGACCACCGAATCGATTTTCCAATGGGAGATAAGTGGTGGAATTGGTGAGGTGACACTGGGACAATCCTCTGATCAATCTGGAGGAGAGCATTACCGGTTTGTGGCACAGCGAGTTGGAGAAGGCAACATCGGATGGTTTGCATTGATTGACGGGGAAAGAATAGAACGGAAAACAGGCAAAATTACGGTTACATCGGGACAAATCGATAAAGTTCTGGTTACNATCGTCGAATCGCCCGAACATACGCAATTAGTTCCGATTGGTGAAACCCGAACACTGGAGGTCATAGCTGAAGATGCTTTCGGTAACCCCATATTTTTAGATAAAGAACAGGTCTCTCAGTGGACAGTATCGAANGATATTGGTGTTCTTGATACAGACTCCTCGCCAACCAGTCAACCACTAGCGATATTTACCCCCGGNCGTATTGGTTCTGGACGAATTTCAGTCACTATCGGTGAAATGAAGGGAGTCTCTGAGTTAATTTTAGTTGTTACGGGACCTCCACAAAGCATCCAGATTCAAGCTGTAGATCCAGCNCGACAGAAACAGGATCCAATTGAATTAACGGCTGGCAATCAGATCAAATTCGCTGTTCATGGCTATGATAAAGTTGGCACTCCGCTACCCGTCCCTAAAGCCGCAACCGAGTGGCAAATCATTGGCCAGGCTGATGATAATACATCAACACAGATAATCGGCCAGGGAAATTACGACAGCGGAATCTACACCTTTGAGGCCACCACCGTTGGTCAGGGCTATGTTAAACTGATCTTTACGCCACCAGGTGATGCCTCTTCTACAGGAGGGGTTCCTTCGAATGGTGTTATTGAGACTCAGTCGGCGAAAATAGCGGTTTCGGCTGGACCGGTTCACTCCTTGAGAATAGATCCCAAAAATACGACAGCAATAGCGGGCGAAACGATCAAATTCACCATTATTCCTCAGGATGCCTATGACAACCCGGTTTCGTTGGAACAGCCTGAGACCTCTAAATCAACGGCAGATGCNNCTGAGAGTCAAGCTCGCCCCAAGNNAAAGGCCGAAANTAGACTGCAATTGGTAACGCCAACCGGCGAACAGGAGCTTCAACCGATTGGTAAGATCCTGGAAGACTATCAATTGAAAGTCGAGAAAACCGGAATTGGTCAGGTCAAAGCCACACTGATTCAACCTAAGTTGGAGGAACTNCCTTTTCACNAACTACCACCCCGGATCGAAACCTATGCACAGATTACGGTTGAGGCGGGGCCGATTATCAAAATTGAAGTCCGTCCGAAATCAGAACAGGCGGTTGAAGTCGGTAAATCGATTCGATTTTGGGCTGTTGGGTTTGATGAACTTGAAAATCGAATTCAACTAAACACAGGTCTGGTCTGGAGATTAGACGGACAAATTGGTGATTTGGATGCCGCGGTAGCAGGTAAGTTAGATGTCAAGAGATCAGGCCAAGCCAAGGTTGAAGTCACCTACACTTCGCCTGATACAGATAAACAGTTTGAGGCCACATCAGGAGAAATTCATAGTGGACCGGCAATTTCGATTCACTTTACTAAAACCCAGCGACCTAAAATGGTCGNTGGTGCAGGGAAAGGAATGCAATTGGTACTACCAATTTCAGCGGCAAATGTACCTCAACCCTTCGTCNTGTTGAGTGGCGCACTGACCTTGGACTATCCGGCTGATCTTCTCCGATTTGAAAGAGCCAAAGTCGTTGGTGGCTACACGGTCAAAACCACTTTGGTCAGANCTGGTGTCTTGACGATAACGTTCGAGTTGAAACTTTCTCCGGCCACTCGTCAGCCTGGAACCCCTGTCTATTTCTCAGATCTAATTTTTTCGGCTTTGCCGGAAGCCGGGATCGGTGCTAGGGCTCCAATTGAGGTGTCGTCCCTTCAATTGAAAGGAAGCAAAGGGTTAATTCCTTCTACATCCCCGAAGTTAGACTTCCATATCCTCCCTGATGTGATAGTCGAAATAGTAGAGACGTTGCAGGCAGCGTCTCCGGTTGGCGCAATCGCAGGAGCACCGGCTCCCAATGCAGAAGCCAACAATCTCGTTGCCTCTGTTAAACCAAACGAGACTATGACTTTTGACCTTGGAGTTAAGTTGCCGGATTTAACACAACTCAAATTGACAAAAGGCCAGATTAACTTCAAACAGACACCTGAAATCGCCAGCTTTGAGCTTTTAATCCCAACTTTACCATCAACCGAGCCNGCGCCNACTGAAGTTGAANTCCTTGTCCTAGANCCAGAGNCCAAACCAGAAAAAGAGATTGAGGAATCAGCGGAAGGGCCTCCCCCNNTCAGACTAAAACCAATCTCAAAGGGNCAAGCCGTTGCCATCGACAACTGGCAGGCGGCTTTTGGTGACGNAACCAAGTTTGCGACTGTTGCTCAACTCAAAGTAACGATCAGTGCTGGTGCACCGGCCAAACCATTTTCCCTTCCTGTCACAGCNACTTTTGAGACCAATGAAAAAGATTTCTTTGGCATTGCAATTCCAAAGTCACAGCTTCTTATTCTAGATAACCGACCGCCAGAAGGAAAGATATTGGTTGACGATGGCAAGACACATACCAATAAGTTGGAGGTGAAACTGACTTTCGATGTTAAAGATCTAGACGGGGAAGTGACCCGGATGCGGATCCAAAACACTGACGATTTTACCGATCTCAACCAGGNTACTGATACCGTAGACGATCAGCCCAAAACNGATGAGGCTAAAGAACGGACTGAAGAGCNAGATGAAGTTTTTATAACCTGGGAACCTTTTAGCCGAACAAAGGATTGGAAATTACCTGCAGGTGAAGGTGTAAAGAAGATCTATGGCCAGTTCGAGGACAGCTTGAGTAACGTCACTGATCCAGCCTTGGTTGGAACGATTACTTACGATGTGACAAAGCCCACTGCCGCAATAAAACTGATCGACAAAGACCTTAAAAATCCGACGGTCAAGATCGAAATGTTATCCACAGATAAACTCTCGAACATGTTAACTCAGGGAGAAGTGCGTCTGAGTAATACCGAATTCAAGGCCGATAGAAAAGATGAGGGACTCAAGTGGGTGCCGATGCAAAAAACGATACAATGGAAACTGTCAGCTGGTAGTGGAATGAAAACTGTGTACGCTCAGTTTCGAGACCCGTCCGGCAATTTATCCGGGTTTATTTCGGCCGAGATGGAAGTCGACACGACACCACCTGAAATTTTTCAGGTTACTCCTGCCGATGGGCAAGAGTATGTGCCGATCAATGCACCGGTCATCATCACTTTCGATGAAAATATCGACAGTCAAGGGCTGACCACGGCGGATTTCGAAGTCGTTTCTGAACTAGAGAGCCGGCCCCAGACCCAGCCTACCCCCAACTTAACTGAGGAATCGGGAGATGATCAACATCAGATCATTTATCAGGGGTATCTGACTTCAGAGGGGGCAACCATCCGGTTTGTGCCGAAGACGATCTTTGGTAACCTGGCGCGGATTTCAGTTTTCTTTGAGGCTACAGTGGTGGATAAATATGAAAATCCGACCGTTCATGAAAAAAGCTGGTCTTTCTCAACCGGAGTGGGCGTTTGGCCTGGCGACACTAACGACGATGGCATTGTGAATGTTTTGGACATTATTCCGCTTGGACGTTATTGGCAGCAAAAGACAATTTCCCGTCAGGCACGATCAGCGATATGGTTAGCCCACCCTGCGCAACCGGCCGCCCCCATAGAGGCAACATTTGCTGATGCCAATGGCGACGGTCTTGTTTCTGCGGACGATATTGTCCCCATCGCCCAAAACTGGAATCGGACTTACGTGGTTCCCAAATCCACAGAAGAAGATAAATCCAGTTCATTGGCCCCAGTCTCGCCAGGCCTTCTTCAGCATCAAAGCCCGGACCGCCGGCAACTTTCAAAACAGCTCGAAATTTACCAGCAGTTGTTGTCCCGTTTGGCGCAGATGAATGCTTTCCCGTCAGATTCACAAGTAAATGAGGGGACCCCAACATCTGCATTTCCCGGGGTTGTCCAACTACGTCTGTTCTTACAAGGACAAATCCAGTGGTTGAAACAGCAGTTAATCCCGAAGGAGACAGATCTGCTACTAAACTATCCCAATCCGTTTAACCCTGAAACCTGGATACCATTTCAATTAGCTACCGATGGAACGGTTGTGTTAACGATCTATGATAGCCACGGTCGGGTGATTCGTCGGATCGATTTAGGGCATCAATCATCTGGTTTCTATCTCAGCAAGTCGCGTGCTATTCATTGGGATGGAACTAATCAGACTGGTGAATCGGTCGCCAGTGGCATCTACTTTTACCAACTATACGTTTCATCGCCTGGAGATAGTACCGATATCGCCGCCGAGTTTTCTAGATCCCAGAAATTGGTCCTGCTCAAGTAAGGTTAGCAGGGTCACGATTGTAAATCTCGTGCCAATTGGGTGATCATCTTCTCCATACTGGGAAAAGCATCGGGTTGCTCTGGTGATAAGCTGGCCAACTCCGTCTGGCTGATAAACCGGAAAATGTCGGCGGCTCCGGCTAAGATATTTGGGGTGAGACCCACATCTGCAAAGGTGACCGCGATCTCCTCCATTTCGCCGATCCACCGTCTCGACTTAGACGGCAAGGAAGGCAACCCTTTCTGCATGCGCTGATAGAGTGCCGTCTGGCTGAGTTCAAACTCTTCAGCCAAATCAGCCGAAACACCCAAAGTCTCTGCTGCTGTCAATAGCTCGGCACAAAGTGCCGTCAACCCCTTGGTTAGTGCAGCATAACACATCTTGATAGCAGAGGCTTGTCCAATCTCTTGACCTAGTGGTCGAATCTCCAAACCGTATTGGTTCAAGATATTGAGTTGCCCGACATTCGGACCAGAGGCGTAAAAACGAGTAGATTCATCAGATCTTGGCGGTGGCCCAATAATCGAGGCGTCCAGAAAATTGCCCCCTACATTCTTGATAATCCGATCTATCTTCTTGACTGTTCTGGGAGCAACAGCATTGCAATCGACGTATAGCACGTCGGCTTGAGTGGTGGCCTCTGCCACCCTTTGAGCTGCTTTTACGGCTTGTGCCGGAACAAGGATGGACAAGATCAGATCTGCTTGCTCCACCAGCTCGGCGTAAGAGAGTAAATCAGTGACACCGGCCTTAGCAGCCAGTCTTTGAGTCCTCTGACTTCTCTCTGCCAGGCAGCTAACAACCCGTAATCCATGGTCAATTAAGACCCGGCTAACAACGTGCCCCATATCACCGGGGCTAATAATTCCAACTGTTATTCCAACTTTATTAGTTAATGTGTCCATAGGTTTTTATATTCGTGTAGATAAGTAGCGGAGTGAACACTCACTACGACAGGGTGACCGATCCTTTCCGCAGGAAAAGTGGTGGATCGGTAGTTAGATCTAAGACGGTCGATGAAAGCTGAATCTTGGTTAGGCCTCCGTCCAAGACCAAAATGTCGTCACCAAGCTGATCTACTACTCCTGAAGCTGTTGTTGCTGGTGGATAATCAGAACGATTAGCACTGGTGGTGGCGATAGGCCTTCCGAAGATATGGATTAACTGACAAGCCAAATCGTGGGCTGGCATTCTGACACCAACTGTCGATCGACCGGCGGTAACTGCTGTCGGTAGATGATCTTTGGCTTCAAGAACCAGTGTCAATGCGCCTGGCCAATGCTGCTCAGCCAACTCAAAAAATAGGGGTGGTATATCTTCAGCAACCTGTTCCACTTGATCGACCGTAGATACCAGGAGCGGAATTGGTTTATTGTCTGGCCGTCCCTTGAGATCGAATAATTGTTGGATGGCGTCTGGGTTGAACGGATCAGCGCCAACACCGTAGACAGTGTCGGTGGGAAAAGCAACCACCTGGCCCGACTGCAAAAGCTGGGTTGCTGTTGTCAGCAAATCAGACGCCGGAGTAGCACTATCGTCCAATTTCGGAATTGGCTGAAGCATTGAGATCGAGTTCATCCCGTTGACCTTGAAGATATTTATGGTAGGCTAGTCCTGCAATCATGGCTGCATTATCGGTACAGAGCCGAATGGCAGGATAGAATACTTTGGCACCGATCGTTGTTGCCACTTGCGTCATCTCTTTTCGCAAACGGCTGTTAGCGGCTACTCCACCGGTCAAGGTAATGGTTTCAACCCCTTTCTCTTCTGCTGCTCGAATGGTTTTAGTAACCAGGACATCGACAGCCGCTGCTTGAAAACTGGCGCTAATGTCTTCGATAGGCGGTAAGGTTTGGCTTTGTTTTGCTTTTTCCACAAAGTTTCGTACCGAAGTCTTAATGCCGCTGTAGCTAAACTGATAATTCCCGCTATTCAACATCGGACGTGGAAAGTGAACCGCTGTATCCTGTCCTTGTTGTGCCAGATCATCGATCACTTTACCACCTGGAAACCCCAATCCTAGATACTTGGCGACCTTGTCGTAGGCTTCACCAGCCGCATCATCTTGTGTGCTTCCTAAAACCTGGTAATTTTGCCAACCAGCGGGAACTTCAACCAATAGGGTATGTCCCCCAGAGACCGTCAGACAGATATGGGGAAAGGTAAGTTGATCGTGTTCCATGTAGGGGGCATAAATATGACCCTCAACGTGATTGATTCCCAATAGTGGCAGGTCATAGCAGTAGGACAGACTCTTGGCGGCTGAGACACCGACAAGCAAAGCACCGATCAAACCGGGTCGATTGGTAACTGCAATCGCATCTAGATCAGCTAAAGAAATGTCAGCAGCCTCTAATGCTTCGTCGATAATGTAGTTTATCAATTCCACATGTTTGCGCGAGGCCAGCTCAGGGACAATACCGCCATATTTTTGATGCAGATCAACTTGCGAGGAGATGATGTTAGATCGAATCTTCCGTCCATCTTCAACTACTGCGACCGAGGTGTCGTCACACGAGGTATCAATACCCAAGATTTTTAAACTAGCTTGTAAACCTCTAGTTCCCATTTGTATTGACAAGGGCTTTACAATCCACCTTCCATTTGACCTAAAAAAGCGGCAGTCATACTGTAAAGTTGTTTCAACTCCATCAGGGAGATAAACACCCGCAACTCCAAACCGTCGTTTTTTGGGGCGGCACCAATCATCAAGCTATAGGTTTGTGGAATACTTGCCAACATGGCGCCAACCATACCAACGTTAGGGTCACTTTGAGCCACCAAATTCAAAACCTGATTGACGATGGTCATAGGTGAAATTGCTACTGCCCCGTAGCCATCAGCATCCAATACCTCCATCATGCGGGTATAACCAGCATTTTGATCAAAACCGTTATCCAGACCAAGGGTCGTATCAACGATGCTTTTGATAGCTCGTGGCGTTTCAGCTGTCGAAATGATCAGCAGGTCTTCTGCGATGGCATGGTAGACATGTAGTTCGTCAGGTAGCACCATCTCTAACTGTTGACCGCCTGGATTGTCCGGTAAGGTTGTCACATTTGGCAGGAGATGGCTCTTGATCTCTACACCTTCATATACCTCAGTCGGGCCAGCGACAACTTTACCCTCTGGGGCTAAACCCATCGCTTTATAAATGATAGAACCGCTGCCATACATTGACTCAATATAGCCATCATCCAGCAATTTGATGAGTTTTTTCTGATCTTTGACCTGGAAGATTTGGCTTGAATCTGGAAACATCGAACTTGTGATATCAAAGCTGTTTGCAAATTGGGGATCAACCGTAGCGTAAAACGCTGCCATTAAAGTGACCACTTCTTTTCCTAATGATTCAGCATTTTCAGGCAATTTAGTCGCTCCAGACTGTTTGACCATCTGCATAGCCATGTTCATCCAGTACTGTGTCAATTCAGCAATTTGATCGGAATTGATATTCCCACCAACAACGAGACCACTATTTTGTGGTACGTATTGCAACAATGGGAAGTTTCTGGCTTTCCCCCTTATAGGCTGCAGGAACTTAGCTATTTCGCTATCCTCCGCCATCTGTATAAATGGCGTCAGCAAAACCTCTCCATCCTGATATTGAAGTGTTAGACTGATAGACTTGATCTGTTGCATCCAACTCCAAAACAACTCAAATGCAGCCTCCTGCCCACTTTCGTGGCCCCACTGGTCCATTGCCTCGGATAACAGTTGTTGGTTGTCCTGTACCAGCTGTTGAACGGCAATGTAAGCGACCACGTCGTTAACACCGGAAGTGAGATCCAGCTTCAGATCAGCGAAATCAGTGCTTTTCAAAAAAGATCTATTTTGCTTTTGATAGGTGTTGATTACTTTTTCGCAAATCTGTTGATTGGCCGAATAAACCATTACGTCATCTAAAAATACAAAACAGGCTGTTTCATCCTCCCCAGTTGCCTTTCGGTAGGTAACACCGTTGTGGGTAATTTCCTCTGTTCCTCCCTGCTCTTGATCAAGCATTTGCTGAAACATATCTTGATCAGCGATGTGAATCGCTGCTGAAATTAGAGGCTCGGACCCTTGGCTATTTTGATCGATAAAAATGGCAAAATCCTGGGATAGATTAAGGCCGATTTCTTCCAACTCAGCTAAGCTTTCGAACCCGGCGTCAAAAGTGTCAGCTAGAATTTCACCCAAGATCTCCTGCTTTGGATCAGTGGTTGGATCCATTTCTGCTATTAAATTGCTAACTTCCCGGTTAAAACCTTTGAGGTCTTCAACACGAATGACCATAGCTGTATCAGTGGGAACTACTTTTAAGACGGAGTTGACTTTAGCCGAGGCCGAAATCACCATCAAAACCAGCAACAGTCTTAAGGTGAATCTAACTATGTTTGATCGAGTACACATCTGGGTATGTATATTAATTAGATTCTTCCAACGACAAAAAACGTGCATGTGAACCTCCTGCGAGAATTTGGTTTGGCAATTGGATAGAGAAGAGATATTAAGCTATCTGACTGATACTCATAAGATGCGATTATTGGAAACCCGGTAACGGCCTATTTGCCGTTGACAGTGAACATTGGTTATTGCCAATTGGCCATTGTTAGCCATGCTCTCAACTAGGTTGGAGGGAAGCAACCTCATTAATTTGGTTGTTATCAGTTAGGACACCGATCTCTACCTCGTAGTGTCTACGCCCACCGGGCTCAAGATGTTCAACCTCCCCCGTTGCTCGTTCGGTCGCACGTCCCGCTATACCACAATTGGCAGGTTCCAAACCGACGCAATAGATCGACTCGCCTAGCATCTTCCACTGTACAAACCTGGGAAACTGCGTTTTGTGGTAGCGAACATAGATACCAATTCCCCGTTTGTTTGAAGATGCAGATTCCATTGCTGCGTCTAGATTAGAAGCACGCTCTAGATTGAAATCACGATTGGCTAAAATCACATAGACGTGGTTGTTACCATCAGCTTGCATGTCATGTAAAAACACCTGCTCTTGACAGTCGGGTTGTGGACTATCGAATTGGTCATGTTGCCCCGTCGTCGCTTGTTGACCGCTGGGAGCTATATGCTGTTTCACCTGTGTCGACGGGGCAAAAAACTCTGTTGATTGGTCCAGAATCGGCCAACCGATATTGATGTGGAACAGGATCATCAGCGGAGCTTGTTGCCAGCCGATATTTTCCACTAGATCCTCAATTTTGACTGAGTTACTGCCCAATTCAGTGCTAACTCGACGGGTTCTCTCTAAGTTATGACCAAAGACGGAGGTTTCGCGAACCTTTCCCTGTATCCAGATTTGATATCGATCTCCCTCCCAGCGTGTATCTGCCCACACATTTTTGGCCGGAATATTGGATACCCGGCCGTGCAAACCAAGTTGTTCGTCCACATCTTCATTGGCAGGACCAACATTAACCATGCCACAGGTAGTCAATAATCCACCATAAAAAGAACGTAACCATCCGTCACCTTGCGTCTCATAAAAATGGGGGGCAACATCTCCTGTACTGGAACGCCAGCAGAGAGGAATACCTCGATAGCTAGCGAACGAAATATCTAGGCCACGATCCGGGAGTACTGTAAAGAAGAAGCCTGTTCCAGTATAAAAATCGACCGCTGAAACCCCCTTTTCATTCCCCTCAGTCCGAGTAGATGTTCTAAACCCAGCGATTTGTGAAATGTCGCCGACACGTTTCAGCAGATCTGATCTGAGCAGTTTTTGCCCATAAACTTCAATCATAATCCTTTCCTTTGCACCAGGTTGTCTTTCATTTAAAGTTGTTGTTCGATATCAATGTCAAAAGTCTCTACCCACTTATTTGGAACAATATTGACTTCGAAATTGGCGAAGATACGGTCGATATCGTATCGAATCTCGTCTGACAGTTGCCAACCGATAGCCCCGATATTGTCTTCGACTTCGCTAATTCGACGCGCACCGACCAGGGCTGTGCTAACAGTCGGGTTGGACAACACCCAATTCAACGCCAGTTGAGGCAGCGATTTCCCCAGGCAATCGGCAATCTTCTGAATTTCATCGACCACCGTCAAATTCCTTTGAAAGACACCTTCGGCGAACAGCTTGAGCGAAAAGTTTCCTCCGCCATGGCGACGCCAGTCATTATCACCAAACTCTGTTTCCGGCGTAAACACACCAGTCAATAGACCGTAGGCTAAGGATCCATAGACCATCATGCCAATTTGGTGCTCCTGTGCCAAAGGGAAAACAAACTTTTCCATTCGTTGGTCGAACAGATTGTAGCCGTACTGTAAAACGTCAATACGTCGGATCTCCATCATTTGAGCAATCTCAGCTGGAGTGAAATTAGAGATGCCAATATATCTAGCCTTACCTGATTGAACAATCGTTTCTAAACCACGCATGGTCTCTTCGAACAACGTTTCACGATCAGGCCAATGCACCATGTAGACATCGATATAGTCCGTTTTAAGCCGTTGGAGACTTCCTTCGATTGCGGTCTCTATCATTTGTGGACTACTGTCTCTCCCCTGCTCGTAACCGATGCCGAATTTAGTCACCAGGATGATCTCCTGTCGCCGTCCTTGTAGGGCTTGTGCTAGAAATCGCTCAGAAGCACCTTTGCCATAATCCTCTGCTGTGTCGAAGCAGTTGATCCCCAGATCGATGGCGTGTTGTACGGCAGTAGCCAGTTCGTTAGCATCAAAATTGCCATAAGTTCCTCCCATTTCCCAGCATCCGTATCCAATGGCCGACACTTCCAATTCTGTTTGCCCAAAAGGTCGATATTCCATCATGTTTCTCCGAGGGTTGGTTAATTGATTCTTAGGCCTGTCTGGTCGTCAAAGAAGTGCATACGAAGTTTGTCCGCATCGGCTTGGTCCGGATTGGACAAAGGGACTGTTAGCGTCACAGTATCGCCGACCTGACACTTCTGGTATGAATCTACCCGGCAGACGATTGTCTCCTGTGATCCTGTGTCTGTCACATAGACCAGTACTTCAGCCCCAGTCGGTTCTATGACGTCGATTTGACCGACGATTCCACTACTATCTGTAGCTGTTACCTGTAGGTCTTCAGGTCGTACACCGAGTGTCAAGTTCTGGTTCTGGTATCGTGACAGTTGTTCAGATGTGCTGGCAGTAGGGATTGTCAAAGACACGCCCTCTTTAGTGGTAAAAGAAAGCTTACTCCCATGGGATTGGAGCTGGCCAGACAAAAAGTTCATCGGTGGCATACCAATAAATCCGGCCACAAACTTGTTTTGTGGCCTATCATAGAGCGTAATAGGATCTGAAACTTGTTGAATTAAACCGTCATTCATCACCACAATTCGGTCGCCCATAGTCATGGCTTCGATTTGATCGTGGGTAACATACAACATGGTCGATTTCAGCTGCCCGTGTAGTCGCTTAATTTCAAATCTCATCTGCACACGCAGTTTGGCGTCCAAATTTGATAACGGTTCATCGAACAAGAAGGCGGCTGGTTGTCGAACAATAGCCCGCCCAACGGCTACCCGTTGACGCTGGCCACCAGAGAGTTGTCTCGGTTTACGGCGAAGCAGGTCTTGCAGATCCAGCATCTTGGCCGTTTCCTGAATTCGTTGCTCAATTTCCGGTTTGGAAAATTTGCGCAACTTGAGCCCGAAAGCCATATTGTCATAGACATTCATGTGTGGATAGAGGGCGTAATTTTGGAATACCATGGCAATATCTCGATCCTTCGGCGGAACGATATTCATTTCGCGATCGCCGATAATAATGGTGCCGGTGGTGATCTCTTCTAGTCCGGCGATCATGCGAAGAGTGGTCGATTTACCACAACCAGACGGGCCGACAAGGACTACAAATTCGCCGTCCTCCACCTCTAAGTTGAAGTCGATGACGGCTTCAACATCACCAGGATAAACTTTCCCCACACCCTCTAGTTGCACTTTGGCCATCTGTGTTTTATCTCCCCCGCGAGTGCACTGGCTTTGTGCATCCGCTTTTTATGTGTAGCATATGCCCTTCTTGTTTCCACTAGTTCCTATCCTTTAATTGCTCCACTGGTTAGTCCACTGATAAATTCCCGTTGAAGGGCGAAGAACAAAATGGCCGGCGGGATAATGGCGATCAGCGTGCCAGCTAGAAAGATGCCATACTGCTGGCTGTAAACGCCGACGAACTGGTTTAGGATAACGGGCAAGGTTAATTTAGACTGAGTCTGAATGTAGATATTGGGGTAAACAAACGAATTCCAACTGCCCAGAAAACTGATCAGGCAGAAGGCACCCGTCATCGGTCGCACCAACGGCATCACGATATTGAGGTAGATGCTAAACTCGCTGCAACCGTCGATCCGGGCCGCTTCCATCAGGCTGTTAGGAACCGAAAGGCAAGCTTGCCGAAACAAGAACATGCCAAACGCACTCGACGCTCCCGGTACCAACAAGGCCCAATAGGTATCCATCCAACCGATTTTATAAATCAGGTTGTAGAGTGGAGCCAATAGCAACATGCCTGGAATCATCATTGTCCCCAGCATAAAAGAGATAATCGCATGCTTGCCGTGGAACTCGTACTTGGCTAAGGCATAACCGCCTAAAGAGGAAAAAAAGAGTATTACCATGGTCGAAGTGCTGGCCAGAAAGAGCGAGTTCAGCAAGTATCGCCAAAAATGCACCTCTCCCTGCATGGTTTTTTCAGCTTCGAACAGCGAGTCGAGTTTCTCAGTGGCTGGATTGTAGAAGTTTTTCAGGTTTAGGGTTTCGCTTGACCATTCGCTTAGCGGCGGTAGAAATGCGTATTGCATCAATACATCAGCGTCTTTGAAAACAGCACTAATTAACCACAGAAACGGCGATAAAATTAGAATGGCCATCAGAGTCAAAACCACATACCGCTGAATGGTGGCAATCCGTTGACGGTACCGAGGTAACACGGCATAACTCAAACCAAATCCTACCAGCAAGACAATTAAAATGTAATGAAGGTTGTTTAAGCCGTTCATTTACTTCGTTTCCTATTCTGTCTCTACACTGCGGATGATCGCCATCTGAGCCATGCTGAAGGTGAAAATAATCAAGGCCAAAACCCAACCGATAGCGGCTCCTGTACCCAGATCTCCNGTTTCNAAGGCGGTGCGATAGAGATAGCCAACAATGGTNAGCCCTGCGTTTTTAGGTCCATACCCTTGTAACATAGCATAGGGCATCTCAAACAGTTGGTAAGAACCAATCGTACTCATAATCACCACGAAAACGGCTACCGGTTTAATGGCCGGTACGGTGACTGTCCAGAATCGATGCCAAGCATTGGCACCGTCGATCATGGCCGCTTCGGTTAGTTCCTGATCCACGTTTTGCAAGGCGGCCAAAAAGTAGATCATATTGAAACCAACATACATCCACATNGAGACAATAATCAAGGCGGGCATAACTAAGGCTGGATTGGACAACCACTCCCGATCCAATCCCCAAAAAATTAGCCGTTGTANAAATCGGTTGAATAGGCCATGACGAGGCATAAATAGCAGGGCGAAAATGATACCGACAAAGACCTGGCCGACCAAATGTGGGCTAAATAGAATCAGGCGAAAGATACCTTTTAACTTGTCTTTTTTAGCGTTCAATAACATGGCAAAACCCAGTGATAAGGGAAGTTGGACACATATCGANGCTAAGGCATAGATAGTNGTATTCCAAAATGCCGTATGAAAGTCGCCATCACTGAGGACAAAAGTGAAGTTTTTCCAACCGACAAAGACTTTACTTTTAGGACCATTGGTTTGGTGAAAGGCCAGAATAATNGCATTGATGAATGGATAGATAAAAAAAACCAACGTTANCAAAAGATAGGGGCTCAGGAAAACCCACGGTGTTCGACGAGCAGATTGTCTCATTCAGTCGTCATTCCGCTCGTTTTNCCATTGGGCCCATTATTATACATAGCATCAGCATAAAAAACGTTGTGCGACATAACCTTTTCAACGTAACCAGACACGCGTTGCAATTCGCTTTTTGTATAGACTAATAGNCCAGATTCGCCTTGGTCCTGATAGTACTGGGCTGCATTCATAAAGGCTTCGTTCAACTTGCTACGGGCTAGTTCATAATAGGGACTGGCATAGTTGGGGGGAATGTCGGGAGCCAGAGCGGCGTAGAGTTGGCCAATCGATTGGTTAGAGTAGAGTGGAATTGGTGTCTGGAAAATGGGCAGTTCCCAAGCATCTTTGACCGGTGGCAGAATATAGGAGGCCATAAACCGATCGGCCAGATCCTCTCTTTTCAGATAGAGCTTTTTGGCNTAGGCCCAGGCCAATTCCTTGTTTTTGCAGGCTTTGGTGATAGCTAAGCCTGTCCCGCCCCAGGTACTAACCCGCCGTCCTCCCGGTTTCCAAGCGGGCAAAGACATCAAAGCCAGTTTACCCTCCAGTTGAGGCACATCCATTTCAAACTGTTTACTGCGCCAGTCAGGGCAGTAGTAGAATAGTACTAGGCCGTCGCTGATGGTCTTGGCTAGAGTTTGTCCCCAACCAGCGGAAAAGGCGATGCGGTTCNGACCGTAGCACTGCCGGATATACCAGACAATGGTATCAACCACGCCCTCCGTATCGAGGGTTAGGTTGCCGTCGACGTCAAACAGCCCTTCATCCCGTTGTTGAAGCAGGGGGATAATGAAATCACCACCCGCTTTGTCCAAGTCGATCATAAACCGATCCGGGTTACCGTCTCCGTCCAGATCTTTGGTCACTTGCCGACCGATGCGGGTGAAGTCGTCCCAAGTTTCTATTTGATTAATGTCGATGCCCAGTTCGTCTTCTACGATATCGCGCCGGTAACAAAGCACCAGCGGATGGACATCGTGAGGCAGGGCGTAGATCCGCCCGTTGCGTGAGAGTCGACTGAATCTCGATTCGACGAATCGGTCATAGAGGGTAACATCGTTGACCTGTTCTTGTTTCAGCAGATCGGTCAGGTCCATAAAACCGATGTCTTCTACCGGCCCTTGGGTGAAGTAGCCCATGGAGTCGGCNAGGGTTTCGACTAGATCNGGCACCTCAGCGTCTGTCATCAGGGCGCTCTGTAACCGGTCTTTGACTGCCCGGTCAGAAACCAGTTGGATATGTATTCTAACTCCATGCTCCTTTTCAAACTCCTTTGTGGCTTGCTGGTANCCTTCTAANTGGCTNCGAGCAAAGGTGACGAAAACCAGATCNTAGCTATCATTGTTCGATTTGCCGCTGACAACGAGGAGCATTATCCCCGTTATCACCGATAAAACTAGTATCCAGAAGGGCGCTTTACCGTAGGGAAAGTTGGTCATTACGGGGGGNTAGAAGAGGTGNTCTCACTCTGGCTTTATCCAACCTGACACAGGGCGTNGGCTTGGCGCAGTGACTCTTTCCAGTCGCCTTTGGGAATGAATTCGTGACCGATGAAGCCTTCATAGCCGGTGTCAGCAATGGCTTTGAATATCGGCGGATAGTAAATCTCTTGTTGGTCGTCCAGATCATTGCGTCCTGGGTTCCCCGCGGTGTGGTAGTGGCCGATATACCGGTGGCTTTCCTGGATGGTACGGATGATATCGCCTTCCATAATTTGCATGTGGTAGATGTCGTATAGCAGTTTAACGCGGGGTGAGTCCACCCGTTGGCAGACTTCCACTCCCCACGGAGTNTTGTCGCATTGATAATNCGGATGATTGACTTTGCTGTTCAACAGTTCCAGTACCAGCGTTATCCCGGCTGCCTCTGCTGCTTTGGCCACCCGTTCCAGACCGCGTGCCGTGATGTCGAGCCCCTCTTCATCGGTGATTCCCTCGTATCGGTCACCGGAGAAGCAGATCAGGTTGACGATGTTGTATTCTTGGGCCAGTTCCAGGTTTTTTAGCAGTTCTTCTTCGATCCGCTCGTGGTTTTCAGGCTTATTCAAACCATCGGTCAAGGTGGCGTGTCCGCCGTGAGTAGCNATAGTTAGGCCTAGATCGTTTGCCATCGACCAATATTGCNGATCGATCATTTCGACGCCTGGAATACCCAACTCGACTAATCCTTTCAAAAAAACCTCGGTTGTGACATCGTCACGGACAAAGCACCATCCTGGTGCTGCTTGCTTAAGACTCATCATGAATCCTCTCGATATAAAATTTTGGTTTACGAATAACTCAGGCAACCGCCCACAGTTTATCAATTCTGTCAATCATCTGTCAATCTTGTTAGCGGAGCGACCTCTATGGTAAAACAATCTCGCCTTCAGCTTAAAGAGGCAGTTGTTTATCTTGATCCAGCAAAGCGACAAGGCTTTAAATATCGCACCGGGCAGTTAGCAGATGGATCATAAAGTTATATTTGGAACTTGTGTAAGAGCACCTAATCATTCGGGTATTGATTGTTGAGTTGCTGCTTCAATTCTGCGTATTACTGTCGAAATTTTAGGATTTTGGCATAACAAGNCTACAAAAACACAGGTGGCGATGCTACTATCGGCTATTGTGTTCAACTATATGCAGACNAATNGTGTGGATGCCCAGTGACNACTCGCGTACAAATAAATGCTTCCCACTTCGCCTTTATCTCCTCGATAATGTAGCNGATATNAGTTAACCGTAGTATTAGCTCACCAATACTTTCCAAATTACGTNTCTCGGCTGCAATGTCTAGTATAGTTTAGCTAGTAGACCGAGAACAGTAACCCCCTCCATGTGCCGCACATAGAGCAAATGATTCGCCCCGGCAGTATGATTTTTAGACANATTNCNCTGGTTAGAACTNCCNAATNAATTNGGTGTTCAACAACNTNAACCTTACCTCNANTTGGACTAATAANCATTACACATTAAGTCCACTATTCAAATTTAACCAGTAGATTGATCTTTGAGAAGTTCTTTAGCGTGCGCGATGGCTGTTTGGGTGTCGCGGCCACCTTGCATGCGGGCAATCTCTTNGATCCGTTCGTCCATCGTTAGTTCTTTGGCCGAAATAAGGGTTTGATTGCCAACGATCTTTTTCTCCACCCGAAAATGCTTGTCGGCCAAACATGCGATNTGCGGCAAATGTGTGATGCAGATCAACTGTCGAAATTGGGATAGGTCTTTCAATTTTTGACCGACTACGTTAGCCGTATGCCCACCGATACCAGCATCGATTTCATCGAAGACAAGCGTTGGGATCAGATCGGTCTGTGCCANTACACTTTTCAAGGCTAACATCACCCTTGAGATTTCACCGCCGGATGCGATTTGGGTTAAAGATTTGAGTTCCGACCCAACATTGGTCGAAATCAAAAATTCAATTTCATCTATACCTGAAGATCCCAGAGCAATCTGCCGCTGTGCGATTCGGAACTGAGATTTTTCCATGCTTAATGTGTGAAGTTCTTTCTGGATTAATCGCTCCAGTTTTCTAGCGATTGTCTTCCGTTGGGTTGACAGTTCCTGTGCCCAGTCTAGGGCTAATTTCTGTGTCGTTTCCGACTGCCCTTGCAAATCCTGAATCTGGCCGGAAGAGAGTTCAATTTTTTCCAGCTTTTCAACTGCTATCTGGTAATGATCTAAGATTTGTTGAATCGTGGCACCATACTTTTGTTTTAAACGGTTGATTGTTCCGAGCCGATCCTCGATTTTGTCTAGCTGGCCTGGTAAAAATTCAACCCGATCACGGTAATTTCGTACTTCATGCGCCAGATCCTCGATCTCATAGAGCGCTGATTCCAAGCGCTGACTGGTCTCTTCGATGCTATCGTCGATCGTTAATAACTTGGAAAATGATTTACTTAGCCCTTTCAAAGTATCAAGTGCCGATGACTCCATTTGCCCCCTGTAGAGACCGCTATAGATTTCGTCAGATAGCTCGTATAACTGCTGAGCGTTATCAAGCCGTTTGCGCTCATTTTGAAGTCGATCTTCCTCTTCCACTTCCAGTTCTGCTGTCTTAATGTCTTCTACCTGGAAGGCCAGTAACTCTTTTTCTGATTCCAGTTGTTGATAGGATTGGGACAACTTTGCAATCTGCCGTTTCAAGCGTAGTAACTCTTCATACTGATTTGCCACTTGCTGTCGAAGCGGCGTCAATCCACCAAAGTCATCCAAGATTTGGTGGTGCAACTCTTTTCGGAACAGCGACTGATGTTGATGCTGTCCATGAATGTCAACCAGTAAATCTCCAATCAACTTTAACTGGTTCAGATTGACTACGTTGCCGTTGATGTTGCTGCGGCTTCGACCGCTTTTAGAGACCTGACGATGTAAGGTTGGATACTCTTCCGGATCAAGGTTGACATCGCCTATGACCTGTTGCATCTGCTGAAAGGTAAGCGGCTCCGGATCGGTTGAAATCTGTGCGACAGCCTGATTTTGTCTCTGTCGGACAATGCCTGAAGGCGCTCGTTCCCCTAACACTAACCCTAATGAACGTAGAATGACCGATTTACCCGCACCTGTCTCACCGGTTAGAATATTAAGTCGGGGCGAAAAGGTCAATCGCAACTGATCTATCAGAGCGATATTTTCCATGTAGAGTTCTGTAATCATTGCCCTTCGGTCATCGAAATTTGTTGAAGAAGAGGACCGAGAAAGTATTGGAAGGGGTATGTGCCTGGGGCGATTCGAACGCCCGACCTTTAGCTCCGGAGGCTAACGCTCTATCCAGCTGAGCTACAGGCACACAATACGCTAAATTATAACATGAATCGAAAACAGGGGCAATATGGCATCTGGGTTGACCCGGGCAATCATATTAAAAAGCATGTTTAGCCTGCTTTATTTCACACCTTGTTAGAGCTGGCTTTTGGATGGCGCT
Source organism: Candidatus Poribacteria bacterium (assembly GCA_002699335.1). The sequence continues at coordinate 172,612 of PACG01000097.1, forward strand.
GATTCGTTTTACTGGCCTACTCGCCTATGTGCTTCTCGCCTTAGCCACTACCAGGTTACGCGACCCCGTCTCGTAAGTGGTCTGGCGTAAGGTAAAATTTAATGTGATTGACCTGCTTAGGTCGGCCTTTCGCTTGAATATGTGCACGCAAGTATGATAGAACATCGACAGGCCCCGCCAAGGCCTGAGATCTTGTCTGGCTGAAATACCACGCTACTAACCAAACCCAGAGATCAAAGGAGCTCTTGTGGTCGACCCACTAGACCTTCTAAATGATGAACAGATGCAGTACTTTATTGTAACGACCGGGTCGAGGTTCAAATATTCCTGGGAAGCATCTGTTAGTTCAACTACAAAGGGGAAAAGTACTATCCTCAAAATACCAGCCGAAGAATCGACTCTTGACCTTAGCGGCGCTGAGACGGTCGCATCCTTAATTTATACTGATTTTGAAGACCGGTATAAACGTTCACTGTCGGAGATTGTACACACCCCGAGAGAAACTGCTGATAAACCAGAATACCGAAGGATTCGTTTATTGCTGGCCAATAGCAATGAAACCTCAGCCAAAATCGATAACAGGCATCTCCAATCCTACTATCTGTACCGTGCAGTGGAGAAGGGTTGCTGCCCTCAGAAAAAATGAAAAAAAGCTCAGAAAACAGTCCAGCCTTGTCGGCTTCATCAATCACTTTTCCTAAGATGGGAATCGGTTGTTGGTCTTATGGCGGAGGTGACTATTGGGGAGATCAAGCTCAATCAGACGTTGATGCCGTTGCTAACACGGCACTGGATGCAGGAATTATTTTTTTTGATACGGCTGTCGGTTACAACGAAGGGCGAAGCGAACAATCTCTAGGAATTGCCTTGAAACATCGGCGCCAGGAGGCCTTGATCGGTACCAAGACTGGCGATACCAATCCTGCTACACTGCCAGATCAATTGGAGGGTAGTCTTCGCCGGTTACAGACCGATTATATCGACCTCTATATGATTCACTGGCCAAACCCGAAGTATCCAGCCGACGAGGTCTTCGAGGTTTTATCTCGGCTAAAAACGGAAGGTAAAATCCGCGCCATCGGTGTCTGTAACTTTGGCTATCAACAGCTATCTGAAACGCTCGCAATTGGGGCGCCAATCGAAACCAACCAGCTTTGCTACAATCTACTGTCCCGTGCAATCGAACTGGAAATCGTACCTTTATGTCAGCAACACCAGATTGGTATTCTGGCCTACATGCCCCTGTTTCAAGGCATCCTAGCCGACCGTTTCAAAACCCTCGAGGAAATTCCTCCACAACAGTCACGCTTCCGCCATTTTCGTCCGGANCGTGAAATGTCTCGACACGATGAGGCTGGTGCCGAGGTCGAATTATGGCAAACGCTGGAGAAAATTCGCCAAATCTGCCGGGAAAAAGACCTGCCTATGAGTCGATTAGCAATTGCCTGGGTGATGGCCCAGACCGCCGTGTCTTGTGTGCTNGTTGGAACCCGTAATACTGCGGAACTAGCACAAAATCTAGAGGGGGTAAACTATGCCATGCCATCCGATTTAGTCAGAAGGCTAGATCGGTTAACTTTACCCTTACTGCAAAAGTTGGGTGGGAATGCTGACTACTTCTGGGCTACACGGACAAAATAAGCATACTAACAGATATGAGTGGTTTCAAACCGGCGAATAGCAACGAAACTTTCACCAATTCGATCGGCATGAAATTTAAGCCGGTTTCAGCTGGCACTTACACCAGGGGAGGTTGCCACACCCCACTACCGCCTGAACTGAGCGAAGATAAACCGCACCTATTGAATGGTGACTTCGACGAGCATCCAGCCCATCAGGTGACGATTACTCAACCCTTTTATCTGGGTCTTTATCAGGTGACCAACATCGAATACGAATATTTTGCCCCTGACCACCGAAGTATAAGAGGAAAACTTGGGTTCTCCAACGATGACGACGAGGCTGTTGTTTTCGTCGATTGGCATCAGGCGACAGCATTTTGTCGGTGGCTAGCGGAGAAGGAAAATATACCCTATCGCTTACCGACAGAGGCTGAGTGGGAATACGCTTGTCGAGCAGGCAGTCAAACCCATTACCATACGGGTAACCAACTGCCGGACATTTCCCATAAGAATGTTCGTGAAAGTTGGTATCCAGACCCAGCCCGCAGTGATGGTGACTCAGAGGTAGTCCCACTGACAGTCGGTCAGACTTTGGCTAACGAATGGGGCTTTTATGATATGCACGGCAATGTCGAAGAGTGGTGTTCAGATTGGTACGGCCCCTATCAGGAAAAAGCACAAACAAACCCCGTTGGTTATGCTGAAGGCAACTATCGAGTCACAAGAGGCGGTAGTCATTCGACAAAACTTTACTACTTGCGGTCGGCTAACCGTTCTGGAGCCGTGCCCGAAGACCAGCACTGGTTAATTGGTTTTCGGGTGGCTATCGGCGAATTTCCGTCCACGGAACCACGGGTTATCTCTAAGCTTCCACTCTGGGCCACCGCTGTTAAACAGGAAGCCGTGAAGGGCGAAAGACAAGATTTTGACCCCGAACGACCCTACTTTGCTAGCCCAAAAAAGTACGTCCAAATCCCTGAGGGATCGATAGGTCCTCTGTTCTCCAACCATAACCATGTACCAGCTATCGTTTCTTGTCCTAACGGAGATCTGTTGGCGATTTGGTACAGTTGTGTTTCCGAACGGGGCCGAGAACTAAACGTAGTGGGTAGCCGTTTGCGATTCGGCCAACAGGAGTGGGAACCAGCTGAAACCTTCTGGGGGGTGCCGGATCGAAATAACCACGCTTCTGCCCTTTGGTGTGATGAAGTGGGTAAGATTTACCATTTCAATGGCCTTTCGGTCGCTGCAACCTGGGGACCATTAGCAATGGTAATGCGAACTTCAGAAGATAATGGTGCTACCTGGTCAAGGCCAAAGCTAGTGCATCCGGAACATACCCTGCGGCACATGCCGATTGAGTCTGTTTTTCGGGCTCAGGACGAGTCGATTGTTTTAGTCTGTGACGCAGTGACAGGCGGCAATGGTGGCACGGCACTGCACATCAGTCGTGACAACGGCCAAACTTGGGTTGATCCGGGTGAAGGCCAGCTAACACCAACTTTCGAAACTGGTCAGAGGGGAAACTGGATTGCTGGTATCCACGCCTCAGTTGTACAGCTGACAGACGATCGACTGATGGCGTTTGGGCGAGGTGATACTATTGAAGGGAAAATGCCGATGAGCATTTCTGAGGATATGGGTCAGACGTGGAGTTATCAACCCAGCCAATTTCCGGTCGTTTCTGGTGGTCAACGGTGTGTCTTACTCAGGTTGAAAGAAGGCCCAATCTTTTTGGCCTCTTTTACGGGCGATCGCAAAGATCCAGCACCGATGTTAATCACCGATGCCTCTGGTCAAGAGCGAGAGGTTCGCGGCATGTTTGCGGCTCTTTCCTTAGACGAAGGTCAAACATGGCCGCATATTCGACTGATTAGCGACGATGGATCAGGCAGAGAAATCGAAACAATGGATGGTCGGCTCTTCACTATGAGCTTGGACAGCGCAGAGCCAGGTGGTTATCTCTCCGTTTGCCAATCAGCGGATAACTTGATCCACTTGATTACCAGCCAACAACACTACGCCTTCAATTTGGCCTGGCTCACGACACCCGGTCCATCTAGATCGGAGGTTCACCCATGTCATTCCCATTAACCCACGGCAGCGTGCCGCCGATGGTAACTCCGATGACCGAAGACGCCGCTTCGATTGACCACAACGGCATTACCGCCCTCGTCGAATGGCATATCGAGGCTGGTACGACTGGCCTGTTCGTTGTTTGCTCGACCGGTGAGATGTTCACTCTGAGCCAAGACGAGATGGTCGAGACCGTAGAGGTCGCCGTGGTTTCCGCTGACGATAGGATCCCGATCGTCGGAGGTCTGCCCTTCCCGGACGTCGAACGCAAGGTCGAGGTTGCTAAGAGATACGAAGCGGTGGGGGCTGCCGGCGGAGTTGCGCTCCTGCCGTTCGAAAGCCCTTCTGACGATGACACTATATATGAGCATTACGCTCGACTGGCAGACAAAGTGAAGATTCCCTTGCTCATCTACGAACACCCTAGATGGCAGTCGACTCATCTCTTGACGCCTGCGCTGGTCAGCAGGTTAGCCGCCACCGGGCGATACTTCGGGATGAAGGACTGCACAGGCGACCTGCCGCGACTGACGGCCATGGCCGATGCAGGCAAAGGGCAGTTCGGGGTAATGCAAGCCGTTCAGGAGCAACTGCTAACAGCGTTGGCGTGTGGATCAACCGGGGCGTGCGCCACGGCGAGTAACGCCTATCCTCACTTATACCGTAGGCTGTACGACACGTTCCAGGCCGGTGATATCCAGAAGGCATATGAGCTGCAGGGCACTATGCAAATCTTGCTCGACATGTACAATGCGTCTGGTGGCCCCAAGCACGTGCTAAATGGGCTTGGCCTGCCGATTAATATTGCGGCGCGATACACGCCAAAGATCACCGAGGAACAGGCCCGAGTGACAGATATACTCGCGGCGTTCGTAAAAGAAGAGCTTGCCGGGCTCTGAACGGTAGAGATTGCCAACCGGTACGGTACAAACAGCATCCTCTCCAACTCTCAGATACCGGAGCGTGCCGAATTACGTACTACGAACTGCCTTTTATGATAAGGATGTGTTCTACTTAGAGGTGTTCATACGTCCTCTTCTCGAAAATTGATCGGAAACGCTAAACGAACACCGAAAATTGGCCATTAACTTACCTAACCGCGTGGATTACCTGTGTCCCCAAATATCTTCAAAAATGTGGATACGCCCAGGGCAATTCTTCGCTAGAGTTATGGTGCGACCCGGTCCAAGACCCGATTGGTAAACGGAGCGCCACAAGATTGCTGTCGATAAATCTCAGAATGCAGGTATCTATATCTATGCAATACAAAACCGGATAACCAGATTCATTGACTGAGTAGAACTATTTACGTGTTGTAGAGGACAAGAAACGGAAAGTTGGGTTCTGAGGGCGGTTAGTGGGCCAGCGGACTTGAATCAGATGCCAAATGGCAATAACTAATTATGGAAACAATAACAACCCCTAGAAAAGAACTCCGTTAATTTGTTATCTTGACATCACACAGACGCCCCAATAGGTTAATTTACTTGATTAACAGTCAATATTACTGTCAGTTAAGTCGGTTTGGCTCTAGCCCATTCTATCACAGAATTGGTGAGGGATTTGATTCCTGTGTCCAAATCTATTTCGGTACATAGCATTGAGTATGGAGGGGCATTGCTTCTTGTCGCTATAGTAAAAATTGCTTTCGGGCTATAGAATGATGAAAAAGCCAAACGTCATATTTATTCTGATTGACGACATGGGATGGAAGGATCTTAGCTGTTGTGGCAGTGAATTCTATGAAACGCCCAACATTGATCGGCTATCGACTTCAGGGATGCGATTTTCCGATGCTTATGCTTCATGCCCGGTGTGTAGCCCCACACGCGCGAGCGTTTTAACTGGTAAATACCCAGCCACTGTGGGCGTCACAAACTTTATCGATTGGGCTGGGAAAGCCCATCCATCCCGAGGTCGTCTCATTGACGCCCCCTATCTTAAGCATCTGCCCTCATCTGAGTATTCATTAGCTCAAGCACTCAGAGACCAAGGTTATGCAACTTGGCATGTTGGTAAGTGGCACCTCGGGGGAATCGATTCTCTCCCCGAGGATCACGGGTTCGATGTCAATATCGGTGGGTGTGAGGTAGGTGCTCCCTACGGTGGTGGTTACTTCAGTCCGTGGACAATTCCAGCCCTGAAGGGTGTCGATGTTCCCGAAGGTACTTACCTGACCGACTATTTGACAGACTGCGTAGTTGACCTGATTCGTGGTAAGGACTCATCCCCCTTTTTCCTCAATCTGTGGTACTACAGTGTTCATGAGCCTGTAGAGGCCAAGCCAGAGAAAATACGGAAGTACGAGGAAAAAGCTGTAGCTATGGGCTTAGACCAGCAAACAGCGTTTGAGCCGGGCGAACATTACCCCAGTGAACATCAACGTGATAAGCGAGTTCGTCGTCGTCTTATCCAATCTGATCCTGTATATGCCGCGATGATCGAGAGCTTGGATGAAAACATTGGGCGGGTATTAGATGCTCTAGCGGAATCAGGTGAAGCAGATAACACGATCATAATTTTCACTTCGGACAATGGTGGGTTGACTACTGCGGAGAGCTCGCCCACTTGCAATGCCCCTTTATCAGAAGGAAAAGGTTGGATGTACGAGGGCGGCACAAGAGTACCGTTGATTATCGGTTGGTCGGATCTTTCGGAGGTAGGAAGTGTGTGCGAGGTGCCCGTGACCACACCTGATTTCTATCCGACTATTCTAGAGATGATCGGTCTGCCCTCTGTTCCGTACCAGCATAGTGATGGCGTCAGCTTTGCACCTCTGTTGGTTGGTAAGAAAGAATTGCAGAGAAGGGCAATTTTTTGGCACTATCCCCACTATGGCAACCAAGGGGGTAGGCCAGGTTCGTCCATAAGAATTGGGAAATACAAGCTGATTGAATTTTTTGAAGACAGCCAAATCGAATTGTATGATTTAGAGAATGACCCCTCCGAGAGAAATGACATTTCGGGTGAAGAACTAGGTCTCGCCAGAGACATGAGAGAACTCTTGACGGAATGGCGACAGCAAGCTGAGGCAAAGATTCCCCAACCGAACCCGGATTGGATCGGTGTGCACTGAACTTAACCGCCTCACGGTTGGAATTGGCTCTTGCCCAACAGAACATAGTTATCTGTCAAGCAACGTTAGATAACCTGGGCCAATTTCGAGATCAAGGTGAAGAACATGCCGGCTAGCCACCTTCAACCCCTAGCTGTTACCAAGGCTTGGCACTGGACAGAACTAGGTAAGTCAATCATCAATTGCGCCACTTGATTCCTCTTTCAGTTTCCAATGACGATCACTAAGCCATCACCCGGGGAGATTCCCAGAGTGAGTTGGGTATCAACCCTCGGACGCTCCTCAACGTGTTGGAGCCCTTCTGTCATAATTTTGAAGATCTTTATCCGAGTTACAGTAGTGAGTCAAACCTGAGTTTCCTGTATAATCGAGGTATAACATGCCATCAAGAAATCGTCTGCCACAATTATGGTCGTAATGACATCGGAAAAACTGCTTTTTACGTTCTGAGGTCCAACGTTATCGTTGCCACAATGTGGAATGTGCAAGTAAACGTTTTATGTTGAGTCACCGCTACAAGGCTTGCCCACCTACAATTAAGGATCCAATTGACGATTCTAGTCAAGATAGTATCCGCACTGATGGCCTAGACTTAATCAAGAGAAAAGCCTAGGCTGAATATTCGCCTGGGAAAAATCGGACGATTGGACAGCTATTGTTTCCCAGACCCTTACGTTGAACTCACATTATCTACTTCAGAATGACCATTCGTTTGGCCTGGTGAAAGGTCCCAGTGTCAATAGCATAATAGTAGATACCACTGGTTACTGTCTCACCCATCGTATTTTTGCCGTTCCAGTAAGCGGCACGACTTGGATTTGCATAAATACCAGCCGTCTTAAGCCCCAGGCCGACCGTTCTGACCCATTCGCCGGTAGCCGTATAAATATGGATATTGACCACCGATTCCTCCGAAATTTGAAACGGCATCCAAGTTTCCGGATTGAATGGATTGGGGTAATTTTGCCAGAGTTCGGTCTGTTGAGGTTGAATTATCGCTTCCAGATCAAGATCAATCGTTAACAGATCTCGATAAACCACACTATCTCCTGGAGTTGTGACTAAGTGCAGACCTGAGATCAGTAACTGAGTTCGATCTTGGTAAGAGGATCGTTCAACATCAATCGAGAGCAAAACAACCTGACGGCCGTAACTGCGAAAATCAGCTTCGGCAACAACTGGTAAAGCCACACCAGCAATTCGCTGACGGTTGTTTTCGGCGACTGAAAGGTGCCAAAAACTGTTGGTCGATAAACAGTTGCCTTTCTGGGCCGACAGTAGGCGAACACTGGGTGATCGCAAACTGAGGTCAAATTGAATTCCTTTTGCTGGTACGTTGTTCTCAAGTTCGAGGGCGATGTCGATCTGATTCTGGTGACGTGAAACGATGACAGGGCGAAGCCCAACATCGGGTGAGAGCAGAACCTGCGAAGGTATCCGTTCATACCTCTGCTTTTGTGGTGCTGCATTAGGATCAAGTTTCGCTAGTTCGCCTTCATTCGGCTCTAGCGATTCTCCGAAACGTGTCGCTACCGCCGTCAAGTCAAAGATGTCGATTTGACCATCCATATTGACATCAGCGGAAGCCAGTTCCTCCAGCGCGTCGATATCCTCGGTTTCATCTACACTTTGACCGAAGTATTTGGCTACCAGCACCAAATCGAAAATATTGATCGCACCGTCCATTACCACGTCAACCACTTCAATCTCAATCGGTGGCAACGCTGATTTTTCCGATGCCTCTGCCAACTGATCATCGGTCTCCCATGCCCCACCATCAAAGGTTGGAACCGGTATTTTGATAGTGAAGTTGACCTGTTGTAGACTTTGACCTTCTTTAACTTCTACTTGACGCAGATGTGAATCGTCTGCATCAAAGCCGAATCCAACCTCTACCTGTCCTGTGCCCACCGGCGCAGGCAGGCGGTATTGTCCTTGCTGCTCTGTGTGGGTAGAAATCCGATGTTCCTTATCTTCCATTTGCAGAAAAACCGGGAAGTAGAGTAGAGGGTTGCCGGAGGGATCAACGACTTGACCAAAGATCCACTGATTGACTTCAACTGATACGATGTGGATCGTTTCCGGTGCCTCGGCGGGTGAGCGACTGATATTACCCGCTGTGTCAATGGCCTCGATAATGTATTGAACCTGGTTTACCTGAGCGTTAAGTGGTGGTAAGTACATTGATAAGTCTATACGATAGATTTGTCCGTCAGCACTGGACATCGGAATTTGATCAAAGTAGCCATCAGGTCGCCATAACTCCAACTCACTTTCCAGGTCAACCTCGCCCCCGATCCCAATCCCGCTCAGGGGAATATCGACTTCATCCTGCTGGCGGAACTGGCGTTGGTCATCCAACTTTTCAGCAGCAAATTCCAACCCAAGCTCTACCTCTTCAAAATCAGCATCGGCTGCCAAATCGTCGAGATTAAAAAAGGGATCGTCTTTGGCTTCTACCTCTAACGGACCGACTAGACGGGCATCATCTCCATGATCCATCGATTCAGGTTCTTCTTCAACCCCAATCGAATCAACAATCATTTTCTCTGTCCCCGAGTAGAAGATTCGTAGGTAGACGCCAGCCAACTGTAAATTGTCGGTGACTGTTGCCTCCAGTATCATTTGATGGTCAAAATTGTAGCTTTTTTCAGCTTGGTGAACGATGACTGGCTTTTCTGTATCTTCTATCAACACAATGTCCAGTGGATATTCGCCTTCTGCTTCGACGACTAAAGGGGCAATTTTCTTCATTAGCGCCTGGCCTTTTTGGGTACGAACGTTGACGTGCCAGGTGCCCGAACTAACGTAAATCTGGAATTTTCCCTGCTCGTCGCTAACAGCTTGCCTGAACATTGGGAGGTAGGGGGCGATAAAGTCCAGATCTTCCAGTTCTACTCCGTCTGGCGGTAGGTCCATTGCAGGTGGACCCGGTTGGACGTCAAATCGGTCGGCTGATTCCGGTTGAAGCTCGATCGCAACATCAGGAATCGGTTGTCCGGTAGTATCGGTGACTCGGCCCACTACTCGATAAGGTGGTGGTTTTAAGGTAACCGTATGGGGCTTGGATTCGGCCAGATTGCCAACCGTGTCAACAGCGTGAATCTGGTAGGTGAATGTTTCCAGCATTAAATGTCCGGGTACGGTAAAAGTCCACATTTGGCCATCGGGAAAACTATCGGCCCAAATACGACCACGCTGATCTGATGGAAACTCAAGGTAAGCGTGCACATAGCCTTTCACATTATCAGTGATTTCTGCTCGAATAACGGTGTTGTCACCGATAAACTGTCCTTCGACTTGCGTCTTGGGATCGTGCACTATTTTTGGCAATTCGGTATCGGTTTCTAGGATAAAGTCTATACTGTCGATAACCTTCTGTCCGCTCTTGTCGGGTACTTCCACCATCACACTATCTGGTTGCAAAACGTAGAACGGCGACTCCAGTTCAACAAAAATCCGCCACAGTCCTGCCACGGGCAGATGTAGTAGGTAGGTTCCGTCGGCTTTCGATTCAGTAACGGCTTCACTTCTCTCAAAATCTTGCCGGTCGTCACTTCTATCAAGGGAGGCAAAAATGTTGGCTTTGGGTATAACCTGGCCGGAGAACGGTTTCAACTGACCCTGGATTTGCAGTTCAGACGGTTTAACCAGAACTTTGTGTAGACTTCGGGGCGCACTGACCGGATGGGTAGCCCAGTTCCCCGCATTATCCGAGGCCCAAATGTGGTATTCGACGCCGTCAATAGTAACATCCGCACCATTCAAGACAGCCACAAATTCTTCCGGTTTGAACCGGTTCAGATTAACGGGAGGCAATTCCATCTGTGCTGAAATCTGCCGCATTGCTGCTAACCACGGTGCCGGCTTGGCTTCACCTCCACCGCCGATGGGGGCAACCGGAGGTCGCTTCTTAGCCTCAAACTTTTCAGCATTCCCTAATTCTGGCTCGTTTATCTCTTCTGTTACCTCCGGCTCAAAGTCTTCAAATGGAAGGTCGAAATCGAAGAAGGGTTCCATGTACCTTATTCTAAACGGCTCTTGGCTTCCAGCAGGTCGAAAGTAAACTTTGGGTTCAGTGTCAAGAACTGGGGGAAAGATGCCACTTTCCGTGTCTGTGATCCTAGCCACAATGCGAATCGGATTGCCTATAGTGACAGGGGCTATATTTGGCCGATGGTCAATCACAGGTGGCATGCTATCTTTTTTCAAAACATAATCGATCCCGGTTTTCTCTTCTCCGGCAGTAACTTTGATCTGCTGGGTTGATGACAGAAAACCGAACGGATCTAAGCTAACCTTTCCAGGTAGATAATAGCCAACGGACGGGAAAACAGAAATCATTACCAAGCCGACATTAACAGGCAATCGGTATCGGCCACTGGTATCAGTCGTGGTGATGTAAGGGATGGGCTCGATCTCCAATTCTGGAAAATCCAATTCTGGAAAGCCCAGGTCAGTTAAACCGCCAAATCCAAACACGATCACGCCACTCACCGGCTGGTTAGCCTCATCCTCAACCTTACCTACCACAGCTTGGTCTTTTTTGGGCAGAACAAGTGTTAAACGCACTTCGGCTGTTGATCCGTCCTGATCGGTAGCACGGATTATGGCAGGATGTGTGATCGGTGGCGTCTCCTCCGGCAATAGAGCGAGGATCTGTCCATCGACAACACCATCCTGGTCCGATAACCAGGTGTCGTCGAATTCGAAGTCGTCTACATCCTTGCCTCCGTCTGTCACCCGTAGTTTGCCCATTAAAGCGGAAAAATCAGCATCGATGTCAGGCTCTATGTTGCCGTTTTTGTTGGCATCGATGAATAGCTCGAACCGTAAAGTATTCCCAGGCTGGCTGACATCAGCTTGTAATTGTAGTCTGAGCAAGGGACTATATTCGATCTCAAGCTCCGTTTGTTCATTAAGGGTAAACGTGGTCACCGCCCATGGTGAAATAGTGACAAAAAATAACGGCAATAACAAGACTTTTAAGCGCATTCGGTTCTCCTTAAATAATTAATAGCTAATACACAGCATCCAACCAGTTTACATTGCGACCAGCCAATGCCGCAATTATAGGACATTAAGTTGTCCCCTTGGATGATTTGATCTTATAAACCATTCTGTATCTTTCCTTTTATATACTTATCCTTATTTTGTTGGAATTTATTTCTCCATTGTTGTATGCAGTTTTATAGTTTTTCAATTTTAACATCATCTATCCAGAATATTCCTGGCTGTAATATGTTCAATTTCATTATCAACCATCTGTCTTTAGGTAGATCAATATTATATTCGAGAAATCTCCATTCATCTGTTTGTTCATTAACTTTTCATCAAGGTTTTCATTTCACCTTCGTTTGAGGCAACACCTCCGCTAGATATGTTAAATGTGGTTCCATGATTCTTTATCCAAAAGCTTATTTTATAAATTCCCTCTCCTTCAAATCTACTAGCGTCAAAGAACTCATTTGTAAAGTCAGGAGATTTTCAACCGCTGGGTGACAAACATTTTGGGATTGCTAAATAAATATACGTGAATTCAAGTCACAAGTGCAACCGAGGGTTTAATGCCGAGACATTATTCTCGGTCTGTTGTTTAATTTGTTTCATTACCATAGAAACATCTTTATTGGTGATGGTAGTGAAATCATGTTTTTTAGGCAAATATTGACGAATTAACCGGTTGCTGTTTTCGTTAAGTCCCCGCTCCCAGGATGAATATGGGGGCGCAAAGTAAAAATCAGCCTTGAGAGCTGTGGTGATTTCCTGATGCTTGGCAAACTCTTTACCATTGTCCGAGGTTAAAGTGAACACTCTGGATGAAATTGGCTCAAGAAGACGCTGAATGGACCAAGATACTAAGGCTGCATTTTTACGCTTTGCTTTGGCGATCAGGGTTAGGCCAGAGCGACGCTCTGTCATCGAGACCAGTGCTGGTTTGTGGCCTCGGCCTATGATGGTGTCAAGTTCCCCGTCGCCAATACGGAAACGAGTATCAACGATGGCAGGGCGCTTGTCAATAGGCACTCTGCCAACTAATTGACCTCGGTGAGTGGTGGAACCGTAACGTTTTCGAGGCTGTTTCTTGCCGCGTCGATGTAGGTAAAGATTTCCGTCCCCTTGTTTGTCTTTAAGAATAAACTGGTAAATAGATTCATGACTGACTGTGATATGATGTTCACTATCAAGCCATCCGCTGATTTGCTCAGGACTCCAGTCGTCTGGCAACAGACGCGTAACCAGACTCCATGTGGGCTGAGAAATTCGGGTACTGACACTTTTTACCCGCCGTATCTGGGCCAAATGATGGGCCTGTTTAGGGGATACCCTCGAAGGCCGCGATTGCGTCTCATTTCTCGACTGATGGTCGATTTATGAACTCCGACAATCCTGGCAATTTGAGCTTGATAAAGTCCTGCTTTCACAAGTGCATAAATCCGGTATCTTTGTTCTTGGGTAAGCTACGAGTAGTTGCTCATTTGTGCTCCTCTTTCCTTGGTCGGTTAGAAAAGCATAAGCCTACCGCAGCTTACCTTTCATGCCAACTCAGAAGAGTTGCACTTGAAACTTGAATTCACGATATATGGTATGCGGTAAAAATAAAGGGAGGCTGTCATGCACTGTCCAAAATGTGGATCTGATCACAAAGTCAAAAGCGGAAAAGTCAAAGAGAGACCATAGTGCAAACGCAAACAATGTGAGTGTAATTACACTCAATCATACCAGCATGGGTATAGATTAGATAAAAAGCTATGAGCACTCCAGTTGTATTTGCAGGGCAATGGGTTACGAGGTCAGGGCGCATATCAGGGGGAGTAATGTCACGCTGCTCAATTGGATCAAACAATTTGGAAACAATATCAAGGAATCTGTTCTGGGAAATATGCCGCATGGGGTACGGGATCTAGAGATAGTGGAGATTGATGAAAGGTGGCATTTTACAGTCAAAAAAACGGAAATTATGGCTCTGGATTGCGATCGTAAGATTTGAGCGGAAAGTCATGGCCGACACCGTTGGCGGTCGCCGTAAGAAAGCCTGGAAAAGATTACTGGGCTGACTCAATGGCCATCGCAGGGGTCAAATGGCGACAGATGGATTCAAGGTGTAGAAACAAATTGTCTCAGTGGAACAGATTAGAGGTCAAAAAACAGCTCCCTCCAATTGAAAGTTTAAATGCAAATAGCAGGCACTATCTAGCCCGATCAGAGGGCGCAGACGATGTTATTCCAAGTGCCCCATAATGGTAGACCTGTCCTTGGCTTTACTTTTTATCAAAAAGCATTATCTATCTTACTTTTAATAATCTCTAAATTTTTGCTTTGCAAGTAAGCATGGATGTCATCAAAATCATGCCATGGATCTTGAAGTGCTTACTGCCAATCGTCTCTGTGATCACTTCTTTGAAGCCGAAAACATGCACGGCGGATTTTATTCGACCTAATTACCCCTTATACCATATTATGGATATTTTGGTCAGTAAATCATATTTATTTAATTGTAAATGCCGTTACTATAGACGCAAATCACCATGAAATATAATAGCTTAGTCCGTAGGAGCGTGTTCAAAATGTATATTCGCACCGGCAGCCTGTTACTTATCTACGACCACGGTGGTCCAAACCCCGGCATCTGCAGCTTACTCCTACACCTCAACTTGGCAATACTCTCCGGCTAGAGTTTAAAACGCAAAGCCATACAACCCATTTACACCAAATAACACATATCTTCTAAACTTGACCTCCATGTTCCTATTTGGATAAGCTGTAATCCGTTCTCTTAGTGCCTGTAAGGCGGCTTCACTAGCCTTTTCATTCTGTTGTAGCTCCTGTTTCAGTAACTCTCTACAGGTGGATTGCCAACAGAGGACTGGCAATACGGCTCGACCAAAAGGCATACTAACCTCGATCGACCTGATTTCGTATTTCGCTTGTGATCAGGCTTCAATCAGTTGTGAGTGTTCCTTTTTAGTTCAACTCTCAATTGCCTTGGCTCTACCTTGGTCATCAATTGCCACGAATACGAAGGTGCCCTCCGTTACTTTTTCTCGTTGACTGACTTCAGGTTTCCGAGACCAAACTTCAACATGAATCTTCATGGATGTTGTGCCCACTTGATACAAATCACAATAAATACAAACTATATTACCAACAGAAACTGGCCGTTTAAAGCTGAGGGCTTCAATGGCTACAGTGGCCGCTCTGGATTTAGCATAGGATTTGGCCGCTATCCCGGCAGCCAAATCCATTTGTGATACTAGCCATCCGCCAAAAATATCCCCATTGGCATTAGTATCTGCAGGCATGGCTAAGGTGCGCAATGTAAGTTCGCCTCGGAATTTGGTTCCATCCATTTCAAAACTTTCCTATCATCAATAAAGTCGCCTGATCTTAATATTATCAACTTCTATTCAGACATTACCCGTCAGCTACTCACCAAAACCTTCCAAATTGGGTGAAGTTATGGCGAAATATATTGATCATTACAACAATGTCCGGCTCAATAGTGCCATCGGCCATGTTGCTGCAAAAGCTAAGCTGGAAGGCCGAGTGCAGCAAATTCTCAAAGAACGGGACGAGAAGTTAGAAGCAGCTCGTGAAGCTGGTCGAATTAAAAGACAAAAACAAAAAGCTGCCGGAAAAGCAAAGTTGACGAAGGTCATCAAAATGATATGATATTACTGGTTAACTCAATTCAACAGATTTTTCGATTCCAGCTGAAGCTAAACGTATTATCTTTTTTACTCTTTCTTCTACCAAATAAGATTCTAAGGAGATCATCTCCTTATCGAGGTTTCATCAGGTTATCTTATGCCTCTTATCTTACCGATTAGTTTAGACCTAGAAAAGATCGTGATAACATGAAATCATTTATCCTCTATGAATTCAATCAGCCTCTGTTCTAGCAAGAAACTGACAGGCCAACGCCTGATCCTACAGAGATGCTAATTCAGGTGATGGCCTGTGGTATTGATGGCACAGACTTGAAGTTGTTGGATGGTTTTGGCTATGTCCCCGATTTACCCTTTATTGTGGGACATGGGATCGCTGGCATAGTAGCTGAAGTGCGCGGCCATGTAATTGCCCTTGCCTACAATTTTACCACCTGTGGCGAATGTTTCCCCTGCCTAACCGTTCGCGAGCAACTCTGCGTAAACATGGGTAGCATATTGGGGGTGAAAGGCAAAAACGGAGGGTACGCAGAATATGTAGTAGTACCCGAACGCCAGCTTGTACGAATCTCACCAGGTGTTACCTGGACCAATGCGGCTATCTGTTGCGATGCTGGTTTGACAGCCTTTCACGCAGTCGACCGTTCACACCCAAGGTAGGCGAAACAGTACTAATCATTGGCATCGGTGGTGTCGGCTCGGTTGCGGTCCAAGGTT
>PACG01000098.1 GCA_002699335.1 Candidatus Poribacteria bacterium
TTTCGCCATGGTGTGCTCCCCACCGGCTGTCGCTTCGCAGGGGTGAAACTGCGGGCTAAGCGGCGCCAGAACGTGACTCGAGAATGAGGGGGACGGCTGCAATGGCCGGAGTGGGCGCGATCCATTCCGTTGGGGAATCGGTTGTCAATTTCCTGACGAGCAGCTATCCGCAAGCCCTTCGAGACCGATTCGGTTTCAATCCGGATCACCTCCGGGTTCGTCACGCACAACTGAGGTCCGCCACCGTGAGTGTTGCGATCCCGTTCTCCGTCTACCAGAGCGTAAAATTCCAGATGATCATCTCCATATTGACTGAAGGGCAACAACGAATGAAAGGAGTGGTTGATTAAATTCTGAGGGGTCTTCCCACCCAATTTGGCCTCCGTTGTAACCGTATTTACCCGCAATCGAGCTGCAAACTCGGGACGGTCAGAACACTCTTTATAGTAGCTCCAGCGGAAGGAGAACGGCGGTTGGTATTGAAATCGGCCACACGGAATTCTAGGGCTGATTGTTTGGTCCGCACCATCGGGTTGCGTGAAGTTGGGCACATGGGTATGGTCGGCAGTTAAAAAGCGGACGCCCAACCCATCCTCCAGAAATTGGTAGACGCCGTACAAAGTTCCCCTTACCCCCTGACCGGTGATCTTCACCAGATCCGGCGCAACCTCGATTTGAAAGCTTTCGCTCTGATTGACACCGGTAAACTCTTCAGCTGATTCAATCTGGATTTGTCCATCTCCGGTTTTGGTATTGGTAAAGGGTAAGCGATTGCCGGAAGCCACCTCAAACCAGTATTGAAATTCTTCAGCGGCGTATCGTTCAGACGGACCGGCCTGTGCTGAGACATGGATCTGCCAATCTTCTATTTCTGAACAGAACAGGTGGGAACCGGCTTGATGGTTCAGAAACAGGGTTTTCGTATCTGGCATGGGTGTTTCTACCTCGCTTTTACAGGGATTCCGTAGATCAAAATCATGCAAATGTCCGGGAAGGGAATATGGGCGCCTTTTCTTACTCTTTAATGTAACCGGGGCTCGGTTAGTAGGTCCAATCTATTGATATTCTTCACCAACTCGCCGGCGATTTGTACGATGGTGGTAAGTTTAAGCAACATAATTATCCCGGTCTCGACTTCTCGACAAGGTCGAGAACAGGATTATCCACTCTTCCCCGATTGTCGACGCCAGAGCGTTGATCTATGAGCGACGTAGAACCCGACCCGGTAGCTGGTTGGTTACTGTGCCGTCCGCTATAACTCGTTGACCGTTGACCAGCACATGCTCCACACCAACTGCAGGCTGGAGTGGATCCGACCAGGTCGATTTGTCAGCCAGGGTTTCTGGATCAAAAACGACTATATCTGCGGCCAATCCTTCTTTCAATTGCCCTCGATCTTTCAATCCGAACCGTTCGGCCGGAAAGCCACTCATTTTCCAGATTGCTTCCTCCCAGGATAGTAGTTGCCTCTCCCTGACGAACTTTCGTCCGAACTGAGCAAAGCAGCCGTATCCTCTGGGGTGTGGATGTGGAATTTCATAAACTCCATCGCTGGCTATCATCATCCGTGGATGAACGGCAGTANGATTCAAGATCAGTTCCGATTTCTCTTCCGGTATTTGCCAGAACATAATCAGTGTTTCAACCCCCTCTTCCTCTACTACCAAATTGTAGGCAAATTCGTCAATGGGCTGGTTGACGCTCTCCGCTGCCTCTTGCAAGGTCATACCAATATAACGACCTGACTGCGTGTAGCCAATAATAGAGCGATCTTTCTCTAAACTGGTGCTAAGATGCTGAACTGCCTGCTGTTTGGCGGCGGGTTGCTTCAACTTGTCGATCATCTCCTCCGGGCTACCCGTTTGNAGGTCCATCGGCAGGCGCATGGCTAAATGGGTCATGCCGGCAGGATAAAGATAGGACTCAAAGGTCAGATCTAAGTCTTCCCGATCTACCTGTTCTAACACCAATTGCGTCACTTCATCCACCCGTTCGTGCGAGATGTGAACCGGAATCTCAGCCTGACGACAAATCTCCAATGTCTCCTCCCAAGCTGCCTGCCGTCCTAATAATTCGTAGCGAATATGAGCCGCGTACAGACCACCGTATGACTGAACCAGACGACAGAGCGTTACCAACTCGTTCAGATCCGCATTGGCCCCCGGCTGATAGTCGAGGCCCAGACAGATACCGGTTGCTCCCGCTTCCATCCAGCTACGCGTTGCCTGCTCCATCTGTGTCAGTTCATCCGGTGCNGCCGGGCGATCCTCCCAACCCATNGCAGCTAATCGGACGCTACAGTGTGGTACTTGCGGACAGACATTGGTTGGTGTTCGTCCGGCAAATATTTCCAGGTAAGCCTCCGGTGTCTGCCAGTTAAAGGCTTCCACCGCTAACTCAGATGGAAAGTCGGCGTAAGCGAATTTGGTATACTGCCAAAACTGGCTAGCGGTTTGCGGGTCCAGCCCGACCCAACCGAATCCATCCGGTGCCAGCAGCTGGGTTGTTACGCCTTGAATCACGCCAGCATGTTGATCGCGTCCACCTAAAAGCGATATTTCGGAGTGGACGTGAACGTCGATAAAG
Source organism: Candidatus Poribacteria bacterium (assembly GCA_002699335.1). The sequence continues at coordinate 2,587 of PACG01000098.1, forward strand.
CCGGGGCAGACGATTCGGTCAGTAGCATCAATTACCTGCTGACCCTTCTTTTGACTCAGATCTCCAACAGCGACAATNCGGTCACCGACAACACCAACATCAGCAACAAAACCAAGCTGATTTCTGGTTCCATCGATCACTTTTCCATGCTGGAAAATTATATCAAAATCCATAGGAATCCCTCCATTTTGAGCAACTATCCGTCTGAAAGTTGAAAGTTGAGGAAAGGCTGTTTCACTATCCACTATTCAGATTTGGTAACAGGCAGCTTGATGGTCCTCACTAACATCATATAGATCCGGTTGTGCTTCTAAGCATCGGTCCATTCTAACCGGACAACGAGGATAAAAGCGACAACCTGATGTGGTCGAACCCCGCATCTCCTCCTCGGCTGGCAAGTCGATTTCCCCCTCCCACCTGATGGCGGGATCTGGTACTGGAACAGAATCCACCAGTAGTTTGACGTAAGGATGCTGTGGACGCTCAATTACCTTTATGGCCTTTCCCTTCTCCGCTACCGATCCTTGGTATAAAATGTAGATCTGGTCGCCAATTTGGTAAGCTGTGCTTAGGTCGTGGGTAATGTAGAGAAACGAGATTCCGGCTTCCTCCTTCAGGCGCAGCATTACATCCAGAATCGAGGCGCGTAATGAAGCATCTACCATCGAGACAGGTTCATCGGCCACGATCAGCTTCGGTTTCACCAGATAGGCACGAGCCATCATAATTCGTTGACGTTGTCCTCCACTCAGTTGATGCGGATACTTTCGTAAAACATCGTGTCCCCGCAGGCCGACCACATTTAGTGTTGACTCAACCAGTTGGCGTGCTTGATCTGAATTTTCGCTCAAGCCGAAATTCTTGATTACCAAATCGAAAACATGCTGAACCCGATAAAAGGGATTATAAACGCCGAAAGGATCCTGAAAAATGGCTTGTACGTTACGCCGATAGTCTCTCATCTGTGTCGGGTTGGCTACCGAGATATCTTGGGTTTCTTCAACCACTTCTTGATTCTTTTTGCTAGTCTTACTGACCTGTACACCTTGATAGACCACTTGACCAGAGGTCGGTTGTACGAAACCGAGAATCAGATTAGCCAAGGTCGTCTTGCCACTTCCGCTTTCACCTGCAATAGTTATAATCTGAGCGGGTTGATTGGCAATTTTTAGATTAAAATTCTGCAGAGCAACAACAGCTTGTTTGGTTCGCCCATTCCGTTGCTGGTAAATTTTGGTGGCGTTAGATAGTTCTAGCAACATCGGTGTTTCCATAGGCATGGCAGGCAACTGACTGTTCAGCTCGGATTAAATGGGTTTTAGGTGCGATTGATCGGCATCGATCGGTAACAATTGGACATCTCAACTGAAAGATACAGCCGGGTGGAGGATGACGGGGATCATGGGTTAAACCTGCTGTAACTTTCAGCGGTTTTTGTTCTTTTAGAGAGGGTATAGACTCAATCAGTAGTTGTGTGTAGGGATGACCGGGGTTATTAAAGATATCCCCCACCGTTGCAATTTCGACAATTTTCCCGGCATACATAACCGCAATTCGATCTACCATTTGCGCCATCAATCCCATATCGTGACCAATCATGATCATCGAAACACCCAGCATCTGTTTGACTCGCAGGATGGTTTGCGCTACTACCCGCTGCACCACTACATCTAGCGCACTGGTCGATTCATCGGCGATGATTAGGCTAGGGTTGAGTGCAATCGCCATCGCAATACAGACCCGTTGTTTCATACCACCACTAAGTTCATGCGGATACATCTGATAAATTCGCTCTGGTAGCCCAACCATTCGCAATAGTTCCAAAATCCGATTTTTGATCTGGTCTGCATCCGGTTTGTCGGACCCCGTTGTTTGGTGGGTCAAAATTACGTCTTGGATTTGGCGATAGACCCTCATGGTTGGATTGAGTGAGTTCATCGCCCCTTGTGGAATTAGGGCTAACTTTGTCCATCGCAGTTGACGCATTTCGCCTTCTGGTAAGGTGAGCAGATTTTTCCCCTGCAGTCGTACTTCTCCAGAAACGATTCGTCCCGGCGGATGCACCAACTGCAAAATACCCATAGCTGCCGTCGATTTCCCACAACCAGATTCACCAACTAACCCTAGTGTTTCACCTTTTTTTAACTCAAAATCGATGCCGTCAACTGCCAGAACGTCTCCGCCTGGCGTTTCGTAGTAAACCCGCAGATCTTTAACTTCTAGCAGATTGGTTGTGGATGATGGGAGAGATGCTTCTGTGTTCATCCTATTAATAATTCTGTGTTAATTTCTATGTAGCCGCTTGGTTTATTCAGTAGCTTTTCGCAACCGCGGATTAGCGATTTCGTCCAGTCCCAGGTTAATCAGTAGAAATCCCATGAAAATCAGGGATAAAATAAAGATCGGAATGCCCAACCACCACCACATATTGCGTAGCAGTGCTGCCGCCTCAAGCGCAAAATAGAGGGTCCCGCCTAGCGTCGGCACCCGTTGCGGCCCCAACCCCAACGTCTCCAAACCGACTGCCGCCAGAATAGAGCCAGAGACACTACCAATGAAACTGGCAGCCAGAAAGGGTAACAAGTTAGGCATAATCTCACCGAACATGATCCTTAGAGGAGAGGCACCGGACAATCGAGCCATCTGCACATAACCGCTCTCGCGCATACTCATCACCTGACCGCGAATCACCAGCGTTGGTCCGGGCCAGGCAAAGGCGGCTAACAACGTTGCCATGGTAAAGAGACCGATCTGCTCGACCAGGGATTGAATAATAATCAAGACTAGCAGTGACGGCACCGTGATTGTAATTCCTGCCAATAGTCGGATTAGATCATCTGTCAGGCCACCGATAAATCCGGAGATAAAGCCTAGCAGGATGCCAATTCCGATGCCGATAGCAGCGGCCACAAAACCGACTAACAGAGAATTTGGCGCTCCGATGATTGTCAAGGCCAGCATATCCCGCCCACTATTTTCTGTCCCAAAGGGGTGAGCCCACGTTCCCGTTTGTCCTCGACTATTTTCGAAGCCGACCGGCGGCAGATTGAGTGGACACTTGCCGACGTAGACGAGTTCTGTATCCCAGAGAAAACGGCCAAAGATCCCTATCAGAACAATCATCCCTACAATAGCTATACCCGAAATTAATTTCCAGTTGAACCAGGGCGTATCCCACCGGTTCAAGCTCGAAGTTTGTTCTTGACTCGAATCCTGGTTGTCAGGATCGTAAACCTGAGCGCTCTCTGGCGAAGTCGTCGTGTCTAGCTTGTCCTCGTCCCTGATCGGGGAGGTCTGTGTTGGTTCTGTCACGCCTAATTTCCCTGATGCGAAATACGCGGATCTATCAACGGATACAAAAGATCGATTAGCAACACTGCAGTTGCAGTGCCGACGATAATGATGAAGGTCGCCCCCTGAATTACCGGAAAATCCTGGTTGCGAACAGCGGTATAGATCAAGGTTCCCATCCCGGGATAAGAGAAGATGATCTCGACCAGCACCTGACCGCCGACCATAGTACCTAAGCTAAGTGCTAGTCCGGTAATCTGTGGAAGAATAGCATTCCGTATCATGTAGCGGTAAAGAATATAAAACGGGCGCAGGCCTTTGGCACGAGCCAAGTGCATATAATCTTCTCCTTCAACCGTAATCATCATACCTCGCATACCCAAAGCCCAATACCCAAACCGCACCAACACAATCGAAGTAACCGGTAAAATGCCGTGATGGATCACACTCAAAATGAACGACCAGCTAACGCCTGGCTCCAGGCCTCGTCCATAAGCCCCTCGCAGCGGAAACAGTGGCGCACTTAGACCTAGCCAACGATGAAGCTGAAAACTAAAAATATAGAGGAGCGCTACCGCGGCTAACATACCCGGGATCGAGGTGAAGATCATGGTTGGCGGAATGCACAGCTTGATCCAGCGTGGTGTTTTTTGCCAGGCCAAAAGAGCACCTACAAAGTTACCGACTAGAAACGTCGCCAGGATAGAGACTAGCGATAGTCCAACGGTCCAGGGTAAAGCACGCCCAATCATAACACTAACAGTAGCCGGAAAGGAGGCCATCGAATAGCCGAGGTCAAAGTGGAACAGGTTACCTAGATACCGAACGTATTGGATGGTCGGTGGATCGTTCAAACCGAATCGTTCTCGCCAACCTTCGATAATTTTATCTGCATTTTCAACGTAGCCGGATTGTTGCGACATCCGGGCAATCATGGCCGCAATCGGGTCGCCCGGTGCTAGACGGGGAATGATAAAGATCAGCGTAGCGCTAGTCCACACGGTCAGTAGAAATACACCCAGTCTACGCCCTAAAAACGTAATGCGGTCGTCTAATTTACCTGTCATGCTTGTTTTAATGGATCTTCAACGTCCGGTTTTTTTTAGGTTGTGGATCACCCGATGAGCGCTCATCCACCACATCGGTGGATGGATATAGTTGTTGGTCTCAGTCGGCCAACCTGTCCAATAAGTGGTGTCGAATGGGATCAGCATAATGGCCTGATTGAGTGGAATGACCACCTGGTCCTCAAGAAAAAGCTGCATCGCTTCTGTGAATAGAGTTTCGATACCCGAGTCCCCCAGTGGTAAGACACCAATCTGGGTGACCAACTGACTGTAACGATCGGCTTTGCTTCCTTGCCAGCGGACGAAATTGTTATTCCCCGGTGCTCGCTCACCGATAGGTCGATAAAACTGGTTGGTATACCGGTTCATCGTTAACCACGGTTCATTAACCGAACCACACGCATCCCAATCGACCACCCCTTCAAAATTACCAAAGGCTTTATTATCGTTCCAGGTTGCCTCTTCAATAGCGCGATTAGAGGCATTAATACCTGCTGCACGCAACTGTTCGACCACCACATCAGCCACTCGGCGTAATTCGATGCCAGCGGCGCTAGTTTGTAGATTAATCGATAGCGTTCGTGTGCTACCATCGGACATCTTTTTCTGGTAAAACTTGTTTTTGCCAGAACCCAATCGCCAACCTCGGGCTTCGACCAATCGTTTACCTTCATCCACATCGCTGGTTTCAGGTATCCACAGATGTGGAATAGCGTCAATGTAAGGCTTCATACCCTGGTAAGCCACAAAAATTGACTTAGAGGGAAACGAAGTGCCTTCATAAGCGATCTCAACGATCTGACGACGGTCGATGATCAAGCTAATGGCGTGTCGCATATCGGATTGATCCCACGGTGGAATAGTGTGATTGAGTGAAATCTGACGGGGGCAAGGGTCTAGCCAAACGTAGGGCATCTTGGCCTTCCAAGCAACCATATTGGGATTCATGGCTGAAATGGCTTCAAATGCACCCAGTGTAATGCCACCAACCGCATCCAGTTCGCTGTTAGCTGCCAACAAAGACCGATTTTCCTCCACCCCTGTTACCACCCAAATCAGCCGCTTGGGTTGCGGTAGGTCTTGAAATCCGGTTTCTAATCCCCACCAATCTTCTCGGCGATCATAGAGAAACTCGGTCTCGGTCGCCTGAACCAACCGATATGGTCCAGTACCCAGCGGCCATCCTCGACTCAAATCAAAATTATCGAAGGTAAATGGGTCTTTGTCCTGCCAAACGTGCTGAGGTAAGATAACCACGTTGCCCCAAACGCGAACCGAAAAATAGTCCAATTGGAAACGAGGGTTGGGCGCTTTTAGGTTGAACTGGACGGTCAATGGATCGATCTTCTCCACATTATCAATCCACTGCTGCATGTTGGCAGCTTCACCTAAAGACAAAGTTTCATCGTTTAGTAGCAGATCGATAGTAAATACAATATCGTCAGCGTCATAGGCTTCACCATCAGCCCATTTCACCCCGTCACGAATTTTCAAGGTCCAGACATCCAACTGATCGTTAGAAGTAAAACTCAGCCCCAACCACGGTTCAATTTCATCTGTTTCGTAGTTAAGAATGAACAAGGGTTCCCAGACCGATTGATGCATACCATGACTTCGCGTAGCCCCCGGCACCATCCAGTTGAAAATATACGGATTGGCGATTCGGCCATAAGCATCGAAAATAACGGTATCGGCTCTATCGACCGGTTTTAGTGCCAAAGCAGAGCAGGCCAAAATCAGCACCAGCCAACTGGGCTTGAGGGTTTTTAACACGTTTTTTATTGGCGAGGTTACCAGCGGCAGTTTAAGGTTAGGAAGCGTTTGGAGTGACATCCAAGAGTTACCTTTGGGCCTTTCGTAACCGTTGAATGATTTGGTGAGTGCTCATCCACCACGTCGGTGGGTGGTGGTAATTATTATCCTTGGCTGTTGGCCACCCTTCCCAATAAGTGGTAACAAAGGGGATCAGTTTCCGTGCTTGGGTGATTGGAATTACCACCTGTTCCGTCATAAAAATCTTCATTGCCTCTGCCACCAGCGGTTCGATTCCCGGATCGCCGAGTGGAAGAACACCGATTTTGGCCACAATCTGACTGTACTCCTCGGCTTCTGCACCACTCCAGCGTACATAGTTATTATTGCCGGGTGATCTTTGATCAACAAGCCGTAGAAATTGTTGGGTGTAGCGATTCATCGATAGCCACGGCTCGTTTACCGAGCCGCAAGCGTCCCAATCCATGACCGCCTCAAAGTTGCCAAAAGCCTTGTTATCGTTCCAGGTGGCTCCAGCAATGGCACGGGTAGAAGCATCGATGCCTGCTGCACGCAACTGTTCGACCACCACTTCGGCAATTCGACGTTTTTCGATATAGGCTTCGTGGGTCTGGATACTCAGCGCGAGTTCCTTACCCGCTTTCTCGTAGAATCCACTGTTGTTCAATCTCCAGCCGTTAGCCTCAATCAAGGACTGTCCCGTTGGAACATCACTATTGGGATCAATCCACAGGTCTTTAACCGCATTGATGTAGGGTTGCATAGCAGGATACTCAACGAAGATGGTCTTGGAAGGGAAAGAGGTATCTTCATAGGCAATTTTAACCACCTGATGACGATCGATGATCGAGCTGAGTGCCTTTCGCATTTGCGGATTGTCCCACGGCGGCACAGTGTGGTTGACGGATAGCTGGCGAGGACACGGGTCCAGCCAAACGTAAGGCATCTCGTCCTTCCAGGCAATTAGGTTTGGATTGCGGAAACGAATGCTCTCGAATGCCCCCAACGTAATGTCCATGATGCTGTCGAGTTGATTGTCCGCAGCTAGCAGGGCTCGGTTTTCCTCTACACCGGTTACCATCCAAACCAACTGTTCCGGTACAGGTAGATCTCGAAAGCCAACCTCTGCCCCCCACCAATCTTTACGTCGACGAAAGGTAAACTCGTTTTCAGTAGCAGTGATCAATTGGTAAGCCCCAGTTCCGATCGGCCACCCTTTCTCTGGATCATAAAACTTAAAAGTAAATGGATCTTTTTCTACCCAGATATGTTGCGGTAAGATGACCATACTACTACCGACCCGAACCGAAAAATAGTCCAGCTTGAAACGGGGATTTGGTGCTTGCAGGTCGAATCTAACTGTCAGTGAATCCACCCTTTCTACCTGTTTCACCCACTGCTGCATACTGGCGGCATCACTGAGCGACTGTGTGGTATCGTTGAGCAGAGTATTGAGGGTAAAAATCACATCCTCGGCATCAAAATCTTCGCCATCAGACCATTTGACGCCCGCCCGTATTTTTAATGTCCAGGCATCTAGTCCTTCGTTGGGAGTAAAGGATTCTCCCATCCAGGGGGCAATCTCACCTGTTTCATAATTAAGGCTGAAAAGCGGTTCCCAAACGCACTGCCGCATTCCGGGGCCGGTAGGTGAGGGCACCAACGGATTCAAATTGTGTGGATCTGGAATCGGGCCGCCGTCGTAATCGAAAATGACCGTGTCTTCTCTAGCAATCTTAGCTCTGGTGTCCTGAGCCTTACTCTCAACAGTAGCTTGAGGAATAGAATCTGACCCACACCCATAAAATACGAAGTAGCAACAAGAAAGTAGGATGATAACGGCCAAGGTCAACTGAGGCGCGGTGGAAGAAACGGATCTGATGTTTGTCATGCTTCGCCTATTTGAAAGGATTACTCAACGGACGTCACAAGTCGAAATTATACCAAGGTCTGCACTGCCAGTCTAAGGGAATCTGTCTGACCAACTTGAGTTGGCATTGATTTTCTCGATCTGGCACACCACAAATTATATCTGGTTAGGTTGTTGCATAACCTAATATTAAGCTGTTAAAAATGGTGAAGAACAACCCAACCTCGATTTCCACCTGACGAATAAAGAAAACTATTAGCTGCAACTTGTAATATAGTTATGACAAGGAGTTACAGGACGGATTCATATAATATCATATGTAAGTGCAATTTCCTGGACAAGATGGTCAGCCGGTGTAGTTAGCCGCCTTTTCTTACCAAAGAAAAATGTACTATGAACAACCGGCCGAAGAAGAAAGATACGGATATTACGTTTAGGCCTAAAAGAAAATGAATCGCCATTAGACGAAAATCACCCAAGTCATTGCAGCCACCGGTGTTGGCAAATCAATAGTTAGCAGAAGAACTTCAGCGGAAGCGTGGAGCAGGGGATACCGTTCCAAACAAGCCCATTACCCAGCTTCTGGTAAGGGAACCCACCGAGTCATGGAATCTGACTAGTAAATAGTAGATATACTGATAGCCAGGATTGGAGCTCGCAACAGCTATGTAATCTAACTTAAATGTTGCACTGACTACTTTAATCCAGGTCAGAGGTTCCAGTTTGCAATTACTCGGTCGTAAACTTGTATAGATCGGTGTGGCTATAGGTTTCGCCTGGACGGAGAATCACCGAATACCATCCTTGCTTTCCTTCGTTGTTAATTGAGTCGGGGTACTTTTGAGTTTCTAAACAAAAAGCGGCGTTTTTGCGGTAAACGGCTCCACCTTTCCCTTTAACGGTTCCATCCAGAAAGTTACCTGTATAAAACTGAACACCTGGATCTGTGGTGTGAATTTCCATTACCCGACCGGACTTGAAGTCTTTCACCTTAGCGGCTAACTTCATCTCACCATACTTGCCATCTAAAACAAAGTTGATGTCGTATCCGCCGGGATCACTTGACCCATTCCCTATTAGCTGATTAATCTCTGTTCCGATGGCTTTGGCTTGCGTAAAATCGAATGGTGTATGTTTGACCGGATCAATGGTGCCAGTGGGGATAAAGGTTGAATCGACTGGCGTATAGGTCGTTGCATTCAGCATTAGTTCATGGCCAAGGATATTGCCCGAATTATGCCCCTCCAGGTTCCAATAGGAATGATTGACCAGATTAACGATCGTCGTTGCATCGGTGGTAGCAGACATCTCGACTCGCAAGGCATTATTGTCAGAAAGAGAATAGACGACAGCGGCTGTTAAGCGACCGGGATAACCTTCTTCGCCATCGGGACTGGTGTAGGTCATCTTGACCGAATGGGCATCGGCTTCTTCAACTGTCCATACCTTTTTATCAAAACCAACATTGCCACCGTGCAGATGGTTAGGGGCGTTGTTCGTTGCTAGGGTATATTCCTGACTCTCTAGTATAAACTTACCTTTGGCAATGCGGTTGGCAATTCGACCCACGGTGCAACCGAAATAAGGGTGACCATTAAGATAACCTTGCAGATTATCAAAACCAAGAACCACATCAGCTAGTTTTCCGTCCCGGTCAGGTACCTGTAAGACCGTTAGCAGTGCCCCGTAATTGGTAATTTTCGCAGTCATACCGTTTTTATTCTTCAGGCTATAAAGAGAAACCGCTTGACCATCGATGGCGCCCCAATCCTCTCCCGTTTGAGCGGTAGTTGGGCGACTCTTTGTCGCAGTGGAGCCCTGTGGTCGAACCTGTACTTGTGCAACCATGATCGTATCAGTGGTTGAGATCGATGGCTGGATGACCGACCTGACAATTGGCTTCCTGACTTCCGGTTTAAGTGGTTCTTCCACCTGTATAACCGGTTTTCGGATCTCAGGATGCGTAGCCTGAAGACTGCTCGTTAGCCCACACACCAACAATAGCGACATCATCTGTATTGAAAAACCCATTCTGTTTCTTTCACTCCTACTCTAACCTGAAAACTGATAATTCTGTAAGTCTAGCATAATCTATCATTATTTCACATGAAACAGATAACAAATATTAAATAACGTTTCATTATTTGATCTCCTTATTCCCGGGAACCAAATAAATTATAGGGATGAGGCCACCTCGCCCTGTCGTATAGAATTGGTTATGAGCGGGGAAACCCGGCTTATACGAATAAAAACGGAGAGTAATTTCAGATCCTCACTTTTACTTGCGGTCTATCCTGTCTACATGGTAACATGTCGCGCCTTTTGACTACTTGAATGGAATATATTCAGTTTTTTTGAATAGAAANAGTCCCTAGGGAAATAGTGGAGAGAATAGGAGTAAATGAGTAGATACACCGGTCCACGTCTCAAAAAATGTCGCGCTTTAGATGTCGATCTGCCTGGACTAACCAGGAAAAGAAGAAAGCGCACATATCGCCCCGGCCAACACGGCCCTGGTTTCCGGCGAAAGGTGTCTGATTATGGCCGCCGATTGATGGAAAAGCAGAAAATCCGGTTCAATTATGGGCTAGGCGAACGGCAACTTCGACGTCTAGTCTCTGATGCACGACGCAGTCAACTTTCGACCGGAGATAAGTTGATGGAACTCCTTGAGCGCAGATTGGACAACGTTGTCTTTCGGGCTGGGTTTACACCAACTATCCCTGCCGCACGCCAATTAGTTAATCATGGACATATCCTTGTCAACGGAAGAAAAGCTAGTATTCCATCCTATCGAGTACGGGTGGGTGAAGTGATTAGCTTCCGTGAAAAGAGCAGAAACTTGGAATGTGTCGAGGTTTCTCTGGAAAATCCAACCTTGAATAGTCCAGAGTGGTTAGACATAAACAGAAACCAACGTACCGCTGCCATGGCTGTACTTCCTACCATAGAGTCGGTTCCTTTCCCATTTGAAATACAACTCATCGTGGAACACTACGCACAACTAATCTGAAGTTTCCGCCTCAAATTGAGCAACAAAAAAAGCCCAGATGATTCATCTGGGCTTTTTGTATCTGTGAGTAGTAGGTTGTCTACCAACAGAGGCTTGAAGGCATTTCAGTCGGATACGCAGGTGATTGGAATGTCATGGATAGACCAGCTTAAGTGGACCAAACTGCCGGCCATAGCCGGTGAACGCGTTACTGAGATACTCTCTTGCTCTCAGGTTATTGNTTAAGGCTCATGAGCCAGTAGCCGGTTTAGTGTCAAAACAGTCACTTTGAACAATCGCTTCTATTCGCCCTCCAAAAACCTACCCGGTTTATAGGAAAGTTAACCCGAAACAAAAAACAAGGTAAGTGGATTTGATATATCTTCCCTTGCCACACCTTCGCCCTTTAGAGCGGAGAGTATATCAAAAACCTCCGCATACTGAACAATTAGGGTTACGAGCTAAATTAAAAGTATCGAATGTCATATCGCGTAAGTCGATGCGCACCATTTTTCCTAGCAGTGGTTTCCCAAATCCTGCAATGATTTTAATTGCTTCCATCGCTCCCATACAGCCGACGGTTCCCGAGACCGCACCAAAAACAGGAAACTGTCTTGTCCAAGCCGGTGGTGGCTCTGGTGTAAGGCAAGCTAGACAAGGTGTCTGACCTGGAGTAATTGATGTAATCGTTGCTTCTAAGTCGTACATAGCACATTCAACAATCGGTTTTCGCTGAGCGACAGCCTCTGCATTCATAGCAAAACGCTCCTCGAAGAGTGGTGCACAGTCGACGATTAGATCTGCTTCTGCCACCAATTGCAGGACATTTTCTGAGGTGACATTTTCATTAACAGCAATTATTTCAAGCCGAGGGTTTAGTTCTAATAGGCGGCGTTTAGCAGATTCGATTCTTGGCTTACCTAACCAGTCGTAGGTCATCAACAACTGACGGTTTAAATCGGAGTAGTTGACATTGCCTGCATGGGCCAGAACAAGTCTACCGATACCTGCCGCTGCAAGTTCGTAGGCAACGACACTGCCCAGTCCTCCACATCGAGATATCATAACCGAGGCATTCTTTAGCTTTTCTTGTCCCATTTGACCAAAGTCAGGCACCCACATCTGCCATTCGTAAGTATCGAGCTCTTCGGGAATTAGTTTCTTTGGCTGATTGTTCATGCGGTGTATCAGCGCTCCATATCTCGCGTCTGATTCCAGTTGCCCCTTGGATTTACGCCCCCACTAATCGGTGTGATGAGTGTAATGCTGTCACCGTCTCCTAATTTTGGATTGGCTCCGGGCGTAATTTGCGTATTATTGATAAAACGAATCAAAGTTCTGTGTGTCTTCTGGTTTGGACCAACCAACATCATATGTGCCGACTTACCATAACGTTCTGCAATTTGGAAGAGCAGACTATTAACGGTATTTTCATCTTCTGGAAGATGAATCGTTTCAGCAGCGATTTTGGTGATTGCTTTCAATTGCCCCCCGTAGGTAACATGAATCTTCATTCTTTCTCCAGACGGTTAAACGAAGTCTCTTCTCCTTCGTGGCTCTCTGTCAGTGGAGAAAATTCGACGACTTTTCCCTCCACAAGACGAAATAGATAATCGGCTAGCCTGACCGCTTCTGAGGTGTTATGGGTCACATGCAAAGAGGTTGTTCCTTGATCCTGTTGTACATATTTCAGGAGGTTGCACATCTGGTGTCGAACTTCATCGTCGAGCGAACATAACGGTTCATCTAATAACAGTACATCGGGCTTAAAAGACAAGGCTCGTCCCAAGGCAACACGCTGGCGCTCTCCACCAGACAACCTTTTTGGTCTCCGATGAAGAAGATGCCCAATACCGAGCAATTCTGCCAATTCATCGATTCTCTGTTGAATCTGATGGTTGTCCCATTTCCGTATTTTGAGCGCGAAAGCTAGGTGCTGACGTACAGTCATTTTTTGAAATAGAACGCCTTCTTGCGGAACATAACCGATATTTCTNTCGGCGGATTTAGCATGACTAACNTCTACGCCTGTTAAGAGAATTCGTCCTGAAACAATGGGGCGCAATCCGCAAATGGCCTCTAGAATCGAGGTTTTCCCGCTACCGGTACTTCCCATTAGAACCCCATAAGTTCCTTCAGGAACAGTGAAACCAACGTTGGTTATTGAGAAATCCCCTTGCTGGATAGTAAGATTCACGACTTCGATCATATTGTNTTAGTACGCAGACCAAAGACACGAGTCAAACCGAGAACGAGAAAAGCAGCTACGACCATAATCATTGATACCGCAACTGCAGCCTCAACGTCTCCGATGCTCAACTCTAAAAAGACCGTCGTAGGCAAAACCTCGGTTTTCATCCGCGTGGCACCAGAGAAGACCAGAATTGGGCCAAACTCACCGAGTGAACGTGCCCAAGCNAGGGTACCCGCAGTAATAATTCCTGGAATAGCTTCGGGAAGAACAACGTAGCGAAACGCCTGGTCACGGCGACAACCGAGTGTTAGAGCGACCGATTCGAAACGCTCACTAATCTGATCAAATGTTACCCGCATAGTCCGAACAGCAAAGGCGCAGGCCACTGAAAATTGAGCCAAAATCACACTTGGTAGCTCATAAGTAATTCCTCGGATCGGTTTAACACCGATCATCTGTAATAAACTGTTCAGCCCAATTTTATCCACAATTAACGAGAATGTTTTATCCAGTGATCGTCCGAAGCCAGTTTGAAATAGAATTAGTAAGCTCAAGCCGATCACTAAAGGCGGCAAAACAATTGGGATATCAAGAATACCATCAATCAAATTTTTGCCGGTAAAATTAAACCTGGACATCAAATAGCCAATTGGAATGGCAATTAGCAGGGATATGGCCGATGATAGGGTGCAAGAACCCATGCTCAACATAAAAGAATAGCGAATCTCTTTGCTTTCAAAAGCCCGACCGATATCTTGTAAAGAGGTAAAAGCGGCATCTGCGACGAGGAGGGAAATAATCAATAAAAGATATGAGAAAGAAAGTACGAGAAAGATTGTAAAAAAGGGAAAGTCGGAGCCAACTTTCCGCCTCTGTATTGGCGGAGTAGATGTACTCCTNGCTGAATAGTCTGTACGGACATCGTTTGGTCCGTTTAGATTATNCGTCATTATGCTCAGTTTTGGAGATCCATCGAAAGCCAAACGATTCGAATACCGATCTTGATTCCTGGTCTAAGACCTGTTCAAAAAAGCGACCTAGAAGTTGTTTATGTTTTGAATCCTTAGCAATCGCATAGGTTTGAACAGCAGTGACAGTCATCGCTTCACTAACGAGGTCGAGGCGAATTTCGATTAGGTCAAGGTGCTTAGCCAAGTTATCAGGATTGCTCATCCCGTTAGATCTATAGACGACGACAGCATCCAGGGATCCGGCTCTAACCTGATTGACCAGAAAGTCTCCTGTCGGTGAATCGACTTTGGTATTTTTCAAGATCAATTGGTCTAGACCTTTAGTCTTTAACAGTACCTTAGTTAGCTTACCTAGAGCTGATTTTTCAGGGTGTGCTAATCCGACTGAAATATTTGGTTTCGCGAGGTCCCGTAAGCCCTTTATTTGCTTAGGATTTCCCTTTTTGACCAAAATTACCATGTCGTTTTCGGCCAATCGTTTCGGCGGCAAGAACCGATCTTGCACCGGTTCCATGAAGGAGATATCACAAGAGACGTAAGCCTCTGGTTTTTCACCCGCCTTCATTTGAGAAACTAGAATACCACAACCGTTGTAGACGGTATTGATCATCACTCCTTCACGCTCTTGAAAAGCANCTATTGCCCGTTGTAGTCCTGGTCGTAACATGGCGCCGCTGTAGAGCAAAATTTCTGGATGTTCTTGCCATAAGTCGGCTTCATCAATCGGCTGATATCCCAAATCGGCAAAATGTTTCAGCCCTTTATCCTGTGCACTTAGATATCGAGCAAATTTTAGCGACGATGTTGGCTTCCGACTACTGGATAGGATGCCAATGGTAATAAGATAGCTTTTTTGATCGAACTCTCCGACAGAAATACTATCGATCTGGTCGTATTGATTGGCGATAGAGTCCCAAATAATCCCTGTGTCGACTGCACCAAGACGAATATCGTTAGCCACATCATTAACGGTCGGTTTGAAGACTTTAGTGTGCTCTTTGAGTCGATTCCAAACCTGATTCTCTCGCAAAATTTCTCTGGTTATACGCCCAATAGCCGCAGCCTCAGGATTGGCTAACGCCACGCGGATATCCGGTCGGAGCAGATCTTGTATCGAAGTAATCTTTTGGGGGTTATCTTTAGGCACCGCAATAACCGGTTTCATCCTGGCCACAGGGATTGACTCAACCAACAGTTTTTTTTCTCTGGCCCGCTGGATGTAACTTTCATCTGCTGCCAGGTACAGGTCTCCAATCCTGGCAGTTTGAATATTACTCAACAGCGTTCCAGAACCACCGTATTGAACCTGAACCTGTACGCCATACTCTCTTTCGTAATCGACGACAATCTGCTTAATCGGCAACCGTATACCAGCCGCACAGTAGAACGTTAAGTCGTCGGATGTATCCGTAGGTGACCTCTGGGCGGATCTATTTAGAGCAGATGCGCCGTTTTTTGACAGGTCCGTCTGTAACCTCCGCTCTCCAAGCTGAAGTTCTTTTCGATCGCAGGCGACCAAAAGCGCNATCGAAATAGCCACANAAAGAAAGGCAAACCGCATACCTCTATTATTGGGTTCCATTAATCGTGCGCAAATTTTATTGTTTGGGAATATATGCAACCGAAGTCTGCAACGCGTGCCGGCAAGAACAACCAGATCCACTTTCCGGTGCTAATAACATGCCGCCAGCCGGAATCAACCCTAACCAGCATCCACTGCGGACACCGAGGAGTTCTGTTCGTTGACCTGTCTCAATGTCCATCATTCCGTGGAATTCGTACCGGTGAAAAATCGTGTNCTGTCCAGCAGACATAGTTCCACAACCATGCCAGTCGAACGGATCCAGATTCAGAACTTCACCAGAACGCAAATCAAAACTGAACTTATTCACATACAGCCTGTCTCCCACAATTGTTGGGTGACTCAGATGTCCGCTATGATGTGTTTTCTTGGTCTGTTCTTTGTGATTCCACAGTGGTTGGCCCATTTCTGTGTCATAGGCAAAAGTATGAAAATTTTTATCTTTATCGGTTCCGGCAGCTACCAGTGTGTTTTGGGCGGCGGCTAAATAAACCATAAAACGAATATCGCTATAATCAACTGACCTGGTCCATTTTTCTACCCCTGTTTGAGCGTCAAGAGCAACGATATGCAAATCGGATGGAAGCTCAGCCGGAAAGCGACCTGAAAAGTTTGGTTTGCTGTTAGCCTGACGACTCTCAAGAAGGTAGACAGTCTGTTTGTGGATAGTAACAGTCGAATTAATCAAAACACCGGCATCGTGTTTCCAAATCACTTCACCTGAATTTTGATCCAGGGCGAAAATATATTCACCCGTGACCTTTCCCGCTTCATGGTCGCTTCCGCCTTCGTACCATTCGCCCTGATCACCAAAGTATTGGGCTCCATCAAAGGTNCCGCTGCCAATTAGCAGCCCATTACTCAGAGCCAAATATCCCCAATTGACTTTGTGATCGCCAATTGAGGGGNCTAGGACGCTAAAGATTTCCTCCCTTTCGCCGGTTTGNGCGTTAATGACGTAGCAATAAGAACCAGAAGCAATATAGAGCTGATCACCCGAAACAAGCATATTGCTACAATCACGTGGCATATTTGCTCGGCGAAAGGCGGGAGCCTGGAATGACCACAAGATCGTCCCGTTGTAGGCATCTATTCCAAAGAAGACTCGATTACCTTGGACTAAAAGACGTCCATTGGCAAACAGAGGGGCCGGGTTACGGGACCCCCTGTCGGGCATCGGGCGAGGACCAGGACGCCCCCACCACAACACTTCGACTTCGCC
Organism: Candidatus Poribacteria bacterium; assembly: GCA_002699335.1. The sequence continues at coordinate 19,549 of PACG01000098.1, forward strand.
CTTAATTAAGCTGTCGTGACTACAAGCGTTATTAGCAGGACCAGCGTATTGATGGGTCCATTCTCCAGCACCGGGTAAGGCTCCACGCCGATGGATCCAAAATAGTCCATTATCTTTCTCTAACCGGGTATTACCGGTTGCTAGATCCATATCGTCGATCCAAGTTTCGATTTTAGCTGACGTCAATTGGGGACTTAGCCCTGCCTGGCCGAGGTAGATGGTNCCTCCACAAGGCCTCAAGTGTGCATATATGTCGCTCAGCCTACCGGGCATTTTTCCTGACGTAAGTGTTTCATCACTAANGATCAGGTTGGCAAAATATGGCCCCAGATTGTCAGTNGTGCCTTCAAACACGGTGACGCGACCTCCGTAGATGNCAGCTCGATCCAAAAATTGTCGAGCCTTTTGTACATCCTCAGGGTCTTTATCAACTGCGATAATTTTCAGCTGAGTGCGTTGTGCCAACTCATATGCCAACCGGCCTTCATTAGCTTCAACTATCAAGCAATATCCCCTAGTAATTCCGGTATCTGTAACGACGCGATGAGCGAAAGAACGGTAGAGAGATGGGTCAATACCGTTCGAAGGATAAGGGACATCTCGAACTGGCTGTGATTGCTCGGTGTAGTTAAATTGTCCATCGAATTCATAGGCTTGACTAACCTGTTCTTTCCCATCTTCGCCGTGGCCTCTAATTCTTAGATAATAGGATTTCTCCGGATCGATGTCTTCTAACAAGATTGAGTGTTTACGATTTAGCCTTTCGATGTTTCCTGTCGCAGAGGTCTTGTTATCGTCCAATTGGTTGATTGGTATCCGAGCCCCTAAGAAACAGTCAAATAGATCCACCTCTGCTGCCCCCAAACCAAATTCCAGANTACAATCCATAGGTTCTGGTGTCTGCCAGGAGACCAAAGCTGACAACCAGGGGGTCGCATCATCGGGTTGAAGCTCTATGAAGGGCCCCAGGATCTCCATAAAAGGACCAAAGACCGATTCCGGTGCATCTGGTAGGGTTTCACGCTTCCCAGCTAAGCCAGCAGAGAAATGATGAGTGGTGAGGGCCTGGTTATAAATGGCAACCTCGTTTATCATCCCTTTCAGCTTCGATCCCTCGTCACTGTAACCGATCCTCAATTCAACCGTTTCCCCAAAAGTGATATTGTCTTGGATATACGCTTCAGATCCTTTGTCGATGGTATTGACATAGATACTGATGCTTGAGCCGTCGAAGATTCCACCAACTAAATACCACCTACCGGTTATAAATGGTGTACTAGATTTAGCGGTTTTTGATCCTTCTTTAGAAGAGATTGAAAACATGAACCGATCTTCGTCAGCGGCCAAAACCAAACGGTTTTGATTAGAATCTACTAGTTCAGCGATTATTTCTTTTTCGCCGATTTCAGCAACCAAAACCCAAGCTATTAGAGAGATCTCTGTCTGGGAAAGATCAGCNGGGTTCAATTTGGCTGTAGCACCTGATACTTCACCATCCAGAACCCAAGCTTCTCCACCCTCCCGAGTAAATCGAGGATGGCCGTCTATCGCCAATGGATACTTTCCGCTACCGTCCAACAGGGCATTGTCTTTAACCTGTCCTTGGGAAAATTTCCAGCTAAGAACTTCCAGTGTTTCCGCAACTATGGGCTGAAGTACTGTTGAAAATATGAATAGGATGACAGTAAATTGCCGGATCAGCTTAAATAGATCCGAAATTCTCATCAGATTCCCTCCTGAGATGCAAGGAAACAGTAGATTTTCCCATAGTTAGTACTAACATACAGCCGAGTCTCAGAAACCGCTAGTCCATAAACATCGCCATCAACTTCCGCTTGCCAGATCAATCTACCATCATCTGGCGAAAAGGCCGCAACACTTCCATGTCCTCCCGTAAATAGCGCATTTCCTGTTCGAATCAGAGAAAGTGGATAATCGCAGTTTATCTTCCATTTGAAGCACTTTTTCATTTCTGTCGTTAGTTGATCGATCATCTCCGCACACTCGCTAAGTTGTTGTCGAAAATCATTGCTTTGTTCATCTGTCAGGATGTGTTTTTTCTGAGTTTCAGTCAGCTCTTTTTGCTGTTGCCGCAGTTCTTCTGCTTCTTTGGCGGCCTTTAATTGAGCTGAAATCTGATCCCGTGTTTGGATCTTAGCTTTACGATTTCGAGTGAGTTGGAGATAAGTTGACCGATCCAACGCAGTGAGATCTGTATCGGTATGTAGATAAGACATGGCTGGAGTAACAACCATATGGTTGCCGGCGAAACTGGCAAGCTGATCTTTCACCTTTTGACCAAATAGATTGACTTCACCTTTTTTGCCGGGGCCATATATGAGCGCGTCACCGGACAGTAGGGCATAGGTGCCGCCACCGCCGCCTGCTACTTGAAATAAGCGTTTACCNCTTTGACGATCAAAAACGAGCGGTCGTTCCCGTCCCGTCGTGACATAGAGGCGATTCTCAGAAGCCAGCATGTACCCTTGAGCAGTCAAGTCTTTGATCTCCGTTTTCCACTGGATCTGTCCGTCATCAGCGTTCATGCCTACCAAATAGACGGATTCGTTAGGAAAGACACCAGCACAGCAATACGCGTCCACTCCCTGGTTAGCACTGCCCACAATAACAACACCTGAACGGACAGGCCACTTGGAGATCAGTCGTCCATTTCCCGGTACTCTAACGTCTTTTGGCCCCACCTGTTGTCTCCAAATCAACACACCGCTTTCGGCCTGGAGGGAATAGGCAAAACCGTCATCCGATCCGAAATATACTCTCCCATTAGCAATAGAGGGAGCTAGCCGAACTGGACCTTCTGTAAAGAATTTCCAGTTGACTTCTCCCGTTTTTGCATCTAAGCAGTAAACCTGATTATCAACGGATGAGCCGAAATATACTTTCCCGCTGGCCACAACGACATGAAATACTTTGTCAAAAATAATGCGATCCTTCAGTTCAAAAACCTTACCCCAGCCGTCCCATTTTGAAGGGCCAGGCCAAGCGGGTACGGGTTTGATAACTGAAGTGTACTCCCACGATTTCTTTAGGGGAAATTTTAAAATTTCATCGGTCGATGCACTCCTGGCATTATCTTTGTGATAGGTTGGCCAGGCTATCCTCTTAGTCTGGAGTTTAGTCTTGGGTTCAGTGGCAAATAAACTTACCGTTGAGAATAAACAGAGGAGTGAAACAATAGTTAGCCTGGTCAGAATCCGAAATGAGGAATACCTCAATACCGTGAAAAGTCTGCTAGCGCTAACAAGATTTTTCGATTGCTGTTTCCAACACCTCCAGCTGGATTCTTTCCATTGTATAGCCATCTTTCGTTGTAATTCCTCAGGACCTCGAACTTGGACCGGCTTAGATTCTTTTAAATCAGATCTTTGACTGTCATTTCCTAGTTTTGTGATTCCCCTCGTACAGCGGATGTACCCGCTCATACAACCTATTCTCAACTTGACCTGGGACCCGCTCTTGCGGATGACCCAAACTTTAGTTGGCCCGGTCGGGGAAGTATTGACTTTCCACAATTACCTGTTGTGATAAACTCACTTTCTGTATATTTGCAACTCAATACTATCAATAGCTCTGATAAGCTATTACTTGGATGAACAAGTTTTTGAGACGGCATTAAAACCGAAGCCTAATTATTGCCAATACTTTACTGAATTTTATTACTCCTGATAGCGTTACATTTAATCTGGTTGCAAGATTAAGACTGGATCTCGGCCAACGGCAATCGCTACGGGAATAAAGCTGATAATAGCAGTAAAAACAGGGGTGATCAGGATAGACCAAAGGAGTAATACCGGCATGGTCTTAAGATTATGAGCTGTCACCTGAAAAATTTGCCCCCCAAACCAAATGGCAATCCGGGTTCCGGCGAAGTAACCAACGACAGCCCCTACCAATCCGAGAACTGATGATCTCCCCAAGAAGAGAGAGCCAATTATCCACCCTTTGTAGCCAAGTGCTCGTAAAAGCCCAATTTCAGGTCTTCTTTGGCCTGTATTAACGGAAACTAACACAGCCAAGATGAGGCTACAGAGCAGAACAAAAAGCGGAACTAGAAAGCGGGTGTATCTTTCAACCATTCTCCGTTGTTTAGCCCTTGCATCTGCTATTTCACTGACTAGATAGGTTTGAGCTTCGGGAACGATCTCACTCAGTTCTTGTCGGAGAATGGCTTGTGGATTTTCATCCACCGTTAGACATAGGCAGTCGATCGCTTTGATCTCATTAATCTGACCTTCCAGTTTGAATACTTGTTGAGCATCTACCAGAGTTGTAAAGATGCGGACATCGTCTATGCTACCTTTTTCAGGCATAACCCGGGCAACGAGAAAATCTTGTCCCGATAGCTGAATTGTATCGCCTCTCTGGATCGATAGCTGCTTAGAAATTTGGTAGCCGACGTGGGCGGTTTTAAGTTGGATAGGATGAATCATCTTAGGCTTTTTTCGTCCTGGAGGGAAAAGCTCACCCGATAACCCGGCCACAATAACCGTCATGTTATCGAGAATCAGCTCTCGTTGCAAGGTTGCAACGAGATGGTTGTAAGAGATATCTTCCTGTGCAGCCAATCGGTGTATCGCTTCCTCCGAAAAGGTGTGGGGCGAGAATCCTTTCAAGTAGAAAGCTCCCATATCTGTTTCTTTAGGGATAATACGTACATTAAATCCCATATCTCTCATAATCCGCTTAGTTTCCCGGTAGGAGGCCTCCTGAGTTAGAATTAGAGAAACACTTAACATAACACCGACTGAAACTGCTAGAATACTCAAAATAGTATTCAGCTTTCGGTGTGCTATCTCTTTGAAGATCATGTTAACGATCTGCTTCAATTCAGTCTCCGTGATTTTAGTGCAATAAACCCGCCTCCGGCCAAGGCCAGAATTGCGACAACAGATATTGTCACAATCAGATAGCGAGAGGTAGAAAATGATGTTTCGGCTGATTCAACAGTCTCTATTTCACCAATACGACTCTGCGGGAGGATAGCCTCAGGTTTCTTCTCTTGAAGGGGGGTGTTCAACCGGTTATCGATTACGATCTCATCCGAGTCGATGACCTGGTTATTATTGACTGTCCGCGATTTTGAGGCCTTAATCCGGTTACTGGTAGCTTGAGGTAAAGACATCGATTGGTCTTGATCAGTTTCGGATGTGCTAGATTGTGCAGAGCGCTCCTTGCTATGCTTGGTACTTCCTTTAACCTCAGCTTTAGATTTAGACAAATTAGCGGTAAGATCGGTTCTTTGAAGCTGTTGGCCTTTGGCGGTATCAGCCTGATTTACCTGTGCTGGGTTTATAGAATCAGCTAATGTGCTAACCTCTATTGCTTTTTTATCTATCTGTGCCTTCGTGGTTGTCGGTGTAATATCAACGGGTACTTCCTCTGTTAGTTCTATCTCTATATAATCAAACAGTCCAAGCTCGCTGTTCCCCGAACCTCCGCTTTCTAAATTCCCCTGTCTGAACTCAGATTGAATAGCTGTTCCTCCTTTTACCAAGATTCGTTGTATCTCGGCCATGACTAAGGGACTTCCGGGGTCAAAACCGAGTCTTTTTACGGCAAGACTTTGATTCTTTGGTGTCCATTCGTGGGGAATCATTGTTCCTTGCATGTAGCTTCGGTCCAACCCACACTCGCAGTCTTGCCCGACGAGGTTTAGAATTGAGGTCACCTGCATTTGTGTTGCACCTGGTACAGTAAAGGTCTGGCCAATCTTTCTACCCCGCCCAAAAATTAATAGAATATAGGCATCATTCTTAGTCGGTTTGTCGAGTCCCAGACTCCACAGTAGAATCGACTCATTCTGTCGTTGTTCATAAGTGATACGAACACAGCGAGGTGGATCACCAGCAGGCTTCGGTAGTCTATCCATACTTTGTTTGATATCTGCAATTGAGCCTTTTGCAATTTCTACTGCACGCTGATTAACTTTTTTGTCCTCTCCTTCAACCACTAAGACAATGCTATGAACCTCTGACAACCATTTGACGATCTGTTTCCTAGCGGGTGAAGTTCTAACCGATGTCATTACGGATTCAAATGAAGAATTGTTCTGTGGTATTTTAATTTGTTGAACTCTGTCATCTGGAGAGGCTAGTACTAACGCCGGCAACTCCTCGATCTCCAGCTGATTCTTGTACTTAATCGCTGAATGATTCGGCGTCGTTACGGGATCAACCCTCTTCGCCGCCACATTAGCATAAATGAAATTCAAGGTCGCAACTTGTAGAAAGTCATCTGTTGCTGTGTGATATTGGCTCCGGCTTGAAAAAAGGTAGAGTTGATAGGGATGCAGATCTAAATCTACAAAACCCACATCACGAATAGAATATTTACATGCTTCAGCAATATGCGAACCCAAAAAAAACATGATCAGTATCAGGGGTATTATGAGATACTTGTCTGGTAGGCCTAACGTCCACCGCTCTGAAAATAGCTCCGATTGACCAGACTCGATTTTTCTTTTGGTTCCTTGTAGATGAAGAATTAGCGTCAAATAGCGCCACAAGAATTTTTAAAGCTTCCAACCGGTGGCCAAACTTAGCTTTCTTTAGTAGATCTGGAACTGAAAGCTCCGCTATTTAGAAGTTTTAAACTTCACCGAATTCCAGTAATTTTTTAGTGCAATATAGCTCTTCAAATCTTCTTGGCGCTTCAAGACGGCCCTTAGCTTTTCGGCCTTCTGTGCTTCGGACATTCGGGGATGGTTTTCGATTGTGATTTGTTCTTTGGCCAGTTGCAGTCCTCTGACAGTGATCAATTGATCGTTGTTGGAATCCATGAATGGTCCCCAACCAGGACCAATTTCCCTGAGAATTTCCATCTCTTTTTCGGCTTCAAGCCCATATCGGCCAAAGGCTAAAAAGACACCTTTAATTTTCGCTTTCCACTCTTTGGATAGGCCCTTATGCCAAACCATTGGATCACTTGGGAGTATGGGGCTTTTCCAAATGATCCGAATCTTGTCTGTCTTATCCGGATGATTCTGGAAAAATAGCCTCAATGATTCGTCATTATTGGTCGCGAAATCGACCTGCTGGGTGGCAACCGAAATACAGTTCATTTCGTGATTGGCATTTCGAGACCGTTTAAAGTGCTTTTTGGGATCTATTCCTCTGGGTGACCAAAGATAATAACTTGGAACCAGGTAACCAGAAGTACTATTTGGATCACCGTTGCCGAAAGTGAGTTCTTTTCCATCTCGAATGATTTCTTCGATAGTTTGATAAGGGCTATCCTTTGGTACGATGATGACAGAATGATAACCAGAAGTGCCATCGGCATCTGTTACTTCTGCAAAGACTTCGCCGTGTGCGCGGTCGACAGCCTCCATCCCAGATTTATTTCCAAACCAAGCAACGTGGACTTTGCCAAAGCGCATGGCTTCGATGATACCCGCGTAGTCTTGCGCAAAAAAGGATTTAGTTGGAATATTTAAATTTTTTTCCAGTTGTCTCAGGAGAGGGTCAAACCACTTTTTGAGGTTACTACGAGACTCCGTGGCGATAATACCGAAAGAAAGCTCCTCAACCTCCTCAATTTTTTCTGCTCGGCCGGCTAAGGAACTTACCAACAGTAAGCTAAGACCTATAATTAAGTTTTTTGCCAAACGATCTACGACCACAATATCCTCTTCTTAAGATTTATTCGGTATGGTTGATCAAAGATAGGAGCAGGCGAATTTGACATAATTGTATCGTTATATTGCCATTTTGAACATAAATGTAATTTGGATATGTTGCGCCATTCTGTCCCTGGATTTGAATGATCGGTCATCAAATCAAATAGTATAGCACAATAACAAAGTATTGACTAATTTCTATGAAGATTAACTCGAATAGTTAGAGGCTAATATAGTATTATCAATTTTGAAGGGCATTTTAGTATGGATGTCCTATTCAGGTCCATAGAACCAATCAGATTGATTTTGTAATGGAGAAAATCAACATGACATTTACTCGTTTGACAATCGTGGCTCTTCTAAGCCTATTTATTGTTTG
>PACG01000099.1 GCA_002699335.1 Candidatus Poribacteria bacterium
TTACCCTAACCGGTGGCGATTCCACCCCACCGTTTAAGATGCCAGAAAGCATTTTCGACTCTAGNCCGCATTTGGTATCAATCTTGGTTGTCATTTCTCTGGAGCAATAACGGGCCGCATCTCAGCTTGATGGGCTGTTTGAAGAATAGCCTCATAACCCCGATCTACCAGTAAATACTGAGCCTGAATTTCTGGTCTCAGAGATTCAGCTTGACAACAATCTGCGGTTGTGCCGGCCCTAATATCGCTCTGATCGGCCGACCATTCTGATCGACAGCCAAATGTAATTTTGTGTTGAGCCTCCTTTGGTCCGACTCATCTTCTGATTCCCTTTGACCGCAGCAGCCGCATGTGGGTCAACTTTGATCTGACTGGTCTCTATCATTAACCACTCTTATTTCTCCCCCTAATAAATCGACGATGGGCATGGCTCCGTCCCCCATACCTTTCAGCTAAATGTAGGCCTGGCTGCCCCGGTGCTGAATCTCCAAAAGAGCCCAGTTATAAATGGACGATTATTCTTAGCTATTCCTGCCCATAGGCCCCTTGGTACAGGTAATAGTGGCTCTAATAACTGAAATACTTTGTCGGATATATGGTGCCTATCTGGAACTGATTTCATTTTTCTACCTTTTATCTTTTTTAGGCTGTTCTACCATTTATCTCCTGACTACACTACCTAACACTATACCACTGAAGAATCCCTTGGAAATAGGAAGGCGTGTCGGTTGAAGTTTGCCTTTTAAGGGGAGCATTGACGAAATGGCCGTTTTCAACGTGGCCTTGACGCTGGTATGATTAAACGACTCGCTGAAGAGGGGTTAGTGGCCGTGTGGATGGCCGTCGAGCCAGGCAACAAACTGTTCAACCACCTGGGCAACCCTGAAAGCACAACGTTAAGCCTGCCCGGACCGGGAGAATATCTCATACCCCGGATTATTGAAAATCCAGGGGAAATCGGTTGGCCACATCGGTCTTTCCGCACCGCAGATGCTAACTAACTTCGGTGTCAGAGTAAGAGGGATCTCCATTTACTGTTGGGTGCTGAATCAGTCGCCGAAAAATAGGACCTGTACCCACAATCGCTCAAACTCATCGGTACTTACCGTCAGCATAGCTATTCAGCCATATCCCGCTCACACTAACTTAAGTGCTACGTAGCGAGCCTGATCGACCGCAACCGGTGAAATCACATTCTCAATGGTGTGGAACCCATCGTTCCGAAAATCACGCTTGATGAATATTCAGTTGTTCTAATGTCAGGCGTTTCACCAGTTGCTCTAGTCTCATAAGAAATCCCCTTTTCTTCCCTCAGGCATCATCCTATCATAGTTGCCATCGTCACTTCTACTTGTAGCTCCAACTTTAGAGATCACTGGAAATCTTCTTGAATCAGATACCTGGTTGTGCTATACTCGGTGTTCATTGAATTTCCATCCTAAGATGAATTGGGACTGAGACAAAAATGGCAGGAGACGCATTAGGTTTAATTGAGACCAGAGGGCTGGTGGGAGCTATCGAGGCAGCAGATACAATGTTGAAAGCGGCCAACGTTTCACTAGTTGGCTACGAAAAAGTTGGAGGAGGGCTGGTTTCTATCATGATTCGCGGCGATGTCGGGGCCGTTAAAGCAGCAACCGATGCCGGTGCGCAGTCAGCAGCTAAGGTCGGTGAAGTTCTATCTGTCCACGTGATTCCCAGGCCTCATGTTGAGGTAGAGTCAATCCTTCCGATCTATTCACCGGAGCCCAATCGCACGCTTGATCTATCTTCCTCGCCTGGAAGTTGAACTTACACCGATAAAAAGTCGAAATCACAGCCTTGATCCGCCTGTTCGACGTGATCTTGAAATAGCTTGCCGTATCCCCGTTGAAAATGAGGGGATGGTAAGATCAAGCTCTCCCGTCGTTGAGCCAATACCTGTTCAGGCAGATGTAGATTCAGCTTTCGATTGATAACATCCAGGTCGATTAGGTCTCCGTTCTCTACTAGTGCTAACGGTCCCCCAATCGCAGATTCGGGCGCAACGTGCAGCACAATTGTGCCAAAAGCAGTTCCGCTCATTCGTGCATCAGAGATCCGAACCATATCTCGAATCCCCCGCTGAAGCAATTTCTTTGGAATCGATAGATTCCCAACCTCTGGCATGCCAGGACCTCCAATCGGCCCAACGTTTCGTAAAACTAGCACGTGATCCTGTGTCACCGGCAAATCGGGATCGTCCAGTCGATGAGACAGGTCTTCAACTGAATCGAAAACCATCGCTGGCCCCCGATGGCAGAGTAGGTGTGGAGAGGCAGCTGATTTTTTTATGACCGCTCCATCTGGTGCTAAGTTACCAAAGACCGGTACCAGGCCACCATCGCTAACCAGTGGCGACTGCCGCGGACGAATGACCTTTTGCCAGCTTGACGGTGTTTTAACCCCGGCCAAATTTTGTCCAACTGTTGAGCCTGTAACCGTCATCACATCGGTTTGCAGTAGATCTTCAATCTCTTTCATGACTGCGGGAATGCCGCCGGCTCGCCATAGATCTTCCATATAGTTTTGACCGTTTGGCTTGACATCGACCAGAACGGGTGTCACTTTAGAGCCGCGGTCAAAATCGTTTAGCGTTAACCGAATCCCGGCCCGTTTAGCTATAGCTGTTAGATGAATCACGGCGTTGGTCGAACCACCAACCGCCATTAGAACGGTGATAGCATTCTCAAAAGACCGTCGATCCAGAATCCTGGACGGAGTCAGATCGGCCGCCACCAGATCGAGGAGGGTTCGGCCGGTTGCTTCGGCTTGTCGTCGTCGCTCAGCCATAACCGCCGGGATAGAAGCCCCGCCAGGCAACATCAATCCCAGGGCTTCTGCCAGTGCTGCCATGGTGCTGGCCGTACCCATAACCATACAGGTTCCGGTTGTAGCGCATAATTGATCGTTGATGGCCTCAATTTGGTGTGAATCGACTTCGCCAGCCCGGTATTTGATCCAGTATTGTCGACAATCAGTACAGGCCCCCAGGCGTACTCCCTGATAGGAGCCGGTCATCATCGGCCCAGCGACCAGACAGATGGTTGGGATATCCACGCTGACGGCACCCATCAATTGGGCAGGAACAGTTTTGTCGCACCCACCTAGCAAAACTACCCCGTCCATCGGTTGAGCGCGAATCATCTCCTCAGTGTCCATCGCCATCAGGTTACGGAACATCATGGTCGTAGGCGAAGTGAAAATCTCACCTAAGGAGATAGTCGGAAACTCGATCGGAATACCACCGCCGGACAGAATACCACGTTTTAAGGCTTCAATCAGGTCGTCAAAGTTTTGGTGACAGCTATTGAAACCGCTACCGCTGTTGGCAATTCCGATAATCGGTCGATCAAGTTCACCATCGCTGTAACCCATCGACTTGGCGAAAGCCCGGCGAATATAGCGGCTGAAATCAGGGTCACCGTAGTTGGTTAAGCCTCGACCGATTCCCCGCTTAAGAACCTCTTTCACCGATGAAGGCTCATTGACGCAGACCCAAGTCCCGTAGGGTATTGGACATCATATCATAGGCGATTTCGACTTTTTCCAACGGCATCGACGAGAAGGTTTCAACCGAGATGTATTTATCGTAACCGTGTTGACCCAGTGTCTGGGCAAAGGTTCGAAAATCGAGCTCATCGTCCGGGGCTCCAGGAATTAGGAAGGTGCTATATGGATACATGCCCTTAATTCCTTTAACATGGCAGTGAACAGTCAACGAGAAAAGCCGGGTAGTTACCTCTGCGATGTCCGCGCCTAGATGGTAGAAATTGGTAATATCGTGCAGCAACTTCAGACTCTCAGAACCAACGTGGTGAACCAGCAACTCAACCTTATCAGGGACATCGATGGTGGTGGCTTCGTGATTATGAATGTTCATGCTTATACCCAGTTGTTCGGCCCGCTGGCAGATGGGTTGCAAGACCTCAATCAGCAACTTCCAGGCGAATGGATCTCCCTTATCGCCTCCATAACCGGTCAGGAAATTGACCCCCCCGGCGTCGAGGGCAACAGCGACATCCTGCAGCAGTGAGTAGTGGTCGATCGCTCCTTGTCGACTGGTAAGGGCCAGTTGGTATAGTCCGGGGCCTTTGTAGGGATTGATAACGGTTACCTTCAAACCGTGATCTTCGACCATCGATTTAACCTGTTTTAGCTCCTGGTCAGTCACCGAGTTAGAATCGATATGTGCTTCAGGACCACACATCATCTCTATCGCATCGTAGCCTGTCTCCGACAGCATTCGGATCACCTCCGGTAATGACAGGTTTTGTAGTCCACCTGCGTGGTACGATATCCCAATCATTTACTTCCTCCTTTGGCGGAATCTAGACTATCTTGTCTGTTTTTCTTCAGGCTCGGAGTCTGAACTCCCGATTGACTGTTTTCGACAAACTGAATGGAGACGGAGTTGATACAGTAGCGTAACCCTGTTGGTTTAGGACCGTCGTTAAATACGTGGCCTAAGTGTCCGTCGCAACGTGCACACAGCACCTCGGTTCTGACCATGCCCAAGGAGAGGTCTACCTTCTCCTTGATCTGATCTCCTGCCGCTACGTCATAGAAACTCGGCCAGCCACAACCGGAATCGTATTTGGTCTCTGAAACGAATAATGAGTTCCCACAACCTGCACAGACAAAAGCTCCTGCTCCTAATCCCTTCATCTCGTCAGTGAAAGGCCGTTCGGTACCCTTTTGTCGTAAAACCCTATATTGCTCCGGTGTTAGTTTTTGTTGCCACTCCTCGTCGGTGAGCTCAACTCTGATAGTAGACTTGGAGCTATCAGTTACTGAGCTTTCATTCACGATCTTAGCCTCATCAGAGATCGTTAGCGATTCTGGTGGTTGTTTTTGGCAACCAGTGCCAATCATCAACAAAATTCCTGACGTTATAAAAAATAATAGACCGGGCCGTTGGNATTTCATCACTTAACCTCAAAANTTGAGTNACGGTTTTCTCGCCGTCACTAAAGAGTAATAACTAAACACTGGCCAAACCCGAAAGTCGGTGAAACCAACTGATGTTAACAATTCCGCTAGTTCCGTGGGCGTATACTGCTTACCCCGCTCATGCAGCACCATAGCAACCGACATGCAGGCCGTAACCAATGGTCCATCTTTGGATTCATTCAGTAGCATTTCGTGCAAGCAAATCCAACCACCCGATATCAGTGCATCGAAACTGCTTTGGGCTAGTTGGTAACANGAATCCAAATCCCAATCGTGAAAAATATTGCCAAAGAGTATACCATCAAAATTAGATGGCCATTGATCTTTAAATACATCGGTGGGTANCGTCCGAATCCGGTCTGATAAATTGTATTGCCGGATGTTTCGTTCCGCAATGTGGCAGACCGAAGGCAGATCGAGAATAGTGCAGCCAATTTGTGGATTAAAACTGGCGATGGCTAGACTAAGCGAACCAGAACCACCACCTACATCCAGCAAATTTTCCATCTGGGCAAAGACGGGTTGTTGCGCTAATTTGCCACCAGCAGGAAGAGTCATCGTGTGCATTCGACCGATGAAGGTTTCGACCTGGGCCGATGTCAAATTACCCATCCCAACCGCAAATGGCTCTATGGGGTTGTCTTCAGCCTGAAGAAATGCTTCTCTCAACTGGCNGAGGAAGGGATCAGTCTTTGGTACTACTAGACCCTGGTAAAAAGGGCTTTCCGGTAAAAGATAGGTACANGCNAGATCGGTTAGTCTGAAATGCAGATCGGGTTTAGCCACTAAGAANCCCAGTGCAGCGACNACTGCAACCATCGCCTCTGTTGCNCGAGAGGATAGGTTCAACCGCTCGGCGACCTGATCAATTGTAAATGAGCTATCGGCAAAANTGGCAAACAAATCGAGTTCTTGAGCCAGAGCANGTGTCGACAACGCTCTCCCGCTANCAGTTAATTCATCTAGTTTTNGGCTCTCAACGGTTGGTGTTGGGAAAATCGACATGTCTTCTTTTTTACCCCTGGTCTCTGGAATGGTATACTTTGAAATTGTTGAAGTACAAACTATTGAAGCACAGGGAACGGCTGAGAACCGGGAAGGCTTAATTAATTATGAGATTGTTGAATAACGATAACAGATTGGGTAAGAGTTGTCAAACATGTTCCCGCCTAAATTGAGGATTCTTTACTTCGCCATTCAACAGAATATTTCACCGGTGGGAAGATTCCCTTAAATGATCAGACAGTCAGCTAAAAAATGAATCGATTAACCCAAATTGAAGCCGTTAGGCATAAAGCTGTTGCATGTGGTGATTGCCAACTAGCAGAAACCAGAAAGAGGGTCGTTTTTGGCAGCGGTAACCCACAAGCTAAACTCACGATTGTAGCTGAGGGGCCGTCGGCGATGGATGATCAAACCGGGCAGCCGTTTACCGGCCCTGCAGGAGATCTATTGGACCAAGTTTTGGCCGAAAATGGATTGAGGCGCCAAGATATTTGGCTTACCAACATTCTCAAATGTCGGGCTGCCGCCTGGGCTGGTAAGAGACTCAAAAATCGTCCTCCCAAATCGGCTGAAGTCAAAGCCTGTGCCAAGTGGTTGGCTGAAGAATTGGCCTTAATCTCACCTACGGTGATCCTGTGTATGGGATCCCCTTCGGCTAAAGCGATTATCCGAACAGATTTTCGTCTGAGCCAGGAACGGGGCATCTGGTTCACCAATAACGATCGGGCCCCATTTGTCGCTGCCACTTATAATCCGGCCTTCATTTTAAGAATGGACGGCCTCGGTCAGAGTTTCGCCGAGGGGCGGCAAACCCTGATTAACGATATCGCTGCTGCTAAACAGAAACTTACCCAATCTCCTGTTGTTTCCCAATTGACACTATTCTGATAGATTGCTCACGCGTCAGAACCCCGCTTGAAAAGCGATATTTCCCATGCTATTCTTTGCCCGTTGGAACACACGTTCAATAGAGACAGAAGACTGATTTGAGAATGTCATACTCAGGTTCAAACGACCGCTACTGGTCACACCTAGCCAACATCCGCCTTCTCCGTTTATCAGATAATGAGGAGATTGATCTTCGTCAGTTCGAACCACTACTCGACTGGGTAGATCTATTTGGAAATAACAATCCGGTCCAAATCGAGGTCGGTTGTGGCAAAGGTCGATTTCTGGTGGAATCGGCTCAACGGAATACCAATGTCAACTACATCGGTATTGAGAACTCGTGGAAGTACGTCCTGCGAACACAACAGCGACTCAAAAAATACGGTCTAACCAACGCGTGTCTGGTTTATGCGGATGCCGTTTACTTCGCCCAAAACTACGTTCCAGACCACAGCATTCAGGCTTACCACATCTACTTTCCAGATCCATGGCCAAAAGATCGCCATCAAAAACGCCGGCTTTTCAACAATCCAATTTGGATTGATCAGGCTGTCCGTACACTGGATTCACGGGAAGGGCACTTGTTTGTGGCCACCGATTTCACCGACTATTTTGTTCAGATCAAACACAGGTTAGATGACACCTCCCAGTTAATTTATCTACCCGAACTATCTCAGGATACAAATTACATACAGACCAGCTTTGAAATTAAATATCGAACGCAAGGTCGACAAATCTATCGGGCTGTATACCGGATGAAGAACGGAATTTGAAGGGAAATTAGGGATTGTTCTTCCGTCAACTAAAAACCATTTTAGAGATGATCAAGTTTGAACACACCGTTTTTGCCTTGCCTTTCGCTATTATGAGTGCCTTCTTGGCCTCTGAAACCCTACCGAGTTGGTCGAAATTGGGATGGATCCTGGTGGCCATGGTAGGGGCACGTAGTTGTGCCATGTCCTTTAACCGGTTAGCCGACGCGGAGATTGACACCCAGAATCCGAGAACGAAAAGACGTGCGATTCCTGCAGGACTTCTGCGGAAAAGTGAAGTTTGGGCCTTTACCATTTTCTCTTCGCTCCTCCTCGTGGTAGCCGCTTACCAACTTAATCCATTGGCCTTCAACCTCTCTCCGGTCGCCCTGGCCACGATAATGCTCTACTCCTATACCAAACGCTTCACCTCAATGTCGCATCTCTGGTTAGGACTCTCCCTGTCCATCGCTCCAATTGGTGCCTGGATCGCCATTAAAGGTCAATTCGATGTCTTGCCCCTGCTACTTGGATTAGTCGTGATGTTGTGGACAGCGGGTTTCGATATTATCTATGCTTGTCAGGATTTAGATTTTGACCGTCGACAAGGACTTTACTCTATACCGGCTCAGTTTGGCATCTATNCNGCACTCTGGATTTCAACAGCCCTACATGTCATTACGGTAATTCTGCTGGTAGTCATCTGGTATGTCTCCCCACTGGGTCTAATTTATTTAGGTGGCGTTGGCCTGGTTTCGGTCATCTTGATCTATGAGCANGNCATCGTNAAACCGCACGATTTATCGCGTGTTAATCTGGCCTTCTTTANGTTGAACGGTGCAGTTAGNCTGATCCTAATGTTTCTGGCTGTCGCNGACGTTCTNANGGCAACGTGGCCAATGCCATGACTTTCGGCAACAAAAACTTGAGAACCCAACTTGAACAATTTAGCTTAAATTGTCCAGATAGAAAAGAGTGAGTAAATGAAAAAAATTAACCGTGCGCTGATTAGCGTTTTTGATAAAAACGGTGTGGTAGATCTGGCAAAACTGTTAGTAGAAATGGAGGTTAAAATCCTCTCGACCGGTGGCACGGCTAAACTGCTCCGACAGATGGGTGTCGGCATTGAGGATGTTTCTGATTACACAGCGTTTCCCGAGATGCTGGATGGACGGGTTAAGACGCTTCACCCCAGAGTTCACGGGGGGATATTGGCTATCCGGGATAACGCGGCACATATGGATCAGGCCGCAGAAAACGCGGTAGAGATGATTGATTTGGTCGTCAGTAACCTCTATCCCTTTGAAGCCACTGTTGCCCGGCCAGATGTTGATTTAGCTGATGCGATTGAAAACATTGATATAGGTGGACCAGCTATGATCCGAGCCGCTGCTAAAAATTACCTGGATGTTGCTGTCCTGACGTCTGTCGATCAGTATACACANTTTATGGCAGAGATGAAGGNGAATAAAGGCNCNGTGTCTGAAACAACGCGGTTTTCGCTGGCCAAAGCGGCCTTTGCNCATACCGCTAACTACGATCGATCTGTCTCAGGCTACTTGGNTTCTCTAGACGCTGAACTAGACGACTTTCCCACCACGNTGGATTTNCGTTATCAGCGTGTTCAGCAGTTGCGATACGGCGAAAATCCACATCAGTCCGCNGCCTTCTATCGAACCTCAGTACAGNCCGACTCCTGCGCAGCCTGGGCTGAGCAGCTAAACGGACAGCCTCTCTCCTACAATAACCTGTTAGATCTAGAAGCGGCAATTGAGATCGTAAAAGATTTTTCAGATCCGACCTGCACGCTGATTAAACACAACAATCCATGCGGGATTGCTACCAATACTGACCTGGGGCAAGCTTTTTTGCAAGCCCTAGACTGCGATCGAACTTCTGCTTTTGGCAGCATTGTCGGTTTCAACCGACAGGTAAATCTGCCCACGGCTGACATCGTGAGAAACGAAGCCAGATCCGGCATTAAAATCGAAGCCATTATCGCTCCAAGTTATACCGATAAAGCCTTGAAAACACTGTCCAGAGTCAAGACACGACGTATTCTGGCTACTGGCGGATCAGAGATAGATCNCTCAGCTAAGCAGATGCGTCACTTGACAGGCGGCGTGTTGATTCAGGATCGCGATTTAGCCGACGTTTCGGCNACTGATCTACAATTCGTTAGCCAGCGTCCAGCCACAGAAGCTGAAATCCGATCCCTATTGTTTGCCTGGAAATCCTGCAAGCAGGTTAAATCTAACGCAATCCTACTGGCCACTGGTACGAAAACGGTCGGTATTGGGGCCGGTCAGATGAGCCGGGTGGATGCGGTCATCATCGCCGTCAGAAAAGCNGGAGAGCGAATCAACGGAGCCGTTTTGGCTTCCGATGCCTATTTCCCGTTTCCGGATGGAGTTGAAACGGCAGGACAAGCAGGAGTCTCGGCCATTATCCAACCAGGTGGCTCTGTAAACGACGCGTCTGTGATAGAGATGGCAAACCGTTACAACATGGCTATGGCCTTTACCGACATACGCCATTTCAAGCACTAGGCAAATCAAGTACCACACCTTTTATTGTTATTGGTCAATACCCAAAAGAGTTGCACAGTATTAGAGGCGCAGTTGCAGATCTGCCGATGACCTCAGGATAAAAAGGAGCCGCATCAATTTATGCGAATTGCAGTTGGATGTATTGGACACGAAACTAATACCTTTTCATCTGTTCCAACTACCCTCGATAGTTTCAAAAATGGAACTTACTATTTTGGACAGGAGATGATCCCGTTTTTTCAAAACACCCGTACAATTATGGGTGGGTTGATCAAACACAGTCAAGCCTTACAGATTGAATTGATTCCCCTTCTTTGGACATTCGCGACGCCGTCAGGCACCGTTGCCGAATCAGCCTACCAAACTCTCAAAACCGAATTTCTAGATCTACTCCGACAGGCGGGAAAAATCGACGGCGTTTTTCTAGATCTACATGGTGCAATGGTCACCGACTCCATTCAAGATGTGGAAGGAGACCTGATCGCGGCAGTTCGTCAGATAGTANGCGATCGACCAATTATGACCACACTGGATCTGCATGCCAACATCACGGCTGAAATGGCCCGCCAATCCANNGTCATCATNGGGTTTGACACCTACCCTCATATTGACTGTTATGAGCGAGGGGTTGAAGCAGCAGGAGTTTTACGCGATATAATTGACGGTAAAATCCAGCCGACCACGGCCTATCGCCAACTGCCGTTATTAACTTCGCCACCAGCCCAATGTACCATGAAACCTTTAATGCAGGGGATTTTGGAACAACTACACCATTTGGAGACTGAACCAAAGGTTGTGACCGCAACCTTATCGATGGGCTTCCCTTTTGCTGATATTTATGATGCAGGTGTTTCCGTCTTAATTACCACTAACGCTGATCAAGAACTGGCCAGTCACTATGCGGACACTTTTGCCGCCGACATCTGGGAGAGACGCACCGCATTCGATCTAGATTTGGTCTCAGTAGAGCAGGCAATTAAGCTGGCAGTCAACAGTCAGCACAAACCCAGTATTCTGGCTGAAGGCTCGGATAATCCGGGAGGGGGTGGGCCTTGCGACGGTACCCTCATCTTGCAAGCCTTAATTGACGCNGATGTTCAGGAGGCTGTAGTAGCAGTGATAGCTGACCCAGACTCGGTTACTACTGCCATCCAAGCTGGAGTTGGCAATGAAGTCCAGTTCGAAGTAGGTGGCAAAACCGATCCACTGCACGGACGACCGGTTTCATTAACCGGCTATGTCAAAACGATCTCGGATGGTACCTTCANTCACAAAGGGGCAATGGGGCGAGGNCGACCCGGCTTTATGGGACGAACTGTGGTTATCAAAGTTGGCGGAGTGGAAGTAATATTAACCGAAAAACGGATTCAGCCTTACGATGCTGAGGTCCTTCGTAGTCTTGGCATTGAACCTACTGACCGGAAATTGATTGTTCTCAAGTCTGCCGTTCATTTCCGAGCCGATTATGAGCCGATTTCCAGCCAGATATTGGAAGTCGATACACCAGGTGTCCATAGCCCGGACCTGTTTAGCTATAATTATCAAAAATTGCGACGACCAATCTATCCGTTAGACCCACAGACAACCTTTTAACTGTTGTAAGATGAGGTAATCTGTCGATATTATCCATCTCTAATCGTTTCGGCNAGTTCTATCATTCCCATTATCGGGAATCCAGTCTTTCGTCCGGAGTTATTCAACAGCAACTGTGAATTATCATCCGTTTATTTGTCGAGGCTAAGCAGATGCACATAAACGTGACCAAGCCAAAAACCGACCTCGATTACCAAATAACCTTAAGTGCTTGGCTTCTATAATTTTATACGGTGGCGGAAATAATGTTACAGAAAGTGTGAAAAATTATAATAGTAACGTGGGGTGTCCTTCTACTTTTTGGTTGTAGTNGCATGGCTAAAAAGCCTGAACAGAAAGGAATTCTAAAATTGGACATAAATACCTGTACCAGATACTGCAGGCAAACAGAGACAAATTATTCGTGAAATTATTCGCAGGGACAACTAGCAAGCCGCTCGATCTTGGAAACGGGCAGACAGCAAGCCTCCTGGTGGCGTATGGTGAAGCCGACGGAAAGTTCTTTGTTTTCCCCACGTCTTGATGATGGAAGACGGAACGCTCAAACAATTCTCGTCAGGCCAAGCGTGGAGACGTGCATATGCTACAGGTAACGTGATTCAATTCAACTCTGAAGCTGAAGCCTCCTGGTTCTCGAAAAACTATAAACGATATTGGGCTCGGTAACCCAATGACCAACGGTAGACTTAGAACCTGTTAAAGAAATTAGCGGCGTTTGAGCATCGGTTGATCCCACCTCGTAACTAGTCATGGCGATATTCTTTCAACTTGATGAGGAACATTATCGCCTTTACAGTCTCAAACAAGATCCTGAGCCGATTCATAGCACTCATGGTCATGCCAAAGGGAAAAAATCGCCTGAACAAACTAAAGATATTTTCGGTCATCGAACTCCATATGATGCTTTACGAAGAAGAGATCAACGGTGTTGAATTTCCCGCTTGTAGTAGCGACTCCAAGCATAAGTATCTGAAGACAAAAGAAGGAGAATCACGATGCCTCTGACCCAAACCCAACTAAATCAGTTTCAAAGAGATGGATTTATCATTGTAGATGGCGTGTTCGATACAAAGGAGGTTGAAGCCGCCCTAGCCGAAATGGAAAAAATCTTTTACGGCAAAAGTTTTGACGCCTATCTGGCTGAGTTTGATAAGACCGGCGTTGCTGAGCCAGTACAACCNAAAACAACCGGNGCCGTTTCCCATTACGGTGTGACGCAATACGGTCGACCNCAGTTTCCGACCGGAATTGAAGCTCTGGATCAACTAGTAGAGAACGATGATTGGCTTGACANGTATGCCCAGTGTTTGGGAACGGAAAATTTGAGTTACTGTAACGGNCATCTATTTCTGCGATCTGGCCCCACCGACAAAAGGCACGCTGAATATCCGTGGCAGGGATACCACATTGACAATGCGACCAACACATTTTTACCACCGCATAGAGAAACGGATCTGTATAATTACGTCAACTCCTGTATTTATCTGCACGATGTACCGGCAGATTGTGCGCCTATGCAAATTATTCCCGGTAGCCATCGCCAAATTATGGATTTGCTGCCTAAACTGATTCATGATGGTAACTGGTCGGGTCNTGGGNGTATTAAGGATATCCGCAAAGTTCCTGAATTCGCTGATCCAGTCNCGACCACCGGTCGGGCTGGNAGCGTTCGATTCAACAGTTCTTTTGGTGTCCACGCGGCGATTTCTTTCGACAACAAACGTCAACAAAGAGGATACTCAACGTTCTCATTTTGTCGGGCAGACACCAGTCAATGGATCAGGTTATCGAACTTGTGGCGCGAACAGGAATTCTCCGTTCCCTTTTGGACCGAGACGACTCNAAGAGTACGCTCCTTATTCGGGTGGCCGAAACCGGGACATCCCTACTATACTACGGAGACGATCGAGTTACTGGCAGAATGGTACCCAGGAATGGATTTATCCCCTTACGGGGATCAACTGAGCAATGATTAAGGTGTTGGTTCTTCTTTACCTGCAGCCGATTAGCCATGACACAGCTATGCAGACCGGGGGACGACGACAATGAAAATCAATGCAAGAAAAACTTATGATTGCCAACCGTCGCGCACGGATGCTCAGGTTCTGGAATTTTGCAAAAGCGGTTTCCTGATGATGGAGGGGATTGTTCCGGACGAGATTAANCGGGAAACGTGCGAATTTCTCGATCGGTATCCGTCTGGTGAACCAACCGAAATCTTCTCCCAAGATTGGTTCGTTGATAATGTTATTCTTCAGTCAGAAGTGACAGGTGTTGTCCGGTCATTGTTGGGAAAAAACTTTGGGCTCCCGATTCTGATTAGTAACCATCGGGTTGAGTGTCCATCTCCACTCCAAGGGTGGCACCACGATGGCGATTCACAATTTGGTCCCGAGGTTAATTATCTNCAAGTTTTCTACTATCCACAGGATGTGCCGGTGGAACTAGGGCCGACCGAGNTACTTCCTGGGTCACATTTTATCCAGGCGCATCGGGAGACNGCGTGGTGTGGTGGGCATCTAACCACGGCTTCGGCCGGTTCGATCTTTATCACGGCCTATTCTATTTTGCACCGTCGTAGCGAATCGGTTACTAGAGGGACGAGAAACATGTTGAAGTATAGTTACTGGCGATTGGTGCCGCCACAGCAGGATTGGATCGTCGATCCGGATTTCGATTTCCATACAGCCGANTACGGNGGTCATGGAACAGCTAAACACGTNGCCCATATGTTCTTCTGGCTGTGTGGNAAAGCNGACCAGTTTCGGACGATCGGCGGTCAGGCATGGCCCTATTCCGGCTCACGCGCCAACCANGTTGATAGCTCTTATGGCTTTCCATCCGGNACAACCGGCTGNTAGANACCGTGGCAGNNGNNTCGGAGTCCCTCCATTTTTTATGGGTATAGAAGGACCTGAAAATCAACTGACAGGTAACCCTGATGACTATCTCACAAAATTGGCNACCCTTTGAAGGTAACGTTCAACAAATCCGGCAGCGATTTTCCTCTCCACTGCTGGCACTGGCAGAGGGACAAGTACCTGCCCTGGTGATAAGGGAGGCTTACAGTCCAAGTCATTGTAAATCTCTTATCAACCGATTTTACCAACAAGGACTACTTTACGATCCGNATCAAACAACCCATCTCCACCGAGTCGATATTGGTACCAGTTTNGGCACTCACCGGGCAGACAAAGAGAANNTCTTTNCTCATGCCGAACAAACACGNGCGCTTTTCAGCTCCCTATTCCAAGGATACGACAATCCAGTAGAAATAATGTATCAAACCTTGGCTCAATTAGTTGTGGGGAAAGAGGTCAAAACAGCACATGAAGCCAATGGAAAACTTTATGGNCCAGCCATCTTTCGTACCTATTATGCNGGNCTTGGCCACGGCCCCCACTACGACTCGGTTGCTAAACGCACCAAAGCCTTNGACTATCAGATCTCTCGATTCGAATANCAGTTCGCCGGNGTGCTNTGCTTCCAAAACTCGGANNAGGATGNAGAAANTGGTGAACCATTCCTTTACAATTGTCCCTGGACCCCCAACGTTCAGGAAAAGCTAAACAACCAGCAATTCAGCCACTATGCCTACGAACAGGGAATTGATCGTGTCCAAATTGATTTGGCGCCGGGAGATTTGTACTTCTTCTTTTCAGAGAACATACACGAAGTCCCCTCAATTACCGGCAACCAGCCTCGAATTGTATTGGCCATCTTCTTTGCCATGTCGCCGGACGATAATGAAATATATGTTTGGTCATGAGGCCGAAGTGAAGTTTAACCTGGCAGGCCTGGTTCGAATATCGGTTCTTAACCACTAGCTCTTGCGACAAGACTTGGCCGATTCAAGATCAGTTGAGCGAAATTCATCCAGCGAATGTACTGTGCGAAAGTACAAACCCCGTACTTCTGCACCCCATACATTCGCTCAGTCAGCATCATTAATTGTGCGGAGGATTCAAGATGATTCAACCTTCTTCCACTGAAAATCACATCGTCACAAAACAACATCTCGAATTTTTTAAAACTTTTGGTTACCTAGTTTTTCCCGGTTTGATTAAGGATTGTATCGATGAAATTATTCAGGCCTTTGAAGAGGTCTGGGCACAGCGAGGGCATACACACAACGGTATTCCCCATGATGGAACCCGGCGGTCTTGCATTGTCCCTTTCCCCGACCAACATCCTCGCTTATGCCAACTGCTTGATGACTCACGTATTGACGCCATTGCGTCAGCACTGTTGGGTGATGATTACAATTTCATGCCTAGCGAT
>PACG01000100.1 GCA_002699335.1 Candidatus Poribacteria bacterium
TCCATTGGCAGCCGGTAGGCAATACATCAACAATTCCTGCGAATATTTTGCGGGCTGGCATCGGTTTTCTCCCTGCACCGGGTTTGCGCAGGTATTGCTTGTTTGGATCTGGCTGAGGTGACGGGATTAATGGCTCAACTTTTTGCCAGAATGAATCTGATACTTGCCATCACTTCACTTTTGCCATACGGCCTCCATGCTATATGGTTGAACATGGAACCTATTGAAAAGAAAATTATGCCAAGTGTCAATTTATTTACGGATAAGTTCTAAGTATATTGCCTGAGGACAATCAAGTTGGTAGCCAGGTATTGGTGGGTGGTTGATTGGTTGTTCTATGCCTTCGAAACTGTTGCGTGGCCACCACATCCTTTATTTTTAGGTCGTGGTGGTCGTGGTTCTGGTCTTATGCAGGCAGTATCGGCTTTGCTCAATACCGGATTTTCGCAGTGCCGATTTGACGATATTAATAGAAATTATCGAATCCTTTCCCGCTGAGTAGCCGCCCTCCTTCAATTTAGTGGCTCCAAGGCTTCTCTGGGCGTACTATCTCCCCGCTGCTAATGACAAAAACAGGAAAGTATTAGCTTTGAAGAGGTCTCATCAAGAGCCATTCACCAACAAGCTCAGATATGGTATCCCAACGGCTAAAAGTAATCACAAACGGAATGTAGATGCTGGCTTTTGGGGAAAAGGAGATTTAGTATCTGCAGTTCCGAATCGGAGATGTCTAATTGGTCGAGTACCCTCAAATTTTGTAATTCCGGAAAGGTTAAATCTCCAAAAAGGATTCGTATCCATTCATCCGGGGATAGCAAAACTTTTGTGGTCCCGCTCTGATCAGCTATAACTTCGAGTCGGCCTGACAATATCTGCAGAGTACAGGCCTGGCAGGCTACCATGATGCAGAAGGAATTCACACCATTGGGCGTCTCCTTTTTCAACGCGTTGCGGTAAAAGCTAGATCGGTCGAGACGACTCTGTAGTGTCGGTTTCATTTTGGACAACAATTTAGGCAGTGAAACGGTCCGATACATCAGCTTCTGGTTAATTGAAAACGAAGGGGTGGATTGACTTTCACGGATCAGCATGACTGTCAGCGGGTGATAAGGCGGAAGGTGTCCCGTTAGTTTTGATATCTTTTGCTGAATGGCCTGATTCAGGATGGCTCGGCTGAGAGCCAACAGCGATTCTGGCCTATCAGGTGTCCAACCAACTTCCCGCAGATTAGGATAACCCTGTGCCAAAAACGGGTCTGTTCCGCTGTCATCAACTCCTAGACACAGGTTGGCGTATGCTAGAATCTGCCCGGAGTCTTCAATCACTAGAGACGGGATAATACCAACCTGCCGCGCATACCCGTCGCGCCAGTACTGAAATGATCGCACGATTGATCCTGAATGTTGGCACTTCTGGTAAATTTGCATAACCGATTGCAAGTCAGTATCTATCTCAAATTTCCGGCATTCCCACGGCGATAAAGGAAAAGTCTCTTCTAACTCGAGGGGTAATTCTACGGTTGTTTGAGGAAAAGCAGACCAGTCGAAATTCTGGTAGAACGGTTGCATAGTTGTAAAGAGCAGACTCAGGTCATAATCGTGCTTTTCCATGTAAGAGATCGCATCTATTATCAATGCTGAGGCGTATCCTTGTTGGCGATAGTCCGCTTGAGTGGCCACCATTCCCACACCTGCCAGTTTGACTGTGGTATCACCAATGGAGACAACTCTATCCGAAATCCGAAGGTGGCTCACAATTTTTCCCTCTACTAAACCAACCCGAGACTGCTCAAGATGATAGCTTGAGTCCTGGTAAATCTGACTAGCATAGCGAGGTCGGCATTGGGTCGCAAACACGTCAGCTAACAAATTTATGATTTCTTCCTGCTCGCCCTCTCTGGCTGCTCTAATTTCCATTGATACTTTCTACTACTAAAATCTCTTGCAGGTCAAACGGGTATCTTTGCCGATTGGTCATCTTCAAGCTGTTTCCTGCTTTTTGGCCACTTTGGTAGACGTCAGCCCTATAAATCGAGGGTCGGTAAATAAAATAGTGGTTTCAGTCTTTCCATTATATCTGACGTGTTCATCGGTGATCCAACCAGCCGGCTTACCTCCACCATCATGATGCATACACACCTGCATAGGCNAATTAATCTCCGCAAGTGTGTATATAAACAAATGTTCACGGAATTCGCTATTTGCCTTCCACCGTACAAGCCTCTTTTCCCACTTCGCCTACCGTTTTATAGACGAACAATCTGGACTTAGNACTTGGAACNATCGCAATGTTTTACGNCCCTTGGATCTTGTCTATAANGCGTTTTGGATCNTCTTAGATGTGTGCTGGGAGGTCTATCAATTCTCCTTCTCAAAGTTTTTTGACCTCTCAAGCTAAAATGCCATATATGGCTCAGACTCTACAGGCGTAAACGGCTTGGGTGGATATTTCTCCATTACATCCTCTTTCAAACCTACACCCCAGCCAGGNCCTTCGGGTGGCACACAATACCCGTCAATCACTTCAATCGGCTGAGAGAGCACTTTATTGTAAAGTGGGATAGATTCCAAAAATATCTCCTGCATCAAACTGTTGTGAATACACAAATCCAGATGTAAACTGGCAATGGTCGAAAGCGGGCCATTCGAATTGTGTGGTGCNAGCGTGACGTAATACGTCTCTGCNATCGCAGCAATCTTCTTCAACTCGGTAATGCCGCCTGCATGACAGATATCTAGTTGAATAATTCCTACGGCATTTAGTTCTAACAATGCGCGGAATCCCCACCGCGTATACAACTGTTCACCTGTTGCAACAGGCACGCGCACTTCATGGGCAAACTGTGCTAGTGCTTCTGGATTATCCCACAGAATTGGTTCTTCCATCCAGGCAATATNAAACGGCTCCAGCTCCTGTGCCACACGTCGCGCACTCCAGATGTTCAACCGCGCCCGAATATCAATTCCAATTTCNGTCTGCGGTCCGGCCGCTTGCCGTGTGGCTTCCACAAGTGCTACTCCATGCTCAATCCGATCGATTTTCGCTACCTGTTCACCACCAAACGGGTAAAGCTTCAGCGCAGTATATCCCTGATCTACGACTCTTTTCACCCCCTCAACGATTCCCTCAGGCGTGTTTCCGTTCCTCAGCCAGCCATTGGCATACATTCGAATCTTATCATGCGATTTCCCACCCAGTAATTCATATACTGGTACCTTTAGCGCTTTTCCCTTAATATCCCAAAGGGCTAGATCAATAGCGCTGATCGCACTTGTTGTCACCGGTCCGCCCGACCATGTGACACGCCGATAGAGTGATGTCCAAATGCGCTCAATCTCAAATGGGTTTTTGCCAATCAGAAATCTTTTAAATGCCTCGAACTCCGCCATCAAACCTTCATCTTTATACTGTAAACTGGCTTCACCAAGCCCATAAATCCCCGCATCTGTCTCAATCTTTACAAACGTCCAGTTTGTCCCTCCCTGCCCTGGTGTACCCATACGTATCACATGCAGATCTNTGATTTTCATCCTCATCNNCCTCTAAACAATGTTCTTCTAGNTGTCAAGTCTCGTCTGTTTGTATAGGCATGTTTAAATCTACCGGCTTCCTTTACTTGCCATTCTTTCATTGCCTCAAGAGGTGGTTTATAATTGAGCACCAGTAGCGAAATACAGTGATTATAAATCTTCATCTATTGTTAGCCTCGTAGTTTCAGTTCAGCCATTGATTCCAATCATGCCGGCTCAATCACCTCAGGTCAATTTACCCTGGAAGAGGTGGAAAGGATTGAAGCGCTGGATTCGGCCAATCTGAAGTCAGATTCATTGACCTGTCAACCCAGAGTCTTTTCCCCTCTTGGCAACAGTTTCAGTCCTCATACCATCATCTCTTTCACCTTGGACCGGTCAGTCCACGTCACCATCAAGGTCTATGGCGTGGGCGGTCAACNGGTTGAACTGATTGCGAGTGAACAGACATTTGGCCGGGATCCACAGGCTATCCGTTGGCAAGGCAGAGACCACAATGGAGAGGTCGTGACGGGAATAGTAGGTAGTCAGACGCAAAATAAGGTGGTCAATGCCTGGCATCACTAGGATAGCAGGTTCCGGCTGAACCATCTTAACGGCAANCAGCCGGATCTNNTCATCCCGTTCCTCGTTATCCACCTCCGATTGACCAACCACCCGCTAGGTTCTTATGGACAGCGCACACTGTTCTTTTCCCTGCTGGGGAACCACAGATATTTTAAGTGCCTTCTCTTACTAGCGGGAGAAATTTGAGAGATGTGGTCCTCTCAACTCTCCGTTCACGATTTTAAATCACTATTTTTCGTCCCGAAATAAAACATCATAAATCCACCCGTCACAAACATCAGCAAACTGTATATTGCCGGTGTGATCGACATTTGAGTATTGTTCAAAATACTTGTGGCGATCACGATCGCCAGCGTTCCATTTTGAATGCCCGATTCGATCGAGATCGTGATTGATTGTGGCGGATCCAGTTTTGCCAGCCGAGAAGTGAAAAATCCCAACAACATTGTTGTGACGTTGAGCGCTAAGGCGGCGATTCCGACCCGTTTGAACATCTCAGGTAGATCATCTTTCTCCGATAGAATTGCTGCAATCAGTACTAAAACGAAGAAAATTCCCGATATAACTTTTACCGGTTTGCCCATTTTATTGGCAAAGTTTTCTGTTAGGGATCGGATCGACATTCCGATTGAGACGGGAATAACTGTGATGACGAAGATCTGAATGATCGTTTTTCCGATCGGCAACGAAATGTTTTGTCCACCGTCCATGAAATATTCTAGCGAGTAGCTCAGAATAAACGGGATGGTGATCACCGTGATCACACCGCTGATGGCCGTCAAAGTAATCGAGAGGGCGGTGTCACCTTTGGAAACGTGGCTGATCAAATTCGAGGTAACACCTCCCGGACAGACGGCCAAAATCATCAATCCCACCGCTAATTCGGGACTTAACGGAAAGATCTTCGCATAAACGAAAGCGATGATCGGTAGCAAGATCAGCTGATTTAGCATTCCGAGAACTGTCGCTTTCGGATAGATCATAACCCTTTTGAAATCGTCGGTCGTCAAACTCAATCCCATGCCGAGCATAATAACGGCAAGTGCAATGGGAAGAAAAACTTTCGTCACGATGTTGGCTTCCATCGCAACTTGTTGATTTNCGGTTTGAGTCGACTCAACGGCATTTTGATCTTCCGCAGAACCNACTATGCTAAATCCAACCGTAAAAATTACCAGTATTAAAACCGAACTAAGAAATCTNCGTTTCATTTTTGATCCTTTCGCGATTGAGATAATCTCACCGATCCGTTCTGTGGAGTCGCNANGGAGCGAAGGTNCTCTAAAACAGTCCAACCAGAACCGGTTCATCAGTCTCGATCTGTTGANGTATGCGACTTGTGATGAACATACAGCGATTAACATACAATACTGTTAAACCTTGCGACTTCTTCTCCGGGANCATCAGCACNTGCTGGAATGTTCAAAAACNGTCCTGACATCACCCCGGCAATGACCCACAAGCCACCAATATCCTTAAAACCCCCTCTCGTGCTTTCGTCGTTTAATACCTTTCCCGATGAACCCCATTGATCTTCAACTAGCAGCAGTGTCGGTAGTGGATAACGCCTCCTTGGGAAGTAGTGTATCGACCTCTTTCGCACTGTTATATCTGCTCAATTAACCCTCAAAGTCAAGTCCCATCTCAGGTTGCCTTCTATCATCATACCAAACTGCCCTCATTATGTCTACCCTTGAACAACCTGGTATTCGTTATAGATGAAGAAACAATACAGCCACTTTGCTCATATAACAGGATGTGAGGGAAAATAAAAGCTGAACAGGCATCTGCTGACAGGTCGCCCCAGCGCCTATCCAACTGAGATCGGATGTCCACACTGTGGTTCTAACAGGATGGTTAAGCCTACTCTTCCACTCCAATTGGTAATTTGGGGAGTCGTCGGATGCTCGACATCTAGCCGTAGCGAGTAGCGGAATTAAAAGCTGGAAAAGTTGCGATCAAATCAGTCTGGATGAAGCCGCTTGGCGTATGAGATATATGGTGCCATATCGAGGCTAGGAAAGATTGGAAGAGGAATAGAGAAACAGCATATAGATACTGTTTCTGGATTTGGACCGCCATCGGTAACGGTCAGGCAAAGTTTCGAGCCAGAGACAGAAGTGAAGAGACAGTCGCTCTGTCNCCTGTCATAATTGGTTGCCGTCGAANGGNTATGGTATTTGCAGCTCTGAGAAATGCTAGTTACAGCACTTGCCGNAGTCAAGGTGACGAATTTCACTATTCTTGATTATCTTTTTCTATATAGGTAGGCAGTCGGCTTTTTCTGTTGCTAATAAAAAAGGCCGACGGAGAATTCCGATCGGCCTTTCTGACTCTGATTAGGTTAAGATCTAACCAGTGGTGAATTGCAGTTGTGATTTAGCCTTACTGGCCAACGGCCCTTTACGTTGGAAACGAGTTGACTTTCGTCTTCCTCGATTTCGTCCAGGTTTAGGTCCCTGCCGGGCTGAGAATGGTTTTGGCTCAACCTCCTTTTCGGTTGTCAGCTTATCTTCTATGGTAGTGGATCGGCGATCCCAGCCTTGATCTGTCTTGGAAGTAGGAATTTGAATCCCCATCATTTCCTCAATGCTCTTTAAGTAATCGTATTCCTCAGGAGCACAGAAAGCAACCGCTATCCCGGATNTACCGGCTCGGCCGGTACGACCAATCCGATGGAGGTAACTCTCCGTTTCGTTTGGTAGATCGAAATTAAAGATGTGGCTCACACCATCAATATCCAGNCCTCTAGCAGCGATATCAGTCGCAACTAGAATCTGGTTTTGGCCTTTGCGGAAACTAAGGAGCGCCCGTTCTCGTGCCGCTTGAGATTTATTGCCGTGAATTGCGGTCGCATTAATTTTAGCTCTGTTCAGTTGCTGAGCTAAACGGTTGGCACGATGTTTCGTTCTCATAAATACAATCGCCTGCCTGATTTGACCTTGCTGAATGATCTGAATCAAGAGGTNACGCTTGTCTGACTGTTGGACAAACATTACCTCTTGCTGAATTTCCTGAATCACCGACTCCTGAGGGGCAACTTGGAAACGAAATGGTTGGTCTAAAACCGAGTCAGCCAACTTGGCAATACTCTGTGGCATGGTGGCCGAAAAGAGTAGGTTTTGACGACGCTCCGGTAATAATCCGATAACCCGTCGAATATCATTGATNAAGCCCATATCTAACATTCTGTCGGCTTCATCCAAAACAAAAAATTCGACCTGATTCAGATCGACGAATCCCTGTCCTTGCAAATCCAGCAACCGGCCAGGCGTTGCGACCAGAATGTCGACACCACGCTTTAGGGCTTGAATCTGGCTACTGGCTCGGACGCCACCGAAAATTACCGTCTGGCGAGTCTTTAAGAACTGGCTATACGCCTCAAAAGAGGAACCGATCTGGGCTGCCAACTCGCGGGTTGGGGCCAGAACCAGGGCTCGAATATATGGGCGTTTACTAAGGCTAGGTCGCTCTGTAATATGCTGCAGAATCGGTAGGGCAAAAGCAGCGGTTTTCCCGGTGCCGGTTTGGGCACAACCGAGAACATCTCGACCNGCAAGAAGTGGCGGAATTGTCTCCGCTTGGATTGGTGTTGTAGTCTCGTAGTTACGAGCCGAAACAGCTCGTAAAAGTGGCTCAATAAGATTGAGCTGTGCAAAAGTTTTCAAGGTCATTTTCCCTTAACATACAAAGAGAAAACGTCAAATCAAATATCTCTGACAAGAAAAAACTTCTATCAAAATCAGTATCCACATTCCCTCTCAATATAACTTAACATGGTATTGTGCTGAACTTAACCAAATAAAAATTTATAAGCTCACCACCAAATAAAATAACGGAATGGCTCAATTAGGCTAAATAACACCTCAAAGTTTGAACCCCGCGGGAATTATAACGTAGAAATACCGATTTGGTTTAGGTTTTTTGTTAAAAACCGCTGTTTAATCTAAGGGAATGACGGAAATTACAACAGTAATTCCAAAATGTCAATAGCAACTTTGTCCAGCTATATNTCCTAGCGAGTAGTCTTGCNGGGGATCTGTTACACGGGTACTGCTGCCTCCCAGTGACTCTNTATGGCGAAAATATGCAATAGTTTTTAGGAACCCAGTTAGGCCGGTGAGACAAATCGGGAGTCTCTAGCTGCCGTGTTGAGTAGTCGATCTAATTGGGGAAAACCCGATACATCGGAATGTCGAGGATGACGCCAACTAGGCTAAAAGCACAACCACTCAGGTAATCGCCTAATAACAGGCCAATAAAAAGGGGCATCGCCTTTCGGTATGCACGGATACCACCATATTGGAGAATCAGCTTTTTGAGGCACCAGGAGACGCACATCGGTGTCCAAATCAGATCGATTATAAAACTGTGTCCGACCGCATAACCGATTGGATGAATCGGCCACCACAGCAGGTGGGTTCGCAGGAACATCAAAAGGAAGGTCGCNAGCATCCCTCCACCAATGAAAGGTAAACTGGCCAGCCCGCTATCGGTTGGGAAGTCTAACCATGCCCGCAGTTGACGATATGGAATCAGTCCCATGTTTGTTCGCCAAAGGTTAACGTATGGGGTGCCNGCCCCTTTCATATAATACATCCTCAGGACATTCCAGTAAGCAGACACAATACCGATAACCATTGCCANCACGATAATGCCGAACATGGATCTTCTGTTAATCTTTCCGACATGGGCAATTCGAAGGGCTTCCAGTTGGTGCGGCATAACCGCACAGCGATAGTCCAAGTTGAACCACTGCATATAGGCCAGGATGGTCAGGTTTCCTGGATTTAGCAACCGGGATCCAGCCAAATGAACCATCAATTGCGGTGGATTGATATATGGGCCAAAGTTCCAGATGACACCGCCTTCGGAACGGATCCGTGTCAGTCCGATCATATACAACAGAAATAGGAGTATAAATACGGTAGCGATGATGACGTTAAGACCAGCGAAACCGCAGAAGGCAACCAAAGCGATTATCCCTAGGATCAACCCTAGCCATGCATATCGCTCGTGCACAGGTTCATCCGAGGGTTGTCCTGTCCAGGCCAGGTTGAAAGTTTGAACCAGGTGTTTCCGGCTGAGCCACAGCGCCAGCAAGGCCAATCCGAGCCATGCACCAACCCCCTGCTCAGCGATAGCTGGATAGCGGCCAGACGGTCCCCATACTGAGCCTCCACCGGTACTGATAATGGCTGCTAACACCTGCTGCCCTTTTCGAAACAGGAAAAAGAACCAACAACTGAACGAAATATCGAGTGGAATAAAGTAGGTCAAACCAATGACACAAGGGTGAAAGGCAAGTGGGAATCCAGCCACCGCGTTCCACGGACTTTCACTGAACAGGTGGCCAATATCGAAAGGCTTAACTTTAATATAGGGAAGTTGTGGATAGTAGTATTGCAGCGTGTTATTGGTCTGTATCAGGGTCGCGATTAGGAGGCCAATCCACAAATAGTGATTTTTCAGGTAATCGCTGAACCGCCGTTCTCTCAGGCTCATCTCTACCGGCAGGGTGGTGATAGGAAATGAAAGTTGCTCCTGCTCCAACCACCGTTTCCGTAAGAGTACATTCACGCAAAGCATGACCCACAGCAAAACAAAGGTGAANCCGCTCCAGGTTAAAACCGGTACTATCCAGGCTTTGAGATGATCGGCACGATAAAGGGTCGATTCACCGAGATAAAGGGACCTAATCGCATTTTTGCTTTGCGGAACGAACCAGGTCGGAATAGCAGGCAAAAAATCTCGCCAACCATTCTCAAGGGTAGCGTACCAAAACGGATTGCACAAGGCGGTGACCAGAAATCCGAACATCCCGATTCCGTTGATGCTCATCCCGATGTTCAGCATAACGAAGATGGTCAGCATCTCGGCTCCGGAGAGCGCATAGCCGGGAACTGTTTTTTCCAACAGCACATTGCCCAACACCAGTATAAATAGCACAAACACNGCNCCAATCAGGAGCGAGGTTGAGGTAATTTCGGTTACCCCTGTCACCATCTCCGAATTCGAGATCCAAAACGAACTCAGCGGAATCAACAGCAGGCCAATGATGATGGAACGCCTAGTCGCTTTTTGGTGTTGTAACAACATTGTTTTAGCCCGGCGGAACCTTCTGCAATCGAGGGGCAGNCATTAACCATCCTTGCCTTGAACAGAAACCGCCATCATAATGCGATTCGACTGTTGCCACAACCTTTAGCCCCCTTCCATACAAAGTGTCATAGTAAAACCGCACGCCACCATCGGTCTCTTCATACCGAAAATTCTTGAAGTCAGTATTGTGAAATATCTGGAGACATCGTCTTTCACCAGGCCGACTTTGAGGGCAAGTTAGTCTGCCCCATCCGGGAGAAACTATATCCTCTTCTCCGTGGCGCAGCGACGTTATGAGNCCCTTCTGGTTAAGATCGAACGAAACAGTTAACTCTCCAGCCGTGAGATTCAGGGATCTCTCTCCTGTCCNTTCACCGTATACCACTGTTGATACAAAATAGTAATAGAATAGATGACGGTAACCCNGNCGAAAATCTGTATTCTGAAAGACCTATAATAATTCCTGTTATCCATGTCATCCACTTGCATATCTTTATTCAATTCAATCTTAGAGCATCAATCTTAACACAGCAGTGAAAACAATGAACCATNGAGTCCTAAAACACCGATCCGTNGCCTTTTGGCTTCTCTTTTCTACCTTGCGCTCCAAGCCCGCGGTTGGAATNGGANCGACCATCAGGNCAGTTCAGCTTTGGTCGGCAACAAATTGGNAATCCAACGCNAGGCCAGGGTTCCATCTATCTACCGCCAAACGTATGAGCACCAATTTGCAATCAGACTTACCCTTGATAGCCGTTGGCCCACCTGTNTTCATATCCCTTGGCGNCGGGAGAGATAGTTAGAAGGTCTATTGATCCAACAACCCTCTCACTGCGGCGATGATCGATTGCTAGNTTGGTTGGTATTCCTAAGGAAAAGGGCGGAGGGGAAAAGGGGGCGCCCAAATGTACTATCGGTGCCTGTAAATGGTTAAAACATTGCTCAACGATCTGGCTGGCTATTTCCGCTCCCACACCACCAAATGTTACGGCTTGGTCGACAATAATCAGTCGCCTTGTCTTCCGTATCGAAGAGGCCAGCCTTTTAATATCCAACGGTTGTNGGCAGACTGGATCTATTACTTCCAGACTGATTCCGTCACTCTTTTCCAAGCTCTTGGCCGCTGCTAATNCGAGCTGGATTAAGGGGCCGATGGCAATAATTGTCAGCTCTTCNCCTTCTCGCAGAATTGAAGCTTGACCCATTGACAACTGATACATCTCTTCTGGTACAGGGCCAGTGATAGCGGTCATCTGTTTTGATTCCAGAAAAATGACCGGATTGGGATCAGCTAAGGACGTCAGAAATATGACTTTTGCCTGATAAGTGTGGCCGGATAAACTACCGTT
>PACG01000101.1 GCA_002699335.1 Candidatus Poribacteria bacterium
GCTTTTGGCCGTGGCTGTATTTGATTGCCTGGCGAAACAGCGTTGTCGCCGTATTCCCGTGTCACCCTGTTTCCACTGAATGTAGCCATCGAGATAGTAGGCCTCTACCGCTTTGAAGTTGAGTTGTCGTGCCATTGAAAAGTATTTCGACGCCCTCTCGAGATCGACTTTGGCGCGGATAACCATGCCAAGTTGCAAGAGAGAGCCACTCTCTTCAGGACTAATAGCCAAGGCGCGTTGCAACGTCTACTCTGCTACATCAAGATCGAAAAGGTCATCTGCATCGGAGCAGGTATAGATCAAGCCGATCTGAAGATTCCCGCGAAGACTTTGCGGATTTATCTCGACCAAACGTTGAAACTGTATCAGCGCACGCGAATAATCCCTTAGCTCGAACAAACAGTTGTCCAAACACAGCCCTGCTAGTTCGGCCAAAAAATCCCCGGCCATCTGANGGGGAGGTAAAGGACGAATGANTGGATGCTCCGATTTGTGNATTGGTAAAAACNTGAGCATTACCATAGCGGTGTCCGCTTAGTGACACCATCACAGCGTCATAACGGTGAGGGAGAGGACTAAAAAAAACAGCACCCAGAGCGATGGAGTGACAATACGCGAAACTGGACGCTGGCCAATGAAGTCTGGCTGAATCCAGAGGAATCGGGGACTGGTACACAGTAGGTGGGAGACCAAGTTGCATGAAAATTACGACAACTGTCTTGACAACCACCACAAGGGCCGGACTGTGGATAATGCATTTGTGGAAAAGCTTTGGAAAACGGTAAAAGTATGAAGGTGTTTATCTGCAAGAGTACGCCACTGCTGGTGAACGTAGGCCTGGTCTAAATGCATTTTTTGAAGGTTACAATAATAGAAGGGAACAGCAGTCCCTGGATTATAACAATCCAAGAGAAGTATATTTTAACCAGGTTTAGTTGNCAATAGCCGCCTGATAATGAGCTACACTTAGCTCTCTGAATTTTCTGTCAGAAAAAATTGGCCACCTCAGTCCACCCCAAATCTCTCCGTCTAAGTGCTTATTTTTCATCTGACTATGACGCTTATTCATCAATTAAAATCTTATTCAATTAACGCACTTTTAGTATTACTATCAGTGATTGCAATGTTGGTGGTGGTCGAAATTGCTTTAAGATTTACAAAATACTCTTCGGTTTTAAATAGAGAGTACTCTTATCCATCTCGCTATTTCAGGGCAGATAAAATTTTGGGCTATGATATTGGTAGAAACATAAAGGATAAAATTCACCGCTTTCATGGTTGTAACTATGAAGTGTTTTCCAACAAATATGGTTGTTTTGATTATGACAGGGAAATACCTGATAAATATACCCTGGTATTAGGTGACAGTATGACTTGGGGCTACACCCCATTAGAAAAGAAATGGACGTCAACACTAGAGGAAGAATCCGGCGTTTTTGCGCTGAAATGCGGAGTGTCAGGTTTTGGGACAGCGCAAGAATTAATCAAGGCTAAAAGGGTGGTTGACTTAGTAGGTAAAAAGCCCAAATATATTATTATTCTTTACATAGGAAATGATTTAAATGATGATTTTATGTTTCCACACCGTACAGTGATAAACGGCTATTTAGTCAACTCAATTGAGCACGTTGACTTAGTAGAAGGAGAAAAAAACTATTATAGTACCGACGAATTGAATGAAAAGTACAAAAAATATTTTGAAGGCACAATTTCAAATAAGCTCAGAAAATTAAGATATAATATGATCACTTATATGCTTTACAAAACGGCGAAACCTCAACTGAAAGCAGTAAAAAAAAGAATAACGAGAAAATTGAAAACCTTATGGTCAAATCACAATTTGATTGGGGGTAATTTTCCAAACCAAGACAGCAAAAATGCCATGCCAAAAAGCATGACAGGAGCTTATAGTGTCTCTTTAATGAAATATTTAGATAATTACGATCTCGAGTGGTACAACAGAGCAATTTCAGAGCATAAGAACAATATTAAAAACCTTAAAGAGTATTCGGACAGCATGGGGGCAAAATTTATATTAATTGATAATGGATTCCTCCAACATCCAAGATTTGATGATGTAAGAAAACATTTAGGACAAAGTTATTACAATTTATCTGATGATTACAAAAAACAATCCAAATGGAAATACGATGGTCACTGGAATATAGAAGGAAACCAACAAGCGGGTCAGCATATTTACAACCATCTAAAGAAAATAGATTTTTTTTAGTAGTTGTAGTTTTCTAATCACTCGTTTCTTGCAGCCTTTCCGCTAATCCTTGAGATTTCCTCGTTTCCAGCGCTGCAGCGTCCGATCTGAGACACCAACCTGTTGACAAACCTGATGATATCTAGCACCATTATAATGGTCTTCCTCAATCAGATCAACAATCTCAGCCTTGTGTTCTTCCTG
The DNA here is from genome assembly GCA_002699335.1 of Candidatus Poribacteria bacterium. The sequence continues at coordinate 2,414 of PACG01000101.1, forward strand.
CAATTAGTCGCCCTTTTACTCCTCCGTAAGAGCGTCCAGTTCTTTGTTCGTCTTTTTTAGCTTTACGCTTGCCGCCAAAATCAGGCAATCTTAGGAACTAAAATTGGTAGTGTGATGGGATGTAAATGAGGCTGCCTCTATGGTAAGAAGGAGCATAGTCAGCCCGGTTATATTTGAGTTAGGTGTTGTTTGTAGAAGGATGAGGCTGGAAGCGAGCGTTTTGACACCTTCATCCTCGGTCGGTCGCAAGTTTTGACGCAGGATCGCGTGCTAAATTGTCATCTTGGTCAACTCCAACCTTTCCTCCACGCCTTATAGTACCAACGGCGCTCAGCAGGATCGAAGAACAGAGCCGTCAAGGTCAGTCCAATTACCGAAATGACAAACAGGAGTGGGCTGGGATTCGCCCATAATAGAGGGAAACCAAAGAAAGAAAAGTTCAACCCGAAGTAAATCCACGTACAGAATATGAGCGTAATTCGGATAAAAGCTGGATGTCCCCCCTCTGGTTTTGCGCGGCATATAAAATCAACCGCCAGGGTTGTGGCGTGCAGCATTGGCAGGATGAAATAAGCTAATCATCCCACACTGAGGTTGATTGGGTTGGCCACCGAGTAAACCAGCATGCGCAATGTTTTGCCAGCGATGGGGAGTAGCGTGATTGGTAGCAGTTGCAGATACGGCCACCAGCGGGATAAGGCCCATCATTAAACCGAGATCATACACGCCGTCAATCCAAGAGAAGGCTGAAGTCTACCAGCAACAGCAGACACAAATGCAAACCTAGTAACCCGCCAATCAACCACCTGGGTAGGGGGCTGGTATCTGGCTCGGACGAAATGTCAATTCGGCGTTGGTTCAGCCACAAACCCAGGCCAAGTATTGCTCCCATTACTGTGCCAAAGGCAGTTTCCATTATGTTCCACCAGTTGAAATTCCGGGTGAAAGGTCCAATCACACTCTCGCGGAAGAAGTCTGGATTCCATGCGTGGGTAGNCTGCAGCGCTTGGCCAAGTGGAAATCCTAACGATCCACCTATGGTCCCCCATAACGCCAGGTTTCTTGCCAGAACATCCTTCTTTACTAATGTGGCGTATANTATCCCTGTGACTAGCGTGCACCATAGCCCACCCCAAATTTCGGGACGGTGTTTCAGTTCGACTCCTGGTTCCCATTTCCAGTGATCGGAAAAGTCGAGTAGCGGCAAGCACTTATTTTCCGGGTCGTGTGGTGAGTTAAACAGCCACCATCCGGCTACAACGGCAGTTAACATACCAATGATTAGCAGGAACATCTCAAAAGNANNATAGCGTTTACCTCCCAAGCCTAGATCGAGAAAAAATCCAGAGAACCCAATCCACCCCCCTCCTTTGATGGCGAGGCCAAGCATCCCCCAGCGAAGGGAAGCCCAGTTTCCTACCAGCGGTGTGTCGTGGGTCAACAACCGTCTGACCATAGGTCATTGAACCTCCGAAGCCCATGGCTATCGTCCCCAATGCGGCTGCCCGAATTACATGGACAGAGCCGTTATCTGGGCAAAACAGAACCACCAGAATCAGGCTCACTAGAACACCCGCAATCATGGCACCGGTTTCGTGGCCGTATTGACCGCGAATGGCCCCATNCCATGCCGCCAGCCATAGCGGTCGTTAGATCTCACCAACCACAGTGGAGGATTGGGTTGTAATGATTAATCGGTCTGACTCATAATTGGTCGCTTACTTCGGAAAGGACACCTTAGATCGGTTGTCTATTCTTGCCCACGTCGTACTTCAGTAGATTAAAGCAGGATCTCTTTCATCGAGTCGATTAATCCGTCTGGTGGATCAAATGGAAGCTCAACCGGCGTGTATGTTAGGGCACTCTGATATATTCCCATGAGTAGATTAAATTCTGCTAGGGATTGGGCCAGATGGGTTGGATGCACATTTTGATCATCATCAAGCCAATCAAAAACTGCCTCAGTCAGTCCAGCTTGGCCTAAAATATCCTGCTCACCGTAACTGTGTACACCACTTTCATACCCATTCTCAGGCGTGTTAGTTCCCAACCATCCATGTTCCAATGAATGAAGCCATGAGTCCCGAAAACAGCAATCCGCTTGTGTCGGTGTGCCCCTGAATTATCACTGATTGCTGGTGCGGCTTCGGTTCCAAAAGTTACAAGGCCACGTATGCCGTTGGCATAAGTTATTGATGCAGTAGCGTGCCTTGGAGATGGCTGAAGAGAATCCAACGGGTTTCCATCTGCAACTTGGCCAAAAACTTTGACCGGTCGTGAATTGTCGGTGTATGAAGAAACTAGCTGGAGGACGTGTGGCCCTTGATCTATTGGTGTCGAACGCGCGCTAGCATCAATAAACTTAATCTCACCTATTCTCCCGGCCGCTATATTATCTTTGAGTTCCAAATTTCGCGGGTGGAAATTTAGTTGCNTGTTGACACAGAATTTCGTCTTGGTNTTCTGACACAATTCCGCTAANTGNTTCCAANCTTCCGCTGCTACTGCAATTGGTTTCTCCACAATAAGCTGCAGGTACTTCATGGTCCGACGCAACCTGCATCAGCGAATGACGAATCAGTTGACCTGTTCCGCGTAATGTAGGGGCGTGACAATATGTAATAAATCAGGGCTTTCTTGATCCAACATTTGATGCAGATCTGTGTAGCGCTTTGAGATACTAAAGTCATCACCAAAATCGTTGAGCAGTTGCTCATTCATATCGCATATGGCCCCAATTTCACCACCTTTTACATGCTGATATGCATGGGCGTGTCCTTGTGCTCGTCCACCATAACCTAAGAACGCCGATTTATACATAGCCGTGTCCGCCCGGAATAACCTATATTCTTTATCTCTAATAAATCCAGTTATCGTTCGATACGTTACTCGCTTGAATTCTTCTTGAAGTAATATCGACATTGCTAAACTCTTCAAGAAAGTTAAAACTGTTCTTCCAATTCTGTACATTATAACAGAATTATTCTTTAGCCGGCACACACTAAAAGTTATAGGTGCCTGAAAGCTGTTTTCATTCACTTGAGTTATGATAGTGGTGTGTTAGTTGATATCCAATCTCGTTTAGCGTACTACCTTTCCACGACTTCCATCAAATCGTCAACCTGTACGGGCTCATCGGTAACAAAATTGTATTCATTGACGGATCCGTGACTGAGAAAATAACCCACGCCAACAGGGCGAGAAAGAGCCAATGTTTCATTTCCTTGTCAGTGCGTGCAAGACGACAGTGGTATCATGGGTCAAACGGTTGACGATTTGATCTGTTCCAAGCATTTGGTATGTCGTCATAAAGCACTTTTTCTTGTTAGTTATTGTTGAGATATCTGCAAATTGACGGATCGAGTGACTTCGCTCAAGAATCGTGTTTACCTCACCAGTTTCCGCAACAACATGTTATATTATCTTTAAGCAAGGAAACAACCATGATTTTAGTCACTGGTGCAGCCGGGCAGCTGGGCCAGCGTGTCGTTCGACGATTGATAGATAAAGGATACCACGTGCTTGGAACGGACAGGATAAGTTATGAAAATTCGCCCTCACCATTTGTGCAAGCGGAACTTTGCCAAGCCGAGCGAGTAAAGGATTTAGTGACCAGCGCCGAAGCAGTTATTCATCTGGGTGCTATTCCGGGGCCTGGTGCTGATGGGTATGAGACGTTCCAAAACAACGCATTGAGTACATTCAACATAATGTGGGCTGCGGCGAATCAAAATGTGCCTCGTATTGTCTTCTCTTCCAGTGCCTTTGGCATGGGTTGGTCAGATAATCCGAGTTCTTTTGTACCACTCTATTTGCCACTTGACGAGGAACATCCGATGATGCCATTTGAGCCTTATGGTTTATCCAAGCAGATTGGTGAGTGCATCGGCCAGATGGTGGCTAGAAGTACCGCTACCTCTATCGTCAGTCTTCGATTCACCAACGTCGTCTCACCGCAACAACAAGCGGAATTCCCCTGGGATGCGCCCACAGTGGAAATGCCGCGAACAGTGGTGATGTGGGCTTACGCTGACCCGCGAGATGTAGCTGAAGCACATGTGTTAGGGCTTGAAGCTGATATTGACGGACACCAAGCCTTTCTGCTGGCACAGCCGACGACGCGGTTTCGGGAACCGACCATCGACTTGATTGAACAAAATTTCGGTGGCAGGGTTGAGATTCGAGGATCACTTGAAGGAAACGCCAGCGTGATCAGCACCGCAAAAGCACAACAGATATTGGGCTTCGAGCCCAGGCCGGGTTGGAGTCAATCATAACCCGTACGGATAAACTTGGAGGGTGCCACTAGAGATCTGACGTGCAGCACGCAGAGGCGACTAAATAGGATCGCCGGCTCATCAACCTGTACAATCCGCCTTTTTTGATTATCGGACCGGATGTGTTGACACCTTGGGCGTACGCTGACAAGTTGCTCGGCTTTATCCGGTAAAATCCATTTCGACACGGTAATATGGAACGTCGATGGGGCTATGGTCCGCTACCTGAGCCGCTTTATTTCGTACTATCCATTACTCAAGGCTTGATACCGGTAATGGTTTCCTGCCCGCAGTCGTTGCTGAAACTAGAAGATGTAGCCTAGAGGTGTTCTGCTCCTTCCGGGTCAATACTAACAAATTTTGATGCCGTCGATTTCAAAGGTAAAAATTGTAACTGGTTGCTGAACTTCAACGATACGTCAAGGACCCTACCCGACTATAATCGAACGACGATTGACAGAAACCGGACGCCAGCCCGCTCATGAAATTACGCTGAATCAGGAGGAGTGTGTGTTTTCCAACTCAATACTGTGCGTGAACTGGTCTCAAATTACGACTTGGATGGTCTTAATCTTGATTTCGTTTGTATGGCATCTTTCCTCGATGTTGGCCACCAGTGGGAAAAACGTGATGAACTAGCCCAATGGGTATGTTCTGTTCGACAGATGATACTACAGGTGCGGCCGAAACGTGGCCATTCATGATTGCTGTCGGTCAGGATTTCTCCCAGTCTGAATGGTTGTCATTTCGATGGAATTGGCGTCGAAAGGTGGAGCCAGAGGACTTAGTTGCCCTTCTAAGGGTCGGTTACTGCACTTTGGAAGTCGATATTCCGGACTTCAAGAGAATTGCCGATGATACCCATGTCCCAGTTTATTCCCGCCACGATCATCACCATTCATCTGACGGTTGGCAGGTCAAACCAGAGCCTTTGCGTGAATATCCAGTCCAAATTCCACCTGGTCGATAAGCGGGCTAATGACCGTGTCAGGCCTCAGTTCCAACTTTGAGAAATGGTTTTACGTGCCAAGTGCTTGATCCCAGTTCGCTAATTGAGCTTTTCCTCTCAATTCTCTGGCTATTGCCCTTGCTGATTTGGTGTGTCTGTGCCGCCAAATGACCTTCGTAAGCGCCCCATCTATTGGTGTAATAGAGACTGATTCTCAACAGATCAAGCCAGATCTTCAATTCTTTTTGCAGGCAGGTAGACCTTGTAACGGGAAGTCAACATGAAACGTTTGGTTGCACACTTAGCATTATGGTGACGGTAACGCTGGTTTCCAAGGCGATAAAATCAGCTTTTTGATGTCATTACAGCCGCAATTGGGAACGAGGTTTCTTAATGGCATGTCATACCGCGGTGAGACAGGAAAATTCAGGTTTGCCTCACTAGCCCTGAACTCAATGACACGGGCGAAGAACCGACAGGAACTCTGGCTTTCACCTCTTTTGAGCTGTCTTCCAACAGGCAAAAGATACCGTCTAAAGTGCAGGTGGACCAAACTCGCTTATCTGAGACTAGGCTGAACTAGTTGGAATAGCTGGTTACTCACTGTCGTTTCTAGCTGTCGTTAGCCACCCCTATTTCCCCGGCTAAAGGGTGCCGAGCACTCATGGGAATAGGGATATTAGAGGAAGGGCTGGTATCTTCTGGACGAAAGTATCGACAGTCCTGGTCACTGCTACTCGATAATCTGTCACTACATCATTTTAGATCCGCAATGCTAGATTGTTCAGTTGTGCTTTACTTCTAATGGGTGTGTCCGGGATAATAGGGTGACAAAGCCTCAACGCTTTTCTTCAGGACCTCAGCGTGTGCGACATCAGCATTTTGCTTGGCTTTCATGGCTGCGATGATGACCGCATGGTGTTTAGTTAAACGTTCCGTGTAGTCTTCCTGACTGGGTTTGATCCGTTGTGTCATGAAGTAGTTACTGATGGTAGAGATAATGTTTTGAGCGTGTTCCTCTTTATTCATTATCCAACGCGCTGCTTGGTTTATAGATTGGGCCTCGGATTTACCGGACAGATCAGCAATTGAATCAGCCGACTTGATGACCGTATCGGCATCTTCAAGCATCGATTGGACGCGCGCATAGTCATCATAAATACCGCATGGGATCTGGCAGTGGGCATAGACCAGTTGCTGCACCAGTTGGGCGCCCGGTCCCAGACCGATAACAGCTAGAGTAATTAAGAGCATCCATTTCCTTAATGATGTTTGTTGAAAAGTCTTCATCATCGATTGTTTCCTCCGTGAGTTGGCTTCATTGACTGAATTGAATATATTTTATAGCGAGTACGTTCGCAAGCATACGAACAGTTATAAAACACATAACAGAACGACAAAAGCTGTAAGGCCGTCGTTGACCATTAGCTGAATGACTATGTAGACGGCCTGAGCTACAAGGTTAGGTCAGAATTAATATTATAACATACCTCATGGCTGCGCAAATTCGATGGAGGGAAATCGCACCAGAAAAATAGGGGCGCCTTTGCTCTAGAGAAAGCAGCGTTTTCAAGACTCTTGACGCTGCTTTAGGTGTGGTCACGGAATATCGTCTTAACAGCGGAAGAGGTGTTGAAGGTTTGGTTGGTCAATCCCAATCAGGGCCAAATAAAGGAGCGAAGCAGTACTTCAGAGCAACCACCTTTGCTCTCCACAGCCAAAGCCACTCGTCATTAATCAGAACTACCACCGGGCCTGGCAGTCAAACCGAGGTAAGTTGTTCGACAAGGATGGTTTGCTAGCACTGCGATTACAAGCAACGGGTTCTTACGAGATCCACTTGGGTTACATCTCACATTCTATGCAGGGCTAACGATCAGCGTATTGAGTGTTGTCACCTTAGCCCTCATCTGTTGGGCTCATGTAACGAAACGCTTGCATGTCTGGCCACAGAGGGCTTCACCCCTTCTCAAGTATGGAAGTCAAACCATCTTATGGGTGGCAGATTGAACAGTAATATCAACTGCCTGAACCCTTTAGGGCGGAGTAATTAACAGAAATATAGAGGAGAATATTTAGAATGGAAATTAAACAGGTGGTAATCACCGGTCAGTCGGAAGCAGAACTGCAAACCGATTGCCTAAACATTGAAAATCTCGAACCCAATCAAGTGTTGATCGAAACTGAATATACCTATATCAGTACGGGGACCGAATTGGCTAACTATTCGGGTAAGGAACCCAAAGTTTTTCAACCAGGACAGTGGTGTACCTATCCCTGGAAGTCTGGTTATGCCAACGTTGGCCGGGTCAGGGCTGTGGGGCAGAACGCCAATCGAGTCTCTGTCGACGATCGGGTTTTCACTTATGGCAACCACACGTCAGCACACCGCTACGACAGCCAACGGTTGGTTGTGCCTGTCCCCGACAGCATTGATCCCGCTATCGCGGCCGCCTCCCGTATGGCAGGGGTCGCGACAACGGCACCGATTGTCAGCCAGATCCAGAACGATCCCTGGGTGGTTATTTTTGGTTTAGGCATGGTTGGCAACCTGGCAGCTCAAGCTTACAACATTTTGGGCTGTCGTGTCATCGGCGTTGATACGGTGACCGAACGGAGGGCTTTAGCCGAGCAGTGTGGGATTCCTTACACCGTTGGTGGTGAACCGGACGATGTTCAAGCTGCCATTGAGCAAATCACTGGTGGGGAATTGGGGAATATTACCGTTGATGCTGTTGGACACAGCGCAGTGGTTATGCAGGCCCTAAGAGTGACCGCTACCTATGGACAACTAGTTATTTTAGGTACGCCACGCGTTGCGGTTCAAGGTGATCTCACTGATCTTCTCTCCGAAGTCCACCTACGTTGGATCACTATGCGAGGGGCACTGGAATGGTGTTTGCCCATGTACCCGACGACTCGTAACGCTGAATCACAATATAGCAAACAACAGATGATCTTCGGTTGGTTACGGGCCGGGAAACTGCAGATAGAACCGCTGATTTCCCACCGCTTAAAACCAGAGAAAATCAAAGAGGCCTACGATGGGTTGCTCTACCATCCAGACATCTATACGGGTGTGTTGTTAGATTGGTCGTAAAAGGAGAACTGACAAATGAGATAATTCGGTTATTTATCTCTATTTATATTTTTTATTTCTGTAGTCTCAGTGGCCGTGACTTTAGAAGAAGCCAAGCCCTCAGTTGCCGGTTTCATTTCAGATCGACTGGACCGGATTGATCGGTTAACTCAGGGTTGTGTAGATCGACAGGAGATTCCAGGTGCGGTCGCCATACTGCTCAAAGACGGCCAGATCGGTTATTACAGGGCGTTTGGCTGGGCAGATCTGGACACTAAAAAGCCGATGGAAAAGGACGCTCTTTTTAGAGTTGCCTCCATGTCCAAATTGATAACTACAGTGGCCACACTTCAAATATACGAAAAAGGGCATTACGATATGGGAACGCCTCTGGCTGATGTTCTACCGGAGTTTGCGGAACCAGAAGTTTTTGTCTCCTGGGACGAGGAAAAGCAGGTTTTTGTCACTGAACCGGCCAAGCAGAAAATTCGGATGAAACACCTCTTTACTCACACCTCCGGTATTGTTTATCCTGTTTTTACCAATGCCGGGCGGGACGGTTACCTGAAGGCCGGGATCACCGATGCCTGCCCGGACGGGACCATGGACTTGGCTGAGAATATCCAACGGTTGGCCGGTGTGCCATTGGCACACGAACCCGGTGAAGGCTATACCTACGGTATGAACATGGATGTCTTGGGGCGTGTCATCGAGGTAGTTGACGGTCGCCCATTTGCCCGTTACATGAGGGAGGAAATTTTTCAACCGCTGGGTATGACCGATACCGGTTTTTTTGTGCCGGAAGAAAAGAGAGAACGGATTGTATCCATTTATACTACCGTGGATGGGAAATTGGCTCGCTTTGATGAAACGGTCATTGCTCAGCGTTTACCCAACAACTATCTGGAGTGGTGGGCGAAGGATTCAGATAAAATTGCGCTTGGGGGAGCCGGTATTGTTTCAACCGCTTACGACTATGCTCAATTTCTCCAGATGCTGGTCAATAAAGGAAATCTAGACGGGAAACGGATCTGAAGCCGAAAAATGGTAGAGATGTTGTCTCGTGGACTCTATAGCGAGTCAACTGACGCCACAACCGCTATTGGCTTGAGCGTCAGCGTGGTTACCGGCGCTCAAAAGCACTACCATCCAGAATCGGAAGGTACCTTCACCTGGGGTGGATACTTTTATACCTCTTTTTGGGTCGATCCCCAGGAAAAATTTGTCGGCGTGTTGATGAGCCAGATTAATCCGGCCCAAACCCGACTTGACGGCCAGTTCAAAATCATGGCCTACTCGGCACTGGAGTAGGCTAACACTCAGGAGAATGCTGTTTTCAGCTATTATCTGGCAGGTGATATATATCGGTGTGAGCCTCTATTATCTCGGTACACCCTCTTTGGTGCGGCGTCTCTACTCTACTTCTGTCTTGCCCAANGGTGAACTCCTAAAGCTATACCCATAAAAAAATCCCATTTGNGCATTAGTTNAAATCAGGATTTTTTTGTCTTTGTACTTTANGCTAAGGACCTATTTCAAAATCACCATTTGCCGTATCTGTCGATAATCACCTGCTTCTAGCCGGTAGAAGTAGACTCCACTAGTAACCGGCTCACCCAGTTGATTCCTTCCGTCCCAATAGATAGCCTTCTCCCTGCTACGATAGTCACCAGTTTTCTTGAATCCCAGTTCCTGTGCGCTTATTTGTTTGCCTCGACTGTTGTAAATCATTAGGCTGACTTCGGTATCGACCGCAAGCTGATAGGGAATCCAGGTCTCAGGGTTAAAGGGATTATAATAATTCTGTAGATTACCTGGGAATAACAGGGACGGGTTAAATCCAATCAGACTGGATTTGAAACGAAGGTACATGGCCTTGATCCATTCTATCTCGTTGTTCCAATTATTAAGATAGCCGGTGAGGGCATAGTTATTACCAGTGCTGCCGTGGTCATTGAGATAATATTGTCGATTAGCTACCTGTGGGAGTAAATTCCATCCTCAGACAATCTCTTAGGAAAGTAAGTGTAAGAAAATGGCTTTCATGCTGTGCAGACGGTTTTCAGCCTGGCAAAAAACGATTGAGCGTGGATCTGTCAGCAACTCACCCGTGATCTCGTAGTTCCGATGGGCGGCCATACAGTGCATGACCAAAGTTTGGCACTCACCTAATAGGTTGTGATTTAGCTGATAGGGTTGAAATGTTTCAATTCGCCGTTTCTTCTCTGCGGCGAAACTCGGATCGGTGAACAACTCCATGTCGATCCAGGTGTCGGTATAAACGATATCACTATCGGCGATCGACTGGTGCAGATCATCAGTGGTAAAATACGTTCCAGCAGATTCTGCTTGCTGATAAAGTTCCGTGTCTTCTACCGANGGGTTATCTTCCGGAGCGACAACCGTTACCTGCAGCCCCACGTGCANTCCNGCTCGAATTAAGGAGTTNGANANGTTATTTGGCATTCCGACGTAGGTCAGTTTGACGCCTTCCAAGCGGCCCAGTTTTTCCTTGATGGTCATCAGNTCGCCAATCGCCTGGGTGGGATGGTACTGGTTACAGCACCCGTTAATGACCGGCACCATTGAATGGTCGGACGCAACGACAACACTCTCGTAAGTTAGAAATCGTGCTAAGATCAGATTGGTATATGAAGATAACACCCGGATCTCGTCTCGCAAATCCGCTAGAATAAAATTGGTNGTTTCCCAGTCCAAATAGACGCTGTGTCCGCCGAGTTGGGCCATGCCAATTTCTCCTGCACAGCGGGTGCGCGTGGAGGTTTTTTGAAATAAAAGTGCTAGCGCTTTTCCGGCTAACGCATTGATAAATCGTTGCGGAGAAGTCTTGATCTCGAGAGCCCGGTTAACAGTTTCTAAAACCTCAGACGAAGACCAGTCTTTCAGAGAAACTAGGTGCATAAAAAAACCTCTGGTAAAATCTAGTTTTTNCCCATTGGGTGAGAAAAGGCAAATTATACAGGTCTGTTCTAGGTGTGTCAACCGAAAATCTAGGATGCCACAGTCTAGAAAAAGTCGGTGCTGAGCCTCTCTGCGCTCACATTTGTAGCCATAACCAACATCCCATGGCAGGCCTCAAACGAGTTGATCGCTTCTTTAGGCTTAAAGATATACCCACCACAATTACACGCACGGAAATTTTANACCGTGATTACAGCAGAGATTTCAACCCCATTTTCACACGGATCATTCAACGGTTCTAGAGAGACAATAATCTGCATAACTTCTAGGAGTAGGACATCNTCCACCCAGCNGTCAATTGCACNGACCAGGTGTACATAGAACGGTAACGAAGATGGGCTACTGATCCAACTGTTGGGTGATGGCCTGATTGAATCGATTGCCACCGGACCAATCCAGCGTTCAAAAATCGACGTCGAAGGGTTGGTAACCTTCTATGACAGGTTTGCGGGGAAAGATCAGTAGAAGCGGAGTGGGTAATCTTATGCGGGTAGCGAATTAGTAGAGAAACCAGCCGGCATAGGCCAATAACTAGTAGAATTTAGAGCAGTCGGTTTTTGGAAAGGCTTGCGGGGTATCGTCTGATCCATGGTACCGAGATCCTATNCGGAAACTTCGTTTGAGCCACCGAAATTGTAGTAGATGTTACCTTGCCCTTGAACTAGTTGTCATATGTCTCTAGCNCGGGCAAGCAAAAGGCCAAAGGGAACTTTTGCTAGGCTGGCTCTNTCAACCAATCAATCCCTTGAGCCATCACCCGGCGAAAATTATCATCGGCGAAGACCTGATTGTCATGCCCTGATTGGTAGCAAAATACGCGGCTATTCTTGTATTGCCGTGTCCAGCCCAGGACCTGCATGCTTTTGGGATGGTCAGTGCTCAAAATGACCTGGCTATCGCCACCCGCGTCATTCATACTATAAGTTTCGTCTACCATCTGCCACGATTGNAGTCCTGAAGTGATCGGATGATCAGCAAGGCTAATATCGGTTTGNACTACCTGATCTGGGTCATAACCAAACGACCGGTCGGAAATCCCGACGATTCTGTTCCATACCTCCCACTTCGGAAAAGCCAGAATCGCGTGGTGCAGGATCAGAAGTCCCTGCCCGNTCTCTGCAAGTCGATCGATGGCANCGATGGTNCTGGCCCCGAGACGATCGCTGGCTACGGGCGTAAGTTGATGAAAGTTATAGAAGACAACGGTTCGGTAACGGTCGTTAAACTGCCCTAGATCGGCCACGAAATTGTCCAAATCCTGCAGGTAACACACGCTCTCCGGAATACTGTCCAGCATGCGCTGAAACCCAGGCACATCAAAATTGTGATTCCCTGTGACAACGGCGACCGGAGTGTAACTCATCTCAACTTCCTTCCTTTACCGAATTAACCTGCTTTACCAATTGACCTGACAAAATTCCTCATAGTCGATCAGTTCGTGGATGGTTGGATTGGCTCCGCAGATGGGGCATTCGCTATCTTGATGGAGCCTCATCCGCTTAAAGCTCATGCCTAAAGCGTCGAACAGCAGAAGTTGCCCGATCAGCGGATCGCCAATCTCCAGCAGAACTTTGATGGCTTCAACGGCCTGAACCGACCCTACAATACCGGGCAACACACCGAATACACCCGCTTCCTGGCAACTAGGGGCCATACCTGGAGGTGGAGGAGACGGATAGAGACAACGGTAGCATGGTCCTTTGCCAGGGTAAAAGATAGTCACCTGTCCTTCAAATTGGAAGATACTGCCGTGAATATTGGGTTTTCCCATCATGACACAAGCATCGTTAATCAGATAACGGGTGGGAAAATTGTCGCATCCGTCGATGACCAGGTCATAGTCTTCAAAAAGTTGGAATACATTTTCCGACGATAGACGCTGCTGGTACATCACGATTTCAACGTCTGGGTTGATCTCATTCAAAGTGGCTTTGGCTGATACCACTTTAGACTGACCCACATCGCTGGTGCCATGCAAAATTTGCCGTTGCAGGTTACTGATATCAACTGTATCGTGATCAATAATGCCAAGGGTCCCAACGCCGGCAGCTGCCAGGTAGAGTGCCGTCGGTGAACCNAACCCACCAGCACCGATCACTAGTATCTTCGACTCCAGCAGTTTGGTTTGTCCCAACCCACCGACCTCTGTTAGGATAATATGACGACTGTATCGCTCAATCTGTTCATTAGAGAAGTTAAACATTAGCAATCCTGAGTTAAGGCTTCTGTGTTCAGGCAGATAAGTTATCTAGCAAGTTGCTTAGATCTCCGTCGCTATCGGCAGTGATCCGAATTGCAAACCGCTTGCGCGGATCCTGATAGACTCTCTCCAGCGTGAAATCACCACTCCCGTACATCGAGGCCAAAATCGGTTGCAGGTCTGGCTGGATAGCCTGGAAGGTTTCATCTGTATTCATGGCAACATGACGATTGTTAATTATGAACAGAATGTGACTCCCATCGAATCGAACCGCGTTCTCCAATTCATCAGCCGACTGTAACCGTAACCCGATCGTCAGGGCGTCGATAAAGGCCTGACGAACTTTTTCTCGTGTATTTCCCTCTACGGGATGTTTCCGGTTGTAGAGGAACCCGTGGTGTAGGTCGGTGTGATCAATACTGTAGTTGGCACGTTTGGAAATCAACAGAACGCCTGGGCCACCGTGTGTAAAACTGTAGTCAGCATAGTTCAGATAGTCGTCCTGATCTTCTTCTGCGATCCATCGGTTAAAGACCTTAATGAAGTTCTGGTAGTTGATCTGGCTCTCTTTAGTAGTCAGAATCTTGATATTGATTTGTTGCAAATTCATGGTTGCATTCAGGCCGCAGGGAAAAAGAAGAGGAGAGAAGAGCTATCGACAGTTCCCCTCTCCTTTTCTTTGCGTGCCTGGACAACTGGCGTGAAAGCCCAGCCGTTGACTTATTCCCCTTTTCGAATCGTCAGACGATAGTGTTGGCCGATCTTTTTAGTATCGATAATTTCGTGCCCATCGTTTTTAAGGCTTAGCGGCACATTCTCAACGGGTTCACCATCGTCGATGGTAATTTCCAGCAATTCACCCAGCTGCATTTGCTCCAGCCGAACTTTGGCCTGAACGTAATTAAATGGGCAGGCGACCCCTTTCAGATCCATGCTATCGACAATTGACTCGACCGCAGCCACTTTTTCAGCTGGAATCCGGGCCGGGGAGGCCTCTCGTTTCCTGCGTCCTCTGGCCTGATCTTCTTCTTCCTGTCGAATCTGCATTCGTCCGTAAACGTTATGGGCCTGTTCGATAAACAGGGTGGCTTCTTCTACCCGCCGATGGGTGACTTCTTCGTCTAGTGCNGTATCTTTTTCATCCACCGCTTTAAACAGGTGTTCAGCGTAGGCGGAGAAGAAAATTTGCGTATCGTAAAAGCGGTCGCGAAACTCGCGAACCGTGGTCTCATCATCAATGTACTGCATACCTTCGGTGGTCAACAGGCCATCAGCCGCTCGAATCATGGCCTCAAACGACCGCTCGGCAGAATCGTCGAATTCACCTTGTTCCAGATGGACGCCGGCTTCGTAGATCAACCGGTCGGCCTCTTCCAGTTTGAAGGAGACCAACGCCACTAACTGACCCGCGCACTCGCCCACCCCTTTCTGCAATTTGAATTCTTTGGTGTCCCCGGTGTCGATGTAGTAGCTAGGATCTTCCTCATAAGCGGGAATCTNATCGTATTGCTTCAGGATGGACTTAATTTCGGGTTTGCCCAATCGCTCGATATAACTGGTAAATGTTTCGTCGTCACTTGTTTTNTCATCTAGGTATCGACCGGTCAGGTGCTCGATGAATTGCGGGATATGTTGGCCGTGAATTTTACCGGCCGCCAACCCATAGGCTCCGGCGTTGTCAGCGTCGTGCCCTCCCAGCATTACCTGGTAATAGGGCGCAATGTGACCTTGCATCCGGCGCGAAGAACCGAAGAAACCAATATTAGCGATATGATGGGTGCCACAAGAGTTAGGGCAGCCGCTGATTTTTATACGTAGATCCTTGATGTTCTCTGTCTTCTCACTGCTAGCAAAATGGTCGCGCAAGGCAACGGCTAGTCCACGCGAAGAGGAGATACCCAGTTTGCAGGAGTCGGTACCCGGACAGGCAGTAATGTCCATCAGCTTTTCAGCGTGACCTTCACCCAGGCCGATGGCTTTCAGCTCACTGTAGACAGTGGGCAGATCGCTCATTGTTACCCAACGCAAAATAATGTTCTGTTCCACAGTGGCGCGGATGGTGTCCTTGACGTACCGTCTGGCAATATCGGCCAAAGCCCGGGTTTGGTCGGCGGTGATGTCACCGATGGGCAGACTGACCTGTACCACAGCGTAACCCGGTTGGGCTTGTGGCTTAACGTTGGTGGCGTACCAAGCCTCGAATCCATCCGGCTTCTGGGTTCCGTTCAATTGCGTCGGCGGTTTTAGGGCGGCCTCATCAAACTNGTCCAGATCATCAAGATAAGCCGTCCACTCCGGATCGTGACGCAGCTTTTCCCGTTCGGCGTAAACTTGACTCCGAAACTCATCAATCCCCAGTTTAGCCACCACGAATTTCATTCGTGCTTTATTACGGTTTTTACGTTCGCCCAAACGAGAGAAGACCTTAGCCATGGCCTGAGAAATCGGTAGCAATTCTTCCACCGGCAGAAACTCGTCTAGCACTTTGGCTCGGTGAGGCACCGCGCCTAATCCACCGCCGACGAACATTTTGAAACCGCGTTTTTTCTCACCGTCGATTTCCTTGACTACTGCTACCACGCCAATATCGTGCATTTGGCCGAAACCGCAGGCGTGGTCGTGACACCCGGAAAAGGAGATCTTAAATTTTCGGCCGAAGTCCTGACCATCCGGATGTCCAAGCAAGAACGCTGATAAGGCCTTAGCGTAGGGGGTGACGTCGAACGATTCGTCGTTACACACACCGGACAACGGACAAGCGGTAACATTGCGGACAACGTTGCCACAAGCTTCTTTGGTGGTTATTCCAACCGATGCTAACCGACGCATCAGTTCGGGGGTGTTGTTGATATCGACGTAGTGGTATTGAACATCCTGGCGTGTGGTGATGTGGATAATGTAGTCTGAGAATTCCTCCGCAACATCAGCTAGCATTTCCAGTTGTTCGGCGCTGAGTCCGCCATAAGGAATTTTGACCCGAATCATCTGCGAACCNTCATCCCGTTGGCCGTAGACGCCGTGGCGCAGTCTGAATTCGGTAAAGACATCTTCTGCCNCCTGACCGGATTGAACACGACCGAGCTGAATCTCGTAGATCTCAATGGCACGTTGCATGTCCTCAGGAATCATTTCCGTATTGTAAGGCACTAGCTCTCGCATCCTAATTACTCCTTGGTTGTTCGTNGCAATCTGTGAACGTGAAGATCAGATTATACCAGTAGACTGGACTATAGTGCAATCTTTCCCCTAGTTACGGTGGTAGTATTTCTTAGCGTTAACTANATCTCCCGGAAAGGTTACGTGCGTCATTATAAGGGATTAGTACAATGATGTCAAAGCATATTCATCCGTAGCTAAAACTAATGCCGCAAACTGCCANCAGNTGAGGGGGTAGTTAATTAGCAAAACAGGANGATAATAAATATTTTGGCTGTCGATATANTCAGACACTTACTTCAGCCCAACCGATCACGATTGTGGGAGACTTCAAATTGTAGATCCGGTCCAACAGGTACGATTCGTGACGGATTAACCTCTGGGTGTGTCATATAATAATGGCGCTTGATATGATCGAAATTGACCGTCTCGGCAATTCTGTCCTGGTAATAGAGATCACACAGATAGCTGTGCAAATTCGGATAGTCCGAAATCCGCCGAATGTTGCACTTGAAATGGCCGTGATAGACAGCATCAAATCGAATCAGCGTTGGAAAAAGACGCCAGTCGGCTTCTGAAATCTGGTTGCCNACCAAATATCTTTGCCGGGATAGTCGATTTTCTAGCATATCCAGTGTCTTAAACAACTTCTGAACCGCAACTTCATAGGCTGATTGACTGACAGCGAAACCTGCTCGATAGACACCATCATTGACGCTCGAATAAATCAGGTCGTTAATCTCGTCAATTTCAGATTGCAATTGGACAGGATATAAATCTATAGAACACCGGCTAAGATGGTCAAACTCGCTGTTCAGCATCCGCATCAGGTCGTCGTCAGAATTGCTAACGATCTNTTTGGTTTCACAATCCCAGAGGACGGGGACAGTAACTCGGGCATCAAANTTGGGCTCGGTAGCCAGATAGNCTTGACTCAAATAGTCAAAGTCGTTGATTGGATCAGGTTCATCGGTAAAAGCCCAACCCATCTCATCACGAATTGGATCGACGACTGTCATGCCAATCACATCTTCTAACCCTTTCAGCGTACGAACGATGATAATTCGATGTGCCCAAGGACAAGCCAAGGAAACGTAGAGGTGGTATCGACCGGAAACTGCGGGGAATTTGGAGGACGGATCTTTTCTAACCCGACTTCGAAATTGATCTTCCTGACGTTTGAATTTACCGTCCTGACCTTTTTCTCTAGGGTGCAACATAAATTTGGCGATCTCCCTTACTTTATTTCTATAACTATAAGCTGTAGCTAGTCTGAGCCCCCAGACCATACTGCCACTAAAAAATTAGCCAACACTAGTGAGGGATTATATTCTTACCTTGGTAGCGAAGCCGTAATGATACAATAAAAAATCTAGCCTTTGAAAGGAAAGGAAGGAGAAGGGAACGAAAAATATTTAGTGCCGTGTTCAAAACCAAGAACCTATCCCGATAATCGAAAGTATGTTATTATATTCTCCTCACATGTAGACAAAATGACTGCTCTATTTGAAAGTTATAAGCGACATTGAATGGAAATTGTTTAGCAATCTGTTTCCTGTTCCAGGCAAGAAAGTGAAAGGAGAAAACTTGCAACCAATCCCAAACGCGCTCTCAACGGACTGTTGTATCTTCTATTCATTGGTTGCCGCTGCTGTGATGTATCCGGCCCTGATGTCCCTCCAGAAGTGCAGTTCATGCTGGTATCAGGATGGGAACCATGGCCTCTGCTCCAAGCTAGAATTCTAGGGCTGAGTCCAAATCATGGTGCTATCAAATGGAGCACAGCGATAAGGGCAAGGGAATTCTGATCCACTTACTGGTGGATGCTAAAGGCATGCTCCTTGTCAGCTACAACGACAGCAGCCAATGGAAGTGAAACGGGTGGAAGGGAGTAGTACCATGTTTGGAGGCCTTTTGGCCTTTAGCATTCACGCTCTTGTGGTTGCAAAGATTATCGGGATCGGCTAATACCCGAAACCACCGGATTATCCAGCCGCTCAATCCACGCCACAATCCTGAAGAGTAAATCTACCAATTTAACTAAACGAACGTGCCTGCTAAGAAGCGTCGAAGAAAGAAGCGAGATCAAGTTGCCAAAAGGCCAACTCGATCAAAGCCAATTGATCCCCGATTGACCGCTGTGCTTCAGCAAGCCATGTTACTGCATCGAGAAGGTCAGTGGGAGATAGCAAGTAGTCGCTATCATCAAATTTTGGCTCTCGATCCACAGCATCTGGAGGCGATCCGACTGTTGGGGGTACTGGCTTTTCAGCGTGGAGAATACCAAGTTGCGTCCGACTGGTTCGGCCGAGCTCTGTCGATTGATCCCGATTATGCTGAGGCTCATAATAATTTAGGTCTGCTGTTGTATACCGTAGGTAGAATCGATGAAGCCCATCAAAGTTATCGACGTGCCTTATCGCTCAAACCTGATTTTCCGGACGCACTCAGCAACATTAGCCAGCTAGTTTATGAGCAGGGCGACTCAGAAAAAGCTATCCAGTACTGCCATCGAGCGCTAGCCCTAACCTCCGATTTCCCCGAAGCCCTCAATAATCTGGGTGCGGCTTTAGCTGGTCAAAACAAGCTGGAAGCGGCTATTGCCAACTATCGTCGCGCAATCGAATTAAATCCAAATTTTGCCGATGCTTATAACAATTTAGGCTCCGCCCTGCAAGCCCAAGGAGAGGATTCAGCAGCTGTCCACAACTTTCGGCAGGCTATCGACTATAACCCCAATTTTACGGACGCCTATATCAATCTTGGTACAGTACTACAAGAGCAGCAGCAACTCGATCTAGCCATCAATTGTTACCAAAAGGCTTTGTCCATCGACCCAAATCAAGCTAAAGTCTTTAACAATTTGGGTATTATCTGCCAAGAACGCGGTGAGTTGCAACAGGCGACTAATTGTTATCATCAGTCACTCATCATTGATGAAGGCTATGTCGAAGGCCACTACAATCTGGGTTTGGCTCAACTGTTAGCTGGCAATTATGAGGACGGTTGGGCTAATTTCGAGTGGCGGTTGAAAACTAAGAAATATCAATTGGATTTGCCTGGCCAAGTCTGGAATGGGAGTAAACTCAACGGTCGCACACTTTTGGTTTACTCGGAGCAAGGCTTGGGCGATACCATCCAGTTTGTTCGCTTCTTTTGGGGATTCAGTCAATTCAACGGTCGCGTCATTCTTCAATGCCAAGACAAATTACAATCGCTTCTACAACCGTTGACTGAATTATCACCTATCATTGCTGTTGTTGGTCAAGAAGAGCCAACGCCTGCATTCGACGTTTGTGCCGCCTTGATGAGTTTACCTTATCTGCTCAATATTCATCATATAGATGCAATACCTAATCCAGTTCCGTATCTGGGATTGATCCAGACAGCAGAGATTCCACTCCGCCATACACCGGCCTTCAAAGTTGGTATCGTTTGGGCCGGCAATCCAAGCCATGAAAACGATCGCTACCGCTCAACTACTTTACAGCAGTTCAGACAACTGTTTGATATATCGGGCTGTCAATTCTACAGCCTTCAAGTTGGTGAAGCCGCTAACCAGATTGAACCATTGTTGGACCGCTATCCTATCACTAATTTGGCTCAATCGTTGAATGACTTTACCGAGACAGCCTCCGTCGTCGCGCAACTGGATTTGGTTATCAGTGTTGATACTTCAGTAGCCCACTTAGCCGGGGCAATGGGTAAACTGGTTTGGACACTATTGCCTGCTAACCCTGATTGGCGATGGTTACAGGTGCAGAGGGATACACTTTGGTATCCGACTATGCGACTGTTTCGTCAGTCAAAACTAGGAGACTGGAGCTTAGTTTTTGATCAGTTACACGCTGAACTTAATAGTGTTGCTGACGGCCAAAGCCAGCCTTGAGAAGTTCCGATTAGTAGTGTGTGCGTAAATTATATCAGTTTTGNTAATGAGCTGATTTAAACTTTTTCGGCGAAGAATTAAGCACTGAATTTGTCAACCCAGGCAAATGAGCGCTCGACTCCAAACCTGTTTTTGTATGCTTCCTAGTTGAGAACATCCTTTTTCGCCCACCCTTTAGTTTCCGGTAATTTCGCCTGTTTTCTTTGTTTGATATTGGCTTTGACTCCATGCTTGAAGCAGACTTTGCCAGCCGCTTTTGTGTCTAACTTCTTATCGCGCCATTGAGCCGGGCATCTTTCAAGCTGAGATTTGAGGCAGCTTGAAAGATGTACCTTCAACTGATATTACCCCAAGATTCAAGGGTTGGTCTTGACCCGCCCCTCGAATCTTGATAGAATGGCAATTCAAAGAACTTATACAATCAAGAAATCAGACATTATGGAGCACCCTATGTCATTTGAGCCGAAGTGGGTAGAAGATTCTGCCTCTCAGATTCGCATTACAGACTTTCAGGCTTATCCACTGGGCCAGAAAGCTTATGTCAAAATTGCAACCAATATGGAGGTAGAGGGTTGGGGCGAAATTAACAATATGGAGACTGAGGTGGCCTGCCAACTGGCGCGCTCGCTGTCGGAGATGATTATGGGTGAAAATCCAACCCGAATCGAACACCATTGGCAGCGTCTGTTTCGAGCCCACCGCAATCTGCGCGGGGGTGGACTGATGGTACACACCATCTCAGCCATCGACATGGCCCTCTGGGACATTGCCGGCAAACTGTGGCAGGTGCCGGTTTACCGACTGTTGGGTGGACCTTGTCGGGATAGGATTTGGCGTTATCCCAGTCCCAAGGCCATCAAGATTGGTCCAGGTGGATCGAAACCGTTTGTCGGTACACCAACTGAAATCGCAGATCTGGTTGGTCGGGTAAAACAGGCACGAGAGAGAGTCGGCCCGGATGGGGCTGTGATGTTCGATGCGCATAGCTGTTTGCCACCACCAATTCTGCAGCAGTTTGCTCGTCACTTGCAATCGGATAGCCTCCTTTTCCTAGAAGAGTCGTGGGTGCCGGGCAACATTGAAGTCATGCGCAAAATACGGGATGCGGTTCCGGTTCCACTGGCCACCGGTGAGCGAGACCGAACCATTTGGGAGGTGCGAGAGATTTTAGAAGCGCAGGTGATCGATATTCTTCAACCCGATTGTGGCCACGGTGGTGGGATCAGTCAGATGAGGAAGATCGCCACCTTAGCTGAATCGCATCACGTGCCGTTGGCCCCGCACTGCACCATGTCGAATCTCGGTCTGACCGCCAGTTTACATGTTTCTGCCTCGATTCCATTTTTTCTGATTCACGAAGGTTATGATGGGGTTTTGCCCGATACACTGGCTGGTCGGTCTTGGCAGATGGATCAGGAGGGTTATCTTTCGCTACCAGAAGGGGTCGGATTGTGTGTCGAGGTCAACGAGGACGAAGTGATTGCTTTCAGTCAGCATCCGAGCCGACAATTCTCCTGGCCTAATAGCCGTTTGAAGGATGGATCGATTGCTGACTATTGAGATTCTGACCATATCGGAGCTAAAATAGAAGGGGGGAAATTACAATGGAAAGATTAAAAGTTGCCATGTTGGGGTGTGGTGGGCTTCCCAATAGTTGTCTAATGCCGTCCATGATGGTCATCGACGAAATAGACCTGGTCGCCACCTGCGACCTACACCAGGAAGCCGCTGGAAAAGCAGCTGACCGATTTCGGGCTGATCGCTACTACACTGATTACCAACAGATGTTCACTCAAGAAGAGTTGGACGGAGTGGTAATCGCTGCACCTCCCACCGTTCACACCGAAGCCGGGATCGCAGCACTCAACCATGGGCTGCACGTTTTTACAGAAAAACCACCCTCTATGTCGGCTGAAGGGGCCAAACAATTCCGAGATACAGCTCGTACCCACCCTGAGTTGAAAGTCTTAATGGGCACGGTTCAACGTCACTGCCCCGTTAACCGGATAGCAAAAGAGATCATGATGCGCCCAGACTTTGGTCAAGCCATCGTCTACCAGGCACGCTATCTCTGTCCAGGCCCCGGAATGCGGATGGATTGGGGGTTAGACCGCCAATCGGATGCCGATATGTTCCGTTTCTTTTTGCTGGATCATATTATCCATCATCTCGATTTAACCCGATTTTTTATGGGGGAGATCGTGGCTGTCAGCGTCATGCGCAGCCAGACTGAGAGCGAGCAGTATGCGGCGGTTATCAACTATCGCTTTGCCAATGGGATTACCGGCAGTCAAACCATCTGCCAACGCTCACCAACTTTCGAAAACCGGACCTTAATCGTTGGTGATGGTCCATCTTGGGTTGAAACCCACAATTGGACCAAACTGTCTTACTCAACACCAGATCTTCCAGTCGGACAAGGAGGTTACAGCGACGGGCGGATTGTTCAGTGGGACGGTGGCATCTCTTACCAGGAGGGGGTAATTCGTCCCGGGTATCGTGAGGAGTTAACCGCCTGGGCTCAAGCGATTTTAAGCGATGGAGAGTGTCGAGCCAACCTGGAAGACGGCTACCGGGAGATGTGCCTGATCGACGCTATCATTGAAAGTGCAGAGACCGGACAGGTAGTCGAGATCCTGGAGGAGAATGGCGACTGAAGTTCTGCCATCTGCCAAATAGTTGTGATGTAGAGTTATTAAGATCTAATCCGACCTGTGGATGCGGAAGGGATTTCAGTTTAGTCCCAAGAAAAGACCAATCAATATCACTGTTCCTAACCCAGTCGCTAGTTGAAGAGCTAAGGATTTGACGTACCGCCTTTTCCGTTAGTTAATGAAATTAAATCGAGAAGTCTGATTGAGAGAAACGGGTCAAAAGATCGGCCGCTTTGGTGGATACCGTGAGGTGCTATGGCTAGCCTATCCGATTGTGATCACCATGGTGTCAAGAACCATTATGACTTTCGTGGATACAGCCATGGTCGGTCGACTAGGAACTCCTCAAATGGCCGCGGTTGGCCTGGCTGGGATCTTAACTTGGACGATACTTTCGTTCTTTGGCGGTTTCTTAACCTGTGTCGATACTTTCGTGGCCCAACACTATGGNGCCGACCAGCCCAAGGCGGTTGCTGTCGTAACCTGGCAAGGCCTGTATTTAGCGTTCGGNTCGTATCTGCTGCTGCTGTTGATCAGCCGTTTTACCCCCTACCTTTTCGGCTTGATGAGACCATCGGTTGAGGTGCAGCGATTTGGTATTACTTACACCCAAATTCGGCTCTATGGTGGAATCGGCACCCTCACCTATTTTACCGTATCCGGCTTTCTGCGTGGCATCGGTAACACGCGGACACCAATGTGGGTCGAGATCTTTGCCAACCTGACCAATATCGTTTTCGACTATCTGCTGATTTTTGGTAAGTTTGGCTTTCCTCGTCTTGGGGTTGCAGGCGCCGCCATTGCCACTGTCATCTCTGGCGGTGTCGCGGCTAGCATTTACCTGATGATCTTCTTATCCCGGAAAATCGACCAGCAATTTCAGGTCCGTACCCATTTCCAACTACAACTGTCTCAAATTCGGCGATTGCTGCGGATTGGCTTGCCAATGGGTGTTCAGGGGATGCTGGACATCGGGAATTTCACTGTCTTTTCGGCCATGATTGGGCGGATGGGGAACGCGGAACTGGCCGCTAACACCGCTGCTATCACCTTACTTCACACCTCGTTTATGCCACTGATCGGGATCTCACTGGCGGCAACCACCTTAGTCGGGCAGTATATCGGCTCTGGTCGGCACCACTACGCCCGAGAGAGCGGCTATACAGCGATCAAAATTGGTATAGCTTACACNAGCCTAATGGCCGTTCTCTTCTTTACTATACCAAGCACACTCCTGGCCTTGGTGACCGATGATCCAAGCGTGATTGAACTGGGAAGTAAGATCCTATTTTTAGCCGCTATTTTTCAACTGTCAGACGGGTGTGGGATCTGTTCTAGTGGAGCGCTTAAAGGGGCAGGCGACACCTTTTTTACCATGATCGTCGGTATCAGCTATGGATGGCTACTATTTCTACCGTTGTCCTATTGGCTGGGGAAGCGCTACGGTGTACCGGGGGCGTGGACCGGTGCCACTATCTATATCATCCTACTGGGGATGACCTACTTCCTGCGCTTCCGTAGCGATCGATGGGAGAAAATCCAGATCTAAATTGACCGCTACTATTGTTCCACTCCCATCAGCCAGACGAAATCCACATTCCTTGTTTCGCCGGCTATCGTATCACGCAGCGAAACCAGANAGTGAAATAGAGAGCTAAACACAAAAGGAGGGACAATNCCNCCCACTGTAAATTCACCTCACTATAAATTTACCTTCACCCCAGATCGGGGATGGCCAGGTTACCTGACACTAGCTTTTATGAACAATCGACCCAACATTCTGTTATTCCTGATGGACGGCCTTCAGGCCGACGCACTAGAGCCGGGTAGCGCTTGCCANACCCCCAACTTTGACCGGCTGCGTGCGCAGGGATTGGCNTTTCGTCGTGCC
Source organism: Candidatus Poribacteria bacterium (assembly GCA_002699335.1). Next base: position 27,491 of record PACG01000101.1, read on the forward strand.
TACACGCCTACACCGACCTGTTCGCCGGCGCGTGCGAGCCTGATGACCGGCCTGCTACCACATAATCATGGTGTACTGGAGGTGGAACACGGCCGACACGCTGATCAGTGTGTGTTGCGGACAGATAAGCCTCACTGGGCGCAACGCCTGCGTCAGAGCAATTACCAGACCGCTTATATCGGCAAATGGCACGTGGAACGCAGCAACGACCTGACGCAGTTTGGTTGGAAGATCGATCGTGGCAAAGCGGCGACGCACCACAAGTTCCTGGGTCAGGGCAGAGACATCGGTGCGGAACTGCCGATCGATCCAGAATTGAGCCGTTACCTGGAGGGACCGCTGGGCTATAATCGCCTGCTGCATTACGGCGTCACCAACACGCCACCGTCGGAGCGGTATCCGGCCTTCGCGGTCGCCCAGGCGATTGAGACGATCAGCCAATTCAGCCGGGACGAATCGCCCTGGTGCGCTTGTGTGAGTTTTTCCGAACCGAATGAGTCGCTGGTGGTTAGTCGATCCACTTTCGAAAAGTACGATGCTAAAGAGATGCCGCTGCCGAAAAACTTAAACGACGACCTTTCCGACCGACCGAACATCTATCAACGCCAGCGCCTCATTAGTACGGAGGTCTCCGACGATGAATGGCGCATGGCACGCACCTGCTACCATGGTCGAGTAACGGAACTCGATACTGAGTTCGGGCGCCTGATGGAACATTTGGAGGTATCGGGTGAACTAGAGAACACTATCGTGATCGTTACCGCCGATCACGGGCGTTATGCCGGCGCGCATGGATTCGACGCGCACAACTTCGGTCCCTTTGAGGAGATCTACCGCATCCCGATGATCGTCAGCGGGCCGGGAATCGTAGCGGGAGCGGAAACCTCCGGCCTGGTCGGTTTACACGATCTATGCCCGACTATCCTGGAATTGACCGGCAATACATCTTTTGATGTGCCAGATTCAAAATCCCTGGTGCCATTGTTGCGAAATCCGCAGGNAGCCGAGGGAGCATTTACCACCGCCTACGGCGAATACCACGGTACGCGCTTCAACCTGGCTCAGCGCATCATCTGGCAGAGCGACTGGAAATTCGTCTTCAACGGCTTCGATTTCGATGAACTGTACAATCTGAAGGACGATCCGCACGAGACAAAAAATCTGGTCAACGAATCGGAACATCGAGCACGCGTTAAGGCAATGATGGCCGAAATTTGGCACATGGTACGCCAGACCGGCGATCGCACGATCGAGGAGACACACTACTACTCCATGCGCATCGCCTGCGTGGGGCCGAATCCGTGACGACGAGCCACAGTTCACCGGACTGAGACTATCAGAGTATTTATCTCCGCTAGCGGTCCAGGCAGAGGNATNGCGTTGAGTGGAGAGTTGTGCTACACTCCCGATATTCTAAATAGGGGAAAAAGATGTTAACCCATTTCTCAACGGCGACGCTTGTCTCCTGTCTATTCTCCGCAGTTTCGCCGGAGATTGTCTCGGTNCAGAAGATTTNGGACCGAGCACCGCACAACGCTTTCACAGATTTGATTCGATTTCGTGGTCGCTGGTGGTGTANGTTCCGCCAGGGACTGGCCCACGCCGGCGACACGGGGAAGGTCAGCGTCATTGTCTCTGACGACGGTGTGAAGTGGGAATCGGCAGCGTTGCTGACACAAGATGGTATCGATCTTCGCGATCCGAAATTATCCCTCATGCCCGACGGTCGGCTAATGCTGATCATGGGCGGCAGTGTTTACGACCACCAGGGCACCTACCAGACGCGTTCACCGCGAGTGGCGTTCTCACCGGATAGTTACGATTGGACCGAACCGAGAAAGCTGCTGGCAGAGGACCACTGGCTATGGCGTGTGACCTGGCAAGAGGGTTGGGCCTGGAGTGTCAGCAAATTAGGTGAAGGTCGCTATCCACGGCGAGGCATGCTGTACCGTAGCCGTGACGCCCTCAATTGGGAGTGGGTCACCGAGTTTCTTTTGCCGAACGACACCTGGAACGCCAGCGAAACGACGCTCCGCTTCCTGCCTGACGGTATGATGATCGCTCTGACACGACCACACTGGATCGGCACCACAGCCAGTCCACCCTATACCAATTGGTCATGGACTAAAACGAAGACGGACATTGGCGGCCCCAACTTTATCCGTTTACCGGATGGAAGCCTGTGGGCGGCCGGAAGATGCTACGGCGAAAGGTCAACCACCGTTCTGGCCTACATGGAACGAGACCGTTATGAACCCGTTCTCACGCTGCCCAGCGACGGTGATTGCANCTATCCAGGGTTGGTCTGGCACGAAGATCTGTTGTGGATGAGCTACTATTCATCACATGAAGGGAAGATAAGTATCCATCTGGCGANGATCAAGATCAAGTAACCAATCCGTTTTTCGATCCAGAAAGAGAAATAATAAAGCGCTATAGCTGCTACACCGTTCTAGATCACATTGGTATCGGCATTAGAAGGGGCCGTCTTTGCGAGTCCATGGATTTTGTTGCACCAACCGCCGATCNTGGGGTANTTAAGTCGCGACGCTTCCTCTACCTGTACGACAACCCTTTTCCTAGCTATCTTTTCCCTAACGTCAAGAGTGGTTTAGGGCAACGGCCGCTCCGCTAACAAGTTGACGAGCAGGTCTAACTTGGATATAATCCGATTCTATATTCGCAGACCTACTTGTAAGGAACACACGACATATGAGCAAATACAGAATGGATCGAGACTGGGAGAATGATGTGGTTCGTTATCCCGATCCGGCAATTGAAGTAATCGACGATCGCTTCAAACAGTATATTATCGGGAACTCTGTCGTAGAGCGGATCTGCACCGGTATGCGTTGGGCTGAAGGCCCAGCCTGGTTCGGTGATAGCCGTTACCTGATGTGGAGTGACATTCCCAACAATCGCCAGATGCGCTGGCACGAGGAGTCAGGGGAGATCAGCGTTTTTCGTTACCCTTCCAACTATAGCAACGGCAACACGCGTGACAAACAAGGACGATTGATTTCCTGTGAACACGGAACCCGTCGGGTAACGCGCACTGAATACGACGGTACTGTCGCCGTGCTGATGGACAGTTTTGAAGGGAAGCCGCTCAATGCGCCCAACGACATCATCGTTCACCCGGATGGTCATATCTGGTTCACTGATCCAGGCTATGGCGCTATACTCCACTACGAAGGCAATCTGGGCCGACTGGAACTGCCGACCAATGTCTATCGTCTAAATCCCGACACAGGCCAAGCCACCGTCCTGACCGGTGAACTGGACAAGCCCAACGGTCTCTGCTTCTCACCGGATCTAAGCAAACTCTATGTCGTCGACACCGGAGCCTCCCACAACGACGATTGTCCTCGTGCCATCTACGTCTTCGATATTGTTGATGATTCGCGCTTGGAGAACAAGCGTGTTTTTTGCGATATGGGCCAAGGGATGTCCGACGGTATCCGTTGCGACCTAGACGGTAATGTCTGGGCCAGTGCCGGCTGGGTTGGAGAAGGATACGACGGGGTACATATTTTTACATCGGAAGGTGATCTGATCGGTAAGATTCACCTGCCCGAAGTCTGTGCCAACCTCTGTTTCGGTGGGGTTAAGCGGAACCGGCTCTTCATGGCAGGTAGCCAGTCTATTTACTCCCTCTTCGTCGAGACACAAGGGGCCCAGGTGCCATAATGCTATAAAAGTGACCTGCATGGGGGAAAGAAATAGAAAAGAGATGATCCTCCCCCTTGGTAAAGGCACGAAATGGTACAGGCCGAAGAAACAGTATCTATATACTGTTTCTTCGGTCAGATATATTCGTGGTGGCAATCTTGGATCGTCGGAGGGAGTGGATGTTGTTTGGTTCTGTCGTTCTTCGACGAGGCCTACCAAAACCAGAGTGGTTGAAGGTGTTGCGGGTAATGGCAAAGCATTAGATTTTGACGGTAAATCTTGGGTTGAACTCAAAGCTAATAAAACACTTGACATTGCTGAAATCACCATGGCCGCTTGGATTTACAAAGACGAAGTTTTTTTGGCTAATCTGGGCGAAAACATCATTTCTAAGAAACAAGCTGGAGCTTATAGCATCTTTGTTGGCGGTTGGAAAACCATGGTGGATGTGGCGAAAAGCTAGAAACCGAAATGAGGATTTCAGGTAGCTACCACTACGTCTGCGAGAAGACAATTTTGCCGCTTAAAAAGTGAGTTCATGTGGCTTCCACCCACGATGGTAAAGAAGTTGGTTCTAAAGCTGGTCCGGGAAAGGTCGATTTTAAGACGGCGAACACATATGTCGGCGCAGAATACGGTGACGCTGTACGCGACGATGGCCACGGCTAATACGTAGGTGAAATTGATGAGGCATATCTGGCCAATCGTGCTTTTTCGGAGAAGGAGATTCAGGAATTAATGGTGTCTACATTGTCAGTAGAAGTTACAGCCAAGCTGCCAATAGTTTGGGCAGAACTTAAAAGCAATTAGATTCTGTTATCGGAATCCAACGTAGATTGATTGGTAGACATGGTCATGTATTCGAGGCAATTTTGGCCTGAGTGCACTTAGCCAGAGTAAGTTCAGTTACTGAGAAAGTAGGTTTGAAATATAAAATAGTAAAAGATCAACTTTGAGAAATGGTTGCCCGATTAGAAAACATAATTTTCAGAAGTTGCTATAGGTTCTAAAGCGTCTGGTTTAATAGTAGCTTAATTAAAGATAAAAGCGTAGGAAGGTATTCAATTATTTCCGATAGCAATTTATTAAGCCGTTTTTTGGTAGTTTTTTCTCGCGTGTACGCAGATTTTTTTTCGTCGATGACTTTGAAGATTCACCAGTTGATAAAACACCACAGAAATAGGAACATCTCAAATTCGATCCGGGAAATGAAAGAAATTCTAGTGGAGATAGATCCAACAAACAAAAAACAAGGCAGTAAAAACTACCAGAATAGGCCTCTGGATGACTAAAGTCGCTGGCAGAGAGGGCTGGAAGGATTACATCTGGGACGTTTGACTGGATATGGACGAACAATAGCCTTGTTGGCACCATCTATCGGGTCGAAGGGAGACTTAAAGGCGCTGAATCCCACTGTCATGGTAGTCGACGCACTGGAGCCGTCGATATACATAGTGCTGGGAGCACGGGCAACTTCCTGACAGTGCCACCTAGCCTAGATAAAACCATTTTCTGGCTGGGTGCTGACCGGCTCGACACAAAGCAAGCCGATTACGAAATTGGGTGTGAACCGCATATCTACAAGATTGATGCAGTTGGCTACGAGAGCCTAATGATAGGTTTAATTAAACTTCGCTACGGCCTTCCAAATGAGGTGTGTGCCCCCTGTCAAGGCAAGCCGAAGTTGACGGAGTTACAGTTAGCCTGTAGTCGTGACGGTTTCCACGGGGAGCCAAAACTGCCACGAGACCTTTTTCGGCTCCCCAATGACAGGGGAAGTGGGAACGCGCATACATCCATAATGCTGGGGGTATGTGTCATCACAAGAGATCAGCTTCTACTCCGGAGCATTTCAGGGCAACGAGTCCAACCTAAATCCGTTGCCCTGCTGGAGTGGGTGTACGCCAACGGAGCAACCGGTCTGGCTCTTCTACGGTGCGGTGGTTTCGCTTCTATGAACACAGAGAACGAAGAAGGAATCCTCCTCACCAGGTTAGTGACGTTCAATGGGGAGCATATATTCGACATGTCGATGCGGCCCGAAGCCGCCTGCAGTGTGAAGTCTCAACCCGACGGTAAGCCAGTGTCGCTTCAAGTTCTACCTGACTTGCTCGAGTCTCTTCGCCTTCTGGGTCAGCAGGAACCGTGAAAGGGTAAACGGTGGGACAACGGCTGCCGGTTTTTCTGGATACTGGGATTCGTGAGGATCAAGTTAGTAACACAAAAGGTGAAAAGACAGACTTCTATGTGGTCTGTCTGACTAAGGATAAACTTCCTGCCAATTATGCACAAGACGATTCTTGGACACACTTATTAGGTTTTGGCTGTCTATCTCGACCGGAATTAGCGGACAGAGGAATGCGTTGCCTAATATTATGAAATAACGTAAAATTAGATCAATAAAACAGGAGATGAATTCTAGGATGATGACACCTGAGCAACGGTATCTATTTGACATGACTGGTTATTTACACATTGAGGGCGCCGTCACGGGCGAAAACTTGAAAGATGTACAAGAGGCAGCCAATCAATATATTTACTGCCATCCGAACGATCGCTCACCCGGATTTGGGCCACGTGGCGAAGAGTTATCCGTCGAGGAATTAGGCAACCGTCCCCTGATCAGATACCAACATGGATTCGCTTTTGATAGATGCTTGGAAGCATTGACAACACACCCGGCAATCTGGCCGATATTAAAAGAATTAACAGCCAACATGCCAAGGTTAGTTAGCGGTACTCTGTCCTACGAGCAACACAATCCTGACCGGCAACAGGTTGAAAAGAATCCGGCTGGACTGCACTGCGCGCGCGAGGGCCGCTATTGGTATACACGTTACCAAGTCAAGGATGGCTACATCTTCTGCAACGACCTAGTCTTTTTCTTTTATTTGACCGATGTCAATCCCGGCGACGGTGGGTTAATCGTCATACCCGGTTCGCACAAGAGCGAATTTGAAAGACCAGACGAATTACTCAAACCAGGTCCGGATGGGATTGATCCCGCACCAGATACGGTGTTTACTAACCTGACGCCAAAAGCGGGTGATTTCCTCTGTATATCAGAACTGCTAACTCATGGGGTTTTGCAATGGAAACCCAAAGACCGGTCCCGCCAATTCCTCATCCTGCGCTATAGACCTCAATATGAAGGCAAGGTGTCGTTACCTCAAGTAATTATTGACCGTCTGACACCAGAAACGCAAGAACTGGTGGCTTCTGCCTCCTACGGTCGTATCAAAGAGATCGCTGAACATGACGTGGTCACCCTTAGCGCGTAAATTTCTTTATCAGCCAACCTTACCACTCAGATGCGATCTGCCGCCCACACCATCATATAGGTGGTTGTCAGATGAAATCGTACCTTAAGGATAATAAAGGGTTCCCATGAATAACTCGCCAATCATCCCCACCGAGATTATTGATCAGTACCACCGCAACGGTTACGTGGTGGTGACGAATGCCATTGATCCGGAGTTGGTACGGGAAACCAGTCGACATATTGATTGGCTACAGCAGAAACATCCCGACCTTCGACCGGAAAATCTGCATCATAGGCTGGTTGCAAGCGACCCTTTTTGGGTTCGACTGATCAGCGACGACCGCTTACTCGATATCGCGGAAGCGTTTATCGGTTCCAATATCGCCTTATTCGCCTCTCACTACATCAGCAAACCCCCGATTGAGGGCCGGCCGGTTCTATGGCATCAGGATGGAAGTTATTGGCCACTACAACCGATGGAAGTCGTGACGTTGTGGTTAGCGGTCGACGATTCCACCCAAGAAAATGGATGTATGCAGGTGATACCCGGAACCCACGTAACACAACTACAGGAGATGAAAGCCCGTCCCGATACCCCCAGTGTCCTGGGTTCGGGTATGGCAGAGGAACTAGTAGATACAGCCAAAGCGGTCGATGTTATTGTCGAAGCGGGAGGTGTTTCAATCCATCACCCCAATCTGATCCACGGTTCCAACCCAAATACTTCCTCAAGGCGGAGAGCCGGGTTGACGATCCGTTATATTCCCACCAGTACCCGAATCGTTTCAGAAACGACCTGGCCCTGTGCCTTTCTTTTACGTGGAGAAGCGGAACCTGACATCAACGACTATCAACCCAAACCAAAATATGTTCCGGGTCATCATATGCCTTTCTCAGGTTGCACAGATTGGAGCTAACACTGAATAATTCTGTTGGCAACTTCTATCTGCTTTTCTCGATGCAGTGGATTATCCGATGGTTGCTCATCCACCATATAGGTGGATGAATGTTGTTGTTTTTAGATGTTGGCTAACCCTTGCGATACGTGTTGTTACCGCAATACCCTAAAGAATTAAATCTGGCATCCACAATGCTTTAACCATCCCTGAATATTGTTTCACCTCACTGTTTCGAGGCTTCAGTAATATATTTCTCTAGCTCCTCTAACCTCCCACCGGCCTGGCCTCTTAAGAACGCCTTGATCTTCGACCGACACTCTTCTATGGCGGCTAAATCAGCTGAATCAGGAGGTCAGTATTTTAAACCCGACTCCCGCTTTTTCAACGCCTTCTTTTATGCCTGATAACTGATGACAGGATAAGTGATCTAAAATGACCATTTGACTAGCTTTCAGTTGTGGCAGAAAAACTTCTGCAACATCGCAACCCAAAACATCTCCATTTAAATTAGTCTGAAATAGACTGGAGCCACTATTCCTGATAACCCCATCCCTGCGATCATGGTGAGTTTTTCCGTGGGCCGAGGAGGACCAGACTCAAACACACCTTGAGCCTTCAAGGCCAAAGCATAATCTCTGGACCTGGAGGTGTCCAAGATCAGAGTATTGGCCTAGCTTTGTCCTGGAAATACCTGAAATATTTCTCTTTCTTCTTTCACTTCTGCTGTTTCTCTCTCGGCTTGATATGGCTGTTTTTTCGACTCAATTGATATCTTTGTCAGTTACGGTCAACGGAAGATTTACCCACCTTCAAATCACACTGTCGGCTAACAACAACACCAGTTCCTTCCGAGTAGGATCTGATTTTTCTTCCAAATGAGATCCAAGAGCCTCTAATACTTTCCCTTCGATTTTGGCTTGTCTTCCTCCTCCATGAGGGTCTGGTTTTAAGGATCCTGTTTATTGGTCTAGTTTGTTAAGATAATTTGACACCACTGATGCTAATATCAGATCGTTCAGCAACTGGCGGAATCGAGGTTTGAGGCTGTTGAAGAGGGTTGAAAATGCCTTTTCGTAGGGCTCAATAATATGCCAGATGTCCACCGTTTTTCTTTTGGGGTTACGACAGATTTATTTATAACGGTAATTGCTGTATCTTACACTACCCTATCATTTTGGATAATTCACCGATTGGCCTAGATAATAATTCAATTTTTTCCCCATTGTCTTTTGCTTCTATTCTTTCCGCTTGCTGAAGATTCCTACCAATCATTGTTTTGACTTGTATCTGTAGCAAATTTCCTCAGGTGAATATTTGATTCAGTCAATCCTATTGTGCCATTTTTGGTGATGTACACTTGCCGACCAATCTCTATTAAATATTGATCCATCATTATTTACCCCCTGATGCTAGAGTTCAACGATAGTCACGAATAATCTCTTTGTTCCTACTTGACATCTGGACTGCTTGCTTGGTGATAGCACTGATTGGGGTATCCCGAATGATTGCCAATATGCGAATGGATCGTTTCAATTCTGGATTTATTCGCCTGATGCAGTTTTTGTTTCTACTATTCCAGAATGACCATTTTTCTGGTTTCTGGATGGTGTAGAAGTACTATCACTGAGTGTGTTTCACCTGTTAAGTTCTTGATTGCCTCAGGTGGTTCCTATTTCTGCCAATGCCTCTACCGTACTCCTACGAACCTATCGATTCTGATCCTGCAATGCTTGGATCAGGGCATTCACAGCGCCTACTGCCCCTTTTCCTATCTTGCAATTGCCGCAGCACCACGAACCCATCCATACTGATCATCCTGCAATAGTTGTATCAGGTCAGGTGCCGCATCTTTGGCACCCTCTCCTATAGGACCTAGTGCCATTGCCGCATTAGCATCCTCCTCTGAATCCCGACCCTGGCAAAGCAGGTACTGCTACCTTGATTGCTTCGGGTGTCCTATCTTGCCCAATGATTCTGCTGTAGAAAGACGAATATCCTCATCCTGATGCCCTAATTTTTTATTAGTCTTTCAACCTGTTGTTGATTTCCCTTTGCATCTACCACCAATCCAAACAACCCAAGCGACAAAATCATCGTAATAGTCAGTCTAAAACAATTTTCTGATCATTCATCATCACTCTCTAAGTAAATAGACAGTTCTAGCCATCATAAATAACGATGTCACTTTCTTCAACTTTCACGAGATAGGTTTTCATCCGCAGATGCTGATCATAAAGGGCCTGGCCGGTTTTAATGTCGAATTCACATTGATGCCAGGAGCATTTGATAATCTCGTTCTCATGCTCGTATCCGATATGGTAGGTTTCATTAGAGGTCGCGTGTGGGCACAGCCGACCACGGCACAGTGGTCCACCTTTGTGTGAACAGATGTTCTTCAGGGCGTAAAATTGGCCGTCCAGGTTGAAGACCTCAATCCTATGCTTCCCACCAACGGGAACAATTTGCTGATCATCCACAGGTAAATCCTCTCTGAACCGACAACATAACGTTTCATACCTCCCTTTTTTCCTCGTACATTTGCGCCTAGGCATTAATGGCTTCCATAGCCATTATCCCCAGGATTCTGATTTAGGGCTGGTTGAGTCTCTGTGCGGGAGTCGCTGTGAAAAACTACCGGATTCCTGTTTGGGCTAAACTAGCAGTTGATTGGGATTGCGACACGACTAACCAGGAACGTACTTGCTGTACCCGAGTTCTCGTTATAATTCCAGCCCCTCATCGAGCGAACGAGACGCGCACCGCCCAGGTCGAAAGCGATCTCAGAGTAACATCCCCTTCCCCGTACTTGTAGTCGCTAGACCACATGTTATTATCGGGAAACGGGCTATGAGCACTACCGCTGGAATTCAGGCCCGAGCCGTACACGCTCGCCGACCGGTGCGATTATCACGTTCGCTGCGGGCTAATGCTGTTACCCCGATAAAGAAGACTCGAATGAGCGCAATGCGGCGGGATATACAGCCGAAGGATGAGGTTACGCGACTCACAGGGCTACGAGATTAATACGGTCACCAAGCCTTTAAAATCAGGGGGGAAGCGTATGTGAACGAGATCAGAACCAATGGGAAGGAAGAACTGAGACGCTAGTACTGACGGTACGCAAGGAAATTGGCGAGAATATTGCCCTGCTGGTTGACAGTAATAGTTGCTATACACCTCGAAAAGCGATCCAAGTAGGTCCGAGATGTTAGAGGACAACCAAGTCTGCCATTTTGAAGAACCTTGCTCTTATTGGGAGTTGGAGTGGACGGCGAAGTGGCCGCTGCTCTAAATCTGGATGTCGCTGGTGGCGAGTAAGACTGCAGGCTGCCAGTCTGGCGGTGCATGGTCAATATCGACACAGTGGGCGTGGTTCAACCTGATATTTTCTATAAGAAGTGGCCCCGGAAAACTGGACAGCCCGATAAGTGTAAATTCGTATGGGTTGAGTGTTAGAAAGGAAAGGGGGCTTACCTCGGAAGCAGTTATAGCCGCTAGATCGATGGGTTATCTGACAGTGTCCGTGATTGATATTAAGAGTCTTACCATTTGTCTTGATAGAGAAGGCCCCATTTTGCTAACGCCGACAATGTTCAGCCAATTTACTGATATCACATCAGAATTCCCGCAGTTTTTGCTGTAGCCAGCGGGTCATTGGGCCAGGGGCAGGATCACAGACTTCGATAAGTTGTCCCGGTAGTGGTTGCCCTAACAATCCTTCGACTTCCGAACGATATTTAGCAACTACCTCGGGGTGTTGACTAGCAACGTTGTGAACTTCTTCGGTGTCTATGGTCAGATCAAACAACTCATCGCCGTTCTCATCTTGGTAGCCTATGGACGTACAGAAATTCCATTGTGCGTCTCGTACACTAGCACGACCTCGTGCGTTTCCCACTGAAAAGTCCGCCCACCCGGTGATGATTCGATCTCGAATGGAAGTCATTTGTCCCGTCACTAATGGCCAAATATCTTCACCATCAGTCCAGTTGCACGGAACTCCCAATTGACCCAGCAACGTCGGCATCAAGTCATGATTTTGGACGAAAGCCGGGACCTGGTGATTCTTAGGGCCGTTGGGATGGCGAACCAAAAGGTTCAGTTGGGTGTTGAATGGATGAAGTTCGGCAGAGGCTTTTCCGAAACTTCCCTGGTCACGAAGTTGTGTGCCGTGGTCAGAGAGGACAACGACTATAGTATCATCTTCGAGTTTCAGAGTTTTAATTTGGTCCAACAGCCGTCCAATACATTTATCGACAAACGTCACTTCGCCCAAATACAGCGCCTCAATTCTACGGAGTTCGCCATCGGTTGGACCGTCACCTTCGTTAGCTGCCCCCGGTGTGATAAAGTCTTTGCCTGAATAATCGCCGAAGTATAAGTCAGCGTATTTTTTAGGTGGATCCCAAGGTTCGTGTGGGTCAAAACTATCTATCCATAGGAAGAAGGGGCCAGCTTGATGATTGTCATCAAGCCAATCGCAGGCAGAATGAAATACACGAGCACAGCTGTAATCGTCCTCGGAACGCCGATGGCGCTGATTCAGCAGATAGTTTACCAGTCCTGTGTGCTGCTGCCAGTTAATTGGTTCTCGCACGTGCTGCCGTAGCTGATCTTCGATCAATCGTGGGTCGCCGCTGCGCCAGTTGTCAGACTCTTGTCCACGAACAAAATCCAAATGGGCAAATCCACGTGAGAAGTTCATCGTTGGTTTGAACATATGATATGTATCTGCGATGCAAGCCGTCAGATATCCACGTCCCAGCAACACCTCAGCAATGGTATCTTGCTCCGGTGGAATCTTGTGCCAGCCGGGTGCGTGATGCCAGTGCCCACGACGGTCAAAGTTATATCGCCAGGGAAAACTTCGCTGGCCAGTGAACAACCCACGGCGGACTTGAAGCGTCGGTTGGCCCTCTCCGAAGGCACGGGTAAACCTGATGCTTTCGGACGAAAAGTTGTCTAGGTTAGGAGTTTGGGCGTGGCTATACTTTTTTTCTTCCCCAATCATGTCTGCCCGAAATGTGTCCAAGCAGATGCAAATTATGTTCATTAAGTCCTCTCCTATTGATAGATCGGTCGATTTTTCAAAGGTGGCCGTGGCATAAGACGATGCATAGCGTTACGCCTGTGAGTAGTAACAGCATTAGTTCGGAGATCGCATCTCGTAGTTTCATTGTCGCTTCCTGTATAGCTGGAATGTTGCCCCATCTATTTGCTGGTTATTCACAGTGCATAGTTATGGATGATCTTCATTCGTCATCGATTAGTTATTACCTATTCAGCATAGTTCAAAAGACGTTGGCAGTTACCGTTACCAAATTTTTGTTGACTATACTCGTGAGCTTGGCGGTGAAGTGACAATCAACTACTGGGTTTTCAAAACTGAAGACAGAGCTTTGTGCCAATCTCAGATATCTTGTTCCCTTAGCATTGTCATCCGATTTGTTTTCAATTTTATAAGCTTGGACAGCACGTGAAATAAGGCTGAACGTTCGACATCAGACATATCTGCTGACCGAGCCGAGTATTTGCTGTATAGCGCTTCAATAGCGATCCCTTATCTTATCCTGGGGAGTTGCCGGCGAAAATCCAGCAATTGCCCCAAACAGATTGATTACTTCACGAACCATGCCTTTTGGCAATTAGGTGGGAATAACTAATTCCTATTTTTCTCACGTTGTCTTCGCCAACCAGCGTACGCCGTTTTCAATGATCTTCTTGACTTCTGGCATATGATAAATTGGGAAGGTTTCGTGACCTGGACGAAAATAAAATACACGCCCATTTCCCACTGTCCATGCCAGACCATCCCGAGTTAGCTCCGTATAGTCGTCGTATATCCCGGCCAGAACCACGGTTTCTGCTTTAGGAACAGCATAGGGTTCACCATACCATTCCACTTGCGGAATCGTAAAATCACTGACACCTTTGGCAATCGGATGATCTGGAGCTGCGACCTTAATATCCCCTTTGGTTCCATTTTCAACGTAGGCCCGAAAAGAACATTCGGTTTCCATCAATGCCTTAAATGGGCGGGCAAAGTGGGTTGAATGTAGTCCTAGAAAACCTAGCCCTTTTTCCTTGACCTGTTTGACGGTTCGTTCCACACTTTCGTCCGTTACATCTCCATGTTTGATATGGCCAAACCAGATTAATACATCTGCCGCTTCAAGCTGTTCTTCACTCACACCCTGATCAGGATCTTCCAGACCTGAAACGCTGACAGTAATTCCCTGACAATTGTTGAGATGCTGGGCCAAACAACCGTGTATCCCTGTCGGATAAACAGATCCGGGTTCTGTGAATTCTGACCAGGCAATCACCTGGATATCGCTGTTTTCTACCATATCAAAATCTCCTTAGAATTAAATTTACGACTGTTCCATCACTTATACTTAAATATAAGGCTCAATAGCTTATGCCGCTTAATCCATGAACCTAAAAAAACATTCTAGCAAACCAGCGCTATCGAGATAACGTCTTTCGTTATCTCTCGCAGTTTCCCTTCTGGAGGTGGGCTCCGGCCTAAACTGCTTTCATTCTCATCACCTTTCTGTTCTGGATCCTACCCGCCATAAATTCCTGTTATATAGGCCAGAATATGGATGGTTGATACTTGCGCCAAAGGGAACGCTGTGTCCGGCAGTTCGTGAACTCAGTAAACTCTTGAACCAGAGGACTCAAGAAACCGCGTCAATGGGGCACGGTCTCCGTATTTTGCTTGTCCTCTGATTTACACCCGGCAGTTTTCGAGAGCATCTTCGTCAAGCTCGATGCCCAATCCTGGTTTATCCGGCACGGTAGCGTAGCCGTGTTCTATTTGGATTGCCGGCTTGATGATATCAAACGCTCTCAGGCAGTTTAACGTAATCGACGACATAGTGGCGTTGGTCATCGTTGCAGCAAGGTGCATCAAATACGTTGTCGTTATCTGGATCCACAGAGATGAATGCGCAGACTCCGCAATCGTCGCTTCACGTTTGACGTTGGCGGCTCGTGAGTCGGGATAGACGATGATGAACGAGTCGTTCATGCCAGCCTTAATTGCCTTAACAGGGTCAGGATTCCCGAAATGGATCGTAATGGGCATTTCACAACCACGCTGAATCTCCAGGTAACCATCGATATTGCTTTGGGGAATAGGTATTTCAAACGCTTCGATGTTGTATGGCTGGGCCAATCTACCTGAAAGGCACAGTCCACTTCTAGCCACCGATTTCACGCTATCGACTCGTTGGACGGTCAGGCCAAGGTTTTTCATCGTCTAGCGGTGGGCAGCCGGGGCGCCGGCGACGATGGAATCGCGACCTGTCGCAGCCAAAACGGGAACGGCCTAGTGGCCAGCACCAGCTTGGGCGATGGCGACATTCCAGATTAACGGTTGTAGCTGGCAGGCATCGGTGCGCTTCAAGCTGTTGGAACTAACTTCTGATGGCAGCCAGCTGAAGCTTTACCGCACCCAGGTCACCTATGGCAACGATGAACTGGCGGCTGAGCTGATCGAGTGTTCGGCCCCTACCAAGAACACACATCCATGACACCCTACACCTCGGGGATGACAGATTTTGTTACAAGGCCTCTGGAGTTGACAAATTGGATCTGTGGAGGTAACAGTTTATTCTTTACCATCCCGTCGCATATAGGGATTATAATTGCTTGATTTCTCCCCAAATGGTGGCTATTTTATCTACCGGATCGACTGCGAATGGACCTAGTTTAGCCGGTTGCCAGTAAGATGGAGATTCCCAGTAGCCACCGGCGCCGTCAGCGGGTACTCTTACCTCCCCTGAACGAACACCGCCTTTATCGGTGTCACCACCAATAAAATAAACACCTAGGTTAGCCTGCTCCAAATCTTTCAGTTTCTTTTCAAAAAGGGCCAAAGGAATGGCGGTTTCAACATACCATCCACCGTCAATAGGACCACTTTTCCGTTTGTTAGTAATCTTGTCCCCTTCCAAGTCGCCGTGACCGGGACCGTTATACTTGCACTCTTTGACCATCGGTTCCCACTTGCCTTTTGAGTTCTGGGGGGTAAAGATGAAGGCCCAATCGCCTTTCCCGTCCAGTTGCTGTCGTTTCTTATAATCGCCTTCCACGTTAATGTAGAAGCGAATGTAGTCGGAATCCTTGAAATCTCTGGAGACAGCATCCTTACAGGAAATGCTGTTATCTTTAGCCGTGCAGGCAAAATAGAAATAGTCCTCATCGTAGGACATGTAGGTGGAGAAATAATCATCCTTGATTGTGCCGGCAATACAAACCAGGGAAAGATCAAACCTGGCGGCTTTAGCGGCCAGATCAGCCTCCAGTTTGCCGTCGATTGTCATTTTCCCGTAGGGGATGATGGTTGGTGCAGCATCAGCAAAGAAAGTTGTTACCGTACAAATTACAAAAACAGTCAAAGATAAAGTCCGACAATAGTAGGCGCTAGATCGATACATATTCGCCTCCATTAATTATGGTGATTAACCAAACTCAGGTTAATTACCTGCTTGGTTTACTGTTCCGTATCATACCACAAGTCTGTTTAATATCACAAAAATGGTGGGATTTTGTTACGGATCGGCTTTCATTATCAGGACTGTTTCCTGCACGGCACCGATCAATCGATCTATATCATCGAGATTCAGATCACCGATGGTGCCGATCCGAAAAGTGTCGTGGTCAGAAACCTTGCCTGGGTAAATGACAAACAGTCTTTGTTTAAGCAGTTGGTAGAAGATTGAAAAATCGAACCACGATTCTTGCGGAAAGAAGAAAGCCGTAATGATAGGCGAGTGGAAATCATCGTTAAGCAGAGGGGTAAAGCTGAGCGAGCGCATACCTTTCACCAGGGCTTTCTGACAAGCTGAATACCGTTGGTATCTGGGCTGAACACCTCCCTCATCGGCCAATTCTTCTAAAGCCTGGTGAAAGGCTAACAGCGTATGCGTTGGCGATGTATAACGCCACTTGCCATTATACGCCTCCATCGTCTGCCATTGATCGTAGAGATCCAGGCTCAAGGATCGCGCATATCCCCGCGTCTTCTCAAAGGTCTCCCGGTGGCAGATGACAAACCCAAAACCGGGCACGCCCTGAATGCATTTGTTGGCCGAAGAGATAAGATAATCAACGCCAATTTCGTCCACCATGAACGGAATGCCACCAAAACTGGACATAGCATCCAAAATTAACACCCGGTTATACTTTTTGACAATTTGCCCTAGTTCTCTGATCGGGTTCAGGATACCGGTTGTGGTTTCACAATGAACCATCGCAACATGGGTAATAGATAAATCCGTCGATAGTATTTGATCGAGTTGCTGCGGGTCGGGGTACGCCGTTTCACTACATGTCATCTCGATAAATGGTATGTTGAGCCTGTCGGCGATCAAGCAGATTCGCTTGCTGTATGCACCGTTACTGACAACCAGTAATCTCCCTTCCGCAGGAACTACAGATCCGATAGTCGCTTCGACAGCGAAAGTGCCGCTCCCCTGTATCAAGACACTGGTATATGCGTTGGTAGAGGTTGCCAGTCGAACAATACGGGAACGTACCTGCTGTACGACATCGTTGTAATCCTGGTCCCAAGTGGAGAGATCGACCAACATGGCCTCTTTTACCGAGCGGGTAGTGGTCAGTGGTCCAGGCGTTAATAACAGGTATGGTCTATCTTCTGTCATGGGTTCCATCTTGCTCAAATACTTGACTGATATTTATTAAAGAACTCCTAGACCTGAATAGGTGCTGGTGGTATCAGATTCATCACTACCAAGCCCAGCCCTCCAAAGTGTATCGCTCAACCATCCCTAGAGATTCGGAAAAAAACTTTTTATAACCCGGGTTTTGCGGTTACAGCAATCCACTTTTTTCTCCGCGGTTTGATTTCGTTTCTGCTTGGATTCGTTCTGTGTGCCACTCTTTCTCATCGATCTCCCGAATGGACCAAAGCCAATGTTGGTAAGTCTCGGTGAGTTTTGAGTTTTCAGAGCTGTCGCTCTCTGGTTAGATCTTCCCTCGCTATCCGTTCCCGCTTTCTGCGAGCGCCCTCACCCAAGCTGCCGAAGAAGTAGAACTCCGACGGCCACCAATTGCTCCGTTTCCTTCATTCAGGGGTTATGATAATCCCGGCTCAGCTCACAGTCGAAACGCGCCAGGATGCTGTGTTTCGTCTCTTTGGTGCTATAACTCTGTATTAAGTGGCAGAGCTCCCATGTGATCCCGCGCCCATCGCCAGTGTCCGTAAAGGCATCAGGCTTACACTGAACGCCACCTCAAAGTTGATTCCATCCCGCGCGAACTGGATAGTGTTGTGCTCGTTCCCGTGCCGAATCGCCAGCGCGGCAATCCTACTCTTGAAAGATAATAAACCGGTTTCATGTCCAGAATTCAGAACCGGGTTGAGGGGACATTTTTCAAACGGCTCCAGCGGATCGTCGGCCATAGCCACTCCTTGGAAACGGATTGGCTCCGGTTTCCCGTTAGCCTCGGATTTGTAGTAGAGATAGATCCTGCCTTTGTAGCTCGGCGGACACTGGTCATGAATGGAAAACTGATCCCACGCTCCTTCGGGGCCGTTCGGCACGACAATCTTGTTAGTCGGCGTCCAAGGGCCATCTGGAGAGGCGAGGTACGGCAACACCTTGCTCTTCCCAGACGAAGCCGTCTTTGCCGGTCGCGTACCAGATCTCTGACCGGTCCCAGTCTGTGGAGGGGATCAATCTGTCCGGCCCTCTGCACCACGCGGGGGTGTCCCCGTACGACGTCGCGAGTACAGTTCATTCCACTAGTACGAATGGCACACGGCAATTCGTGTACAACCGCCCCATAGCGCGGCTAGATGGTATGTTTGGCTTCTCCCTAGACCATATGAGAAGACTGGCGTGTCTGCGGTTCCTGAACTTATGGCTCTTTTCTTCTAACTGATGGCCCATATTCTAATTTTGGCAACCACCTAGCCTCTGAATGAAGGTCTTGGATAAAGATACTGAAACTTTGAACAAGCCTCGAGTGGTCATCTTCGGGCAGAGCCAGATAGATTTCAGTAGCACCGACGTCGATGCTGGCGGCATTGGGTTGGAGGATCTGGACAGATCCGACCGTTTTGGTTCTTCTTTGCGGTCTTTTAATCCTAATTTTCTCCGGATGAAACGGTGGTTGCCGGACTGTGCTTAAAAAGACCGGTTAGGCTTGTAGGGGGTAATGCTCTTGTAATCTACGCAGAGCCCGCTTCTCGATCTGGCGAACCCGTTCTCTGGAAATCCCAAATTGGTCGCCTACCTCTTGCAAGCTATGGGTAAGATCGTCGTTGAGGCCGTAGCGCAGTTGTAGAATTTGCCGCTCACGTAGCGGGAGCGTTTCCAGCGCCTGTTGTAGGTGCTGAACCAGATCTGCCTGCTCCAGTCGTTGAAGTGGAGTGGCTGTCGATTCATCTGCGATCTGGTCAACCAAACAAGTACGATTGGTATCGTTGTTCTCAACATGAGTTGGGGAATTATCGATAGAGGCTAAGCTGACCTGACACAAAGTCTGCACCTTTTCTAATGGTAGATCTACGACTTCTGCGATCTGGTCAGCTGTTGGTGATTGATACCCTTGCTGTTCCAAGCGGTGCTTGGCTTTGTTGATTTTCTGCAACGTATTGACAACGTGAGCAGGTAGGCGAACGGTTCGACCTGTATTGACCAGACCTAGACCAATTACCTGTTGAATCCACCATGAAGCGTAAGCACCAAACCTAACACCCCGTTGCCAATCAAACTTATCTACGGCTCTGATCAGACCTATGTTAGCTTCTTGAATCAGGTCGACTAGATCCAGACCTCGCCCTTGATACTTTTTGGCGATATAAATAGAGAGGCGAAGGTTAGCCTTAACGATCCGTTCTTTGGTCTGTGCTATTTTGTCTTGCAGGTGTGAGATCAGGCTGGAGAAGAGGTCAACAAAACCGGGACTGGTCTGGCAGGAGGCTTGATAGTCCTCAACTTGTTGGCTGTCGTTGTCGATCTGCTTAAACAGCTTTAGCTCCTCGCCGGGTGACAGCATCGAATATTGACCAACCTGATAAAAATAGATGTCCAAAATCCCATTGCTTGTGCCGATATAGTTGCTAGATCTGGAAGTGTCAGCGGGATCAGCGATAGCTTCAGCGCGATCCAGAGAAAATGAGTAGAGATCTGTCGGTGCTGATAGAAACGGTAAATCACCGATATCATCGGGCTCATCAGCTAGTGGATTGCTGTCAGAAGTGTCCACTAGATCTGCGAATTCCACAAAAGTCTGAGGGGGGTAGACGCCTGCCATATAGTGTGTAGGTGCAGATAATATGCCAAGCAAAAGGAAAGAGTGAAGTTGGAGGCGTAAAACGAGGAAGGTTGAGCTGTTTTCAAACTTTCCTTTTCTCTCTTCAACGTAGGTAAGGGCCGAAACTATAAGCGAATACTTCATCACAGCAAGAACTGATTCCTTGTCCGTAACAAGCAGACCAATTTAAGTCGAGGACAGGTTGTATGTGCGGAAGTTCCGTCGAAGCTTGGTTGCGACATGTCGAAGGGTTGGGACCAAGGAGCATCCGCTGGGGCGAAATATTTCTCGCTCCCGCCGGAACGGAGTCGTTAGCCTAAGGGACACTTATGGGTGACAGTGTCACTCCTGGGTGTCAGGTGTGAGGCCCAACCGATTTATCTTGCGATGCAAAGATTGTCGTTGGATACCGATCTGTTTGGCCGTGGCCCGGATGTTCCAATTGTTTTCTGCCAACTTATGCTGCAGAAATAATCGCTCGAAGTCTTCGGTTGCAGACTGGATACCATCCTGTTGTAGGATGGTGGCTAATTGTTGGCCTAAGCCACCAATCACCGATGGTATCTCGGTATAGGAAGCTTTATTTAGTAACCAGGACGGCAAATCATCAACTGTAATCTGGCTGCCCTGACAAGTCACTATCGCGTACTCAATCACCTTCTCTAACTCACGGACATTTCCAACCCAATCGTTGTTCTCAAGTCGTTCAATCACCTGAGCGGAGAACGCTAGATTTTTGGCTGAATTGCGCTGGCTGGAGGCATATTTTTTCAAGAAATGTTCAGCTAGCAGTAGGATATCAGTTGGTCTATCTCTAAGTGGGGGCAACTCAATCATGAAGTTGAGTCGATAAAAGAGATCCTGTCTAAATTGTCCTTCTTCAACGGCCTGTGCCAGGTTGCGATTGGTAGCAGCGATTACACGCACATCGACCTGTCGCGTTTCTTGCCCCACTCCTTGTATCTCTTTATAGTCCAGTACCCGCAACAGTTTGGGTTGCATTTCCAAACTGAGATCACCAATCTCGTCTAAAAAGATACTACCACCGTTAGCCTGCTCAAACTTTCCTTGCCGTTGGTCGACCGAGGTGGCCACTCGCCTGCCGATTCCGAACAGTTCAGATTCCAGCATTTCAGCTGGGATGGCACTGCAATTGACGATAATGAACGACCCATGACAGCGAGGGCTGTACCGGTGGATGGCCTGAGCGATAAGATCTTTACCTGTTCCAGTTTCACCGTAAATCAAGACGTCGGATTCGGAGTTGGCAATCCGTCCGACCTTCTTCATAACTTCAATCATATCCTGACTTTGACCGATGATCTCATTGCCGATGACTGTTGTTTGGGGCATGGAATCTTTATCACACCCGGCACGCTCAGATAAGACTTGATGCGTCAATTCCATCAAATGAGCGAAGTCTATAGGCTTACTAATATAGTCGTAGACGCCTAACCCGGTGGTTTCTAAAGCTGTTTGAACAGAACTGTTAGCTGTGATGGTGATGGCATCTGGCGATGTCGCCCCTTTCCCGGACTGTCTCAGATTAAAAGCGTGTTTCAGCACTTTGATACCCGCCTCTTTGTCCAATACACCATCGGTATTTGGCATCCAGAGATCGACAAAGAGCAGGTCGTAGGCAGGATTAGTTTCGAGTTGCGTCACTGCGGTTTCTGCATTGTGAGCGAAATCGCAAGTCACATCCAGCCTTTCCTCCAGTTGCAGATGGCGGGCGATATACTGACACGTCATCTCCTCGTCATCAACAATCAAAATGCGGGCAGCGAATCGTTGGTCTGACATTTCAAAGTGGTTGTGTGAGTGGAATCCTGATTGTAAACTCAGTTCCCCTCCCAATCTGGCTGTCAACGACAATCTGACCGCCGTGTGACTCGATCACATTTTTCACGTTCAGCAAACCGAGCCCTAACCCCTTGGGTTTGGTGGTGTAAAAGGCGTCAAAAATCTGGCTTTGTTCTTCGGTGGGAATCCCGATCCCGGTATCTTTGATTGAGATAACGAGTCTATCGACATCGACTTGTGTGAAGGATTGAACCAACGACCGGTTGGTATGGTAGGCTTCAATAAAGACTAAGATGGTTATGATGCCACCGGTAGGCATGGCCTGGCAGGCATTTCGGATCAAATTAATAAAGACCAGTTGCATCTGATCTTCGTCTATCGCAATGGCAGGTAGATCAGGGCCGGCACTTAAAAGTTTTTGCACAATCTCGACTCCATTGGCTAGACTCAAGGGACGTATCGATTCGATTGCCGCCTTGATCACGGGTTCGATTGAACCGCGTTTCAGATTGAGTTGCCGGTCCTGGAAAAAGCTAAGATCTCTATCGATCATCTGATCCAGTTTAGTGATGGCGTCGATCGCTGACTCCATCTCAGCAATGATTAAGTTCGGCTCCTTTTGAAGGTTTAGGGGGTCACCTTTACGGAAATTATTGCGAACCATTTCAACCGGTGCCCGGACGAGATTTAGCACGTTGCGAAGTTCGTGTCTTACTCGTGCCGCCATGATACCAAAGGCCGCCTCTTTTTCTGATCGAATGAGTTGTTTTTGTGTGGCTTGTAGTTGAGCCAGTGTAGCGTGTAACCGTAAGTGATCGAGGAGAAAACCAGTCATTAGCCCTGTCGATAAAATCGCCAGCGAAGTGGCGGTTATATTAATCCAGATCTTGAAAGCGACAAAAATTGAGAAGGAAATCACCAAATGGCCTCCCAGCAATCCGAGCGTGCCAAGCAAAAATAGGCGCTGTTGATCACGATGGTAAGCGAGTCCTGCAATGGCGAACAGGGCTAGCGCTAAAAACAAAAAATAAACTGCAGTTGCTATTAGTGTAGGATGCCAAACGTATCGTTGAGATAGAAGCGCATTTACTAGATTAGCACGTAATCCCAAAGCAGAAAGAGTTCCCACGGCCGTTTGTGCCTTTGGCTGGTTGGCAGAGGTAACGCCGACCAGCACAATTTTGTCATCGAAATCAGGTAGATCCGAAGCCTCTAAAACCTCAATAAAACTGTTAGACGGATACTGGTGATGTTCACCCAAGTAAGGGGAAAAACATCGGCCTCGCTGGTCAATCGGGACCTTTATCACACGGCTATGTTTATCAGGCTCCGGTGACGAAAACTCTAAAAAATATCCGCTCCAGAAACTATGCTTAAGTGCGATCTGTTCTGGTGTCAACCCCAGCATACGGCAAAGCATTTGTACTTCCAGTGAATAGTGGTAGATGGATGATTTCTCTTCTGTAACAACCAGTTGTGCTGACCGGTAAATTCCATCAGCCGATCCAGAATGAAAACGACTGAAACTGGAAGACACAGTCGAGGTTAAGCGAGAAAAAGCAGACGGAAGTTGGGTCCATTCTTGAACCACCGGCAGTCTGCTAGATGATGGATTTTGACTGATATAAGTTTGAATTACAAATAGATTTTCGGCGGGAAATAGATCACATTCACCTTCCGCTTCCCATTCTCGGTTGAACCGCATGATCAGGCCAACCGCTGTTGCTTCATGTAGAAGGCTAACTAGCGAGTCGTAAATATAGGCATCCCAAGGTAATGGGCCAATTCCCTTCTCTGACTGACTCTGATCATCGATGGTAATCAGTCGAAGTTGTGGCTTTACTTGTTTTGGTACGATTAGTCTCAGTCGGGTATCGAGCGTCTTTAACTCGATCAAGTGAAACAGATCAAAATTGCGAAGGAGAAAAAAGAATAGAAATGGTGATAGACAAATCAGTTGAAGATAAGCCCATCTCTTGAGATGGACCTGCATCGGTCGATCTGCCGGATCAGCGATTACCATTCGCTTCGGAAGCAGTGTACCAGGCAGTGGTAAAGTTCCACTTAGGCGAAAACCGGATTGCCAACCAAATTTGATTTCCCTCTGACACTTTTAGCTGATCAGTTTCGCCTTGATCTCCTTTAGTCCCATCATTGCCTGGACGTGAAACCAAAGTGGAGGTAACAGAATCCGGTAGTCGGGTGAGGCTTGTGTTAGCTGAAAGTCTTTCCGCTTCTGAAGTGATTATGCCACTATCAAACAGTACCAGTAGATCCCCACTTTTATCGAGAGCCAAGTCCGTCGGAATCTTAAAGTGGTGGAGCAACTGTGCGTAAAGCAGACATAACTTTTGGTCTGCCGAAGTTACAGTTTCCACGCTAGCCGGTTGGGACTTCAGGGGTATTTGAGTACAAAATGGGTATAAGATCTGTGCCAGGTAGATGTTGGTGGAAGGATAGCTGTTAGTCTGGTTGTCGACTTTTGGAGCCGGAAACTGGGCCACAATATGGTCGGATAAAGTATCCAACTGACGGCGAAATTGCACCAATTCAGCATTGCTAATCCGTCGATACATATTCGCAGACATTGGTTGGCTCTTAGATCTGACCTCGGTGGATTTGCTTTCCAACGGTAAAATGTCGATAGCGGGTTGTTCATTCAAATTTTGATTGACATATCGACCCTGTTTTTTACGGGCCAGTCCTGCTTGAATCAAATTGGAAACCTTGTTTTCCTGTCCACCAGGTAACGTCGGAAGCAATTCCTGATCGTTCCGCTTTAGGCGGAGCAGCCCTCTTGGGGGAATCCGAATCAGATCATTATCATTTACCAATTCCTTTTTGGTCAGAAAGGTCCAAACTTGGTTTCCACCCTGGTTGTTGGTTCTGAGAACCTCAACTTTACCGAAGGTGAACAGGATACGGTGGGCGGCCTCAACTTGGAAAGCCATTAAGAGCAGACATATCCACCGGGCAATTGTGGTGCAATGTTTAAGAGAGTTGGACTTTATCATTTTTTCTCCGCTTTAGTCGAAGCGACTCCTCACTTTACCTGCAATCTGCTAAAGTGATCAATTAATTGATGGGTGAAATCTGTTCGGATACGGTTGTGAATCGTGGTTGTGTCGAGTTGAAAAGACATTTCTGCATGATGCAGTGCGTTAGCACCGTATTTACGCCAGGCCTCTTCTACTGTCACCGAGTTGGTGACTTCCATCCGTTGTAGTTGTTCCAATGCACTTTCCCAGGCGGTTATAAATCCAGACTTGACTTGCGTGGTTTCAATTGGAATCCAAACCTGACCGTTAATCGGTAGATAGATATCTGGTAGATTCATCATTTGTGCAAAATCGATGGATATATTGCCAACTTGAAACGCCATCAACACATGATTCGGTAGCTGAATCAGAGCAGTCTTGATACCCGCTGATTCCAGCAAGGCGCAATAGAGGGCAGTGCTATCGTCACAGTCGCCAAAAACAGTATCAGTTCCATCGGAAGTACTGGTCAAAGCCTCCACATCAGCATTTTTTGCTGACAATCGCGTTAACATTTCATGCGGATAGGTAATCTCGTCCACCGTTCCGCTTTCAAACGGGATATTTGGATCTGATGTATAGGCTAAACCATACAAGGCCTCGAAAAGAGCTACTGCCAACGATAGATCTGCCGGTAAATCAGCCGATTCGATTTCCGACCCAAAATCCCGTCTTACTTGCTGGATAAAACTCCGAACTGCCGGGTCATCAAATGAGATGAATGATCCTAGCTTAGCAATGTCATCCAACCTTGTCGAGTGGTTACCGTAAAATACCAATTGCGTCGATTTGAGCCGATGGGCAGTACCACCAACCTGAGTGACTTTGACTTTGGCCTCCGCAGTCTGCATTTGTCGCAGATAGATTGCCTCACGGGCCAACACCATTTGCTGTAACGGAACCGAGACCCGTTTCATCGGCGGCAACACAACCTCACCAGCAACTTCTGTGCCATTCTTGTCCACTAAATCGGCGATGTACAGTTCGATCCGAACTGCGATCGATTTTTGGCTCTCATTTTTTAGCCAAACTCGCCCGATGGTGTCTTGTGGCGCCAGCGGATAGTAGCGACTTAGATCTGCATCTGTCAGCATTGTTGGTGTGTTTGGATTCTGGAGGATCTCTGTTTTTGCCTCCCGATTCGGCTGTGTATAGAAGTTGTAATGTACTGGATACAGGTTCTCTAACCGAACCTGCTCAATCCGAACTGGCAGTGTACGCCGGTCGAGATTCAGCGAAAATCGAGCATAGGTGGTATCGGGTAGGGTTGGTGGTGAGACATAGGCGACATCAAAACCTAAAGTTTTGTATTTGATGCTGGCCCCCAAGGTTATGGTTGACCGGAGTGGTACTTCAACTCCAATTGGCCGATAGAGCCCGGTGCGGATGGATAGCCCTTGGTAGGGGCGAAACTCCAGCCCAAAATTCAATTGATCCGAGAGATCAGCACTCAATTGCCACTTAGACGAGGGGCGACAACTAATACCAAACAATAGTTGAGTCGGCTGATATTTCTCGACCACGCCCGTATCGTGACGGATCCAAGTTCCACTATTGAGTCCGGGTTTCATCCCTAAATCGACCAGATCCTGCATGACTAAGCCGAATGTCCAACTCGGCTTCGATTGCCACTGTGATCGGTTTTTAGACTGGACACTACCAAACAATCCTCTTTTCGGCCAGAGGGGAAAGTCAAAATTACGAAGATGAACCAAGACACCGACATCCGCTCCCCAGCCGATTTCAGAACCCCGCAACATACCATCCAGACTGGAGCTACTCATTAGGTACTTCAGGTTAGCGCCAACTGAAAGCCAACCTAAAAGCAGGTAGCTATAAGAAAAGCAAAATAGGTTTTTTGAAACTAGTAGCTCACTATCGTCTAACCCGATCTGGCTCCAGCTAAGCCCGACAGCCAATTTATCGGAAAGTGGAAAAGAGGTGCTGAGATGATTGGTCTCCAGCGTTTGAAATAGGTGAGAGGGAGATCGTTCAAATCCAAGATGGTATTGCCCAAGTTCTGCTAAACTAGCTGGATTTTTGAGACTGTTGGCATCCTCAAAAATGGCAATACCGGTTTCCCCTTTACCGATAGTTTGCGTTTGAGTAGGGAAACCAGCGAAGGCCATTGGACTGAAAAGACAAAAATAAATTAGAAATTCAGTCCAAATGACATGGTAAATAGACCGATGTATATACATCGGTAGGATCAACTGCCGCCACTTAAAGGGCTGACAATACGCGATCCGCAGCATTGATCGTCGTATCAATATCCGTTTCAGAATGGGCGGTGGAAACAAATGCAGCTTCAAATTGGGAGGGAGCGATATAGATGCCTTGGTTTAATAAGCCCCAGAAGTAACCGGCAAATAGCTCTGTGTCCGACGTCTTGGCTGTTGCAAAATCGGTTACGGTTTGATCGGTAAAAAAGCAACTCAGCATTGAGCCAACGCGATTATGGTAGCATGGAATCTGGTACTTTTGAGTTATCGCCTGAAGTCCCTCAGCCAATGCTGCTGACGTCGCTTCTAACTGTTGGTAGACGGTTGAATCCTTAAGTGTGTTTAGGGTGGTAATCCCGGCCGACATGGCCAGCGGGTTACCCGACAAGGTGCCCGCTTGATAGACCTCTCCCACAGGAGCAACACACGACATAATCTCTCGGCGACCACCGTAAGCGCCAACAGGCAAACCTCCACCGATGATTTTGCCCAAACAGGTTATGTCCGGGGTTACACCGTATAATTCCTGAGCCCCACCGTGGGCGACTCTAAACCCTGTCATCACCTCATCAAAAATTAGCACTACTCCATGCTCAGCCGCTATCTCCTTCAACTGTTCCAGATAACCGTCCTGTGGTGGAATCACCCCCATGTTTCCAGCGATCGGTTCCAGAATCAAGCAGGCCACCTGATGGGCGTTGGCTACGATGGTTCTT
Organism: Candidatus Poribacteria bacterium; assembly: GCA_002699335.1. The sequence goes on from PACG01000101.1 coordinate 55,397, forward strand.
CTCGCCGCTTCAGCATCATTAAATGGGATTGTCAGCGTCAGTCGAGCAAAATCTTCCGGAACCCCCGCACTGTCTGATAGGCCAAAGGTGGTAATCCCAGACCCGGCTTTAGCAAGGAGATAATCGGCATGACCGTGATAACAACCTTCAACTTTGATAATCTTCTCTCTTTTGGTATAGCCGCGCGCCAAACGGATAGCACTCATGGTGGCCTCAGTTCCCGAATTGACCATCCGAACCATTTCTATAGATGGGACAGCCTCAATAACTAGATCTGCCAACTCGATTTCCAACTCGGTTGGTGCGCCATAGCTGGTTCCATTTTGCATGGCGGATTGCAAAGCGGCTATCACCTCAGGGGTAGCGTGCCCTAGAATCATCGGTCCCCAGGAGCCAACATAGTCGATATAGCTATTTCCGTCAATATCGTTAACTCGTGAACCTCGAGCACTTGAAATAAAAGGTGGACTCCCACCCACCGACCGAAAGGCTCGAACTGGACTATTGACGCCACCCGGAATAATTTGTTGGGCCTTATCCCAAGCTTGAGTGGATGTTGCGGTTTGTCGAACCGGTTGATTCATGGTTAATTCCCTTCCTTGATAGATTTCAGGCGGAGGATTTAGTAGACTGTTAGATCTGACATTTATATGTTGAATGATCGTTCTGACGGATAGGTTGATTATATCATAGATCTATCTGACAGATTCTCAGTACGGATAAGTATTGAGAGGATAGATTCGCCGGGTTGACGGATTACCCTAGAATCAGATTGTAACCAAAATCTCAATCAGAAACAATGTCTAAATGACAAGAAACATGGCTGGAGATGCCCACAATCGCTCGATTCAATTACCTCTGCACAGTTTAGGGCAATACAACGCTGGAAATTAGGCTGAAATCTGGTACGCTACATGCTATGATAACGGGTGCTGAAAATGTAGTAGCGGTATCATGCACCACCTTCATGCCCTTCTCGAAATCATCCGCTATCCGCTTTTCGCTATTCCGATTGCGGCCACTCTACCGGGAGCTCTGATCGCCTCAGAGGGGAAATTCACCTGGCGCGTTAGTGTATCCTTGGCTATTGCCACTATTGGCTATTTCGCCGGGATGATGAAAAATGACTACTTTCATCGACACCAAGATGCAATCGCCAACCCCCATCGTCCTATTCCTTCGAATCGTTTACCGGCCAAACAGGTCCTGACTATAGCTAGTGTCAGTTACATTCTGTGTTTGATTGCGGGATTTTTGATGAGCCTAAAGGCGGGACTGCTGGTAATCGGTTTAGTGATAATTTCCCATGCCTACAACGCGATTCTAAAAGAGCGTGGGATCTGGGGAAGTATCAGTTTACCCGTCGGTATTGGCCTGCTGAGTGTATTTGGTGCCTTGGTCGTGGCAGACCGGGTACCCGTCAAAGTTTGGTATGTCTTCGTGGCCATTGCTCTATACGATTTTGGCACGCATATCACCACTACTTTCAAAGATCTCGAGCGAGATCGGGAAGTTGGAATTTTGACCACGCCCCTACAAATTGGTGTTGGCCCGGCGCTGATTGTCTCTGCTACTGCAACTACAGCTGCTTTTATGGTTGCTATTTTGCCGGTCTGGACAGAAGACTTACTGGCCGATGCCGGTTGGCACTACGTTTGTTGGGTCGGTATTGCCGCTGTTGCTACCTTTATTTCACGTCTCCCCCTTTACTTGCATCCGAGCGAAAAAAATGGATACGCCGCCTTAAAAGGATCGATGGTTGGTGCGATTACTTTCTTCCCCTGTTTGATTGGCACTGAACTGAAATTCTGGCAATCGGCCTTCGTTATCCTTCCCTTATTGGCAATTACCTTTACTCTTTTGCAACGAAGCAAGCAAGAGGTTTAATTTCGCTTGAATGTACGCTATGTATATCCGCTCCACCAGGTAAATTACAGCAGTCCTAGCCTAATTCAAAAGGTATCCATGCTTCAGGATTAAATGGATTGGGATAGTTGGGTAAATTGTCACCGTAATCCGGCCGTAACTTATCATTCTTGTTGGCATAAAATAATAACACTATAAAAGCTTTCCAGTCGTCAAATGAACTACCCCACCCCAGAACCGCGAGGTATCTAAGGCTTAGAATAACCTGAGTTGCATCTCGCTTATTTTTTTCTGATGCAACTGTTGCTAATTACCTTCTTTGCCTTGGTTCTGAATCTACTGTCGGATCCTTCCCTCATTAGCATGTTCTCCAACCATAACAGCTAGGATTTGAGAACAGATTTCCTTGACGCCAATACTTAGTGTCAATATACGGCTTAATGTTCTATTTAAGAAAATTATTAGGTGCGACCAATTTTGTGTTTAAACCCGGTATAGAGATGCTTTGAGAACTTTCGTGACCTAAATGGAGATATAAAATGCACATTCGTTATGCAGATCTTTCGTCTCCTCATCCTTTGTCTGATGGAGAAGTTCTTGTTTATCCAACTGAAAATCAAGATTGCCGTACACTTAATCACTTTAATCAACGGTCACTAAATCCTGGTTGTGACACCTCTGATCTGAGCCATCCATCAGTTGAATCCTTCTAGGTCATCATCAGTGGTACAGGCACGGTGCAACTTGGTTCTGAAACTTTTCTTGTTCAGCCGCGAAGCCTAATTATTATTCCGCCCAATATTCTACACTCCCTGGTTGCGGACCAATCGCCTGTTGAGTGGTTCGACCTCGTCTTCCATGCATCTGTCTAGCAAATATCCGCTGAAGCCTTGCGGAATGGTATCGGAGAACCTCATGGAGACGAGATTCAAGGTCGGCCAATGTTGATCGAAGGAGAAAAACTACCACCACAAGAGGGCAACACATGTTACAGATATCCTCATGCACGTCCGGATTCAACTTTAGATCATTGGGCTCAGAATAGCAATGACCCCGGAACTCGTGCGGCTGATCATGTTCATGAAGAACATGAAGAATTTTGGTATATTCATCAAGGTTCCGGCTATGTTGAACAGGATGGCCGGATGTTTTCTGTTACGGTTGGTGACCTAATCGGATACGCACTGGGAATGCATCATACACTGATTGCTAATAAGGAACCAATCCGCTGGTACTGTTTTTGCATGGACCGATGGTTAATGCCACTAGTGAAGGGTGTTCTGGTCTAGATCTAATCCCGATTAACCAACGCAACCCTCTTGAGAAGTCAATAATTAGCACCAAAATTTTTTCTAATTTGAATCGATGACAGCTGGTATGTTATGGTTTATGGTGTAGCAGTTTTCCAAACCTCTATGATCGCTTTCCACCAAGCACTTTGGCTTGTCCGCAAAGATCTTTCCCTGAACCTTCGGTCCAAAAATGTTCTGGTGTTAGTGTTTATCTTCAGTTTGTTGGTCGTGCTGGTTTTTAATTTTGCTTTTGGACCAACGCCACTTCCTGCAGAGGACCAAGGACGTTTGACAGCCAGCGTGCTGTGGACAGCCTTCTCCTTTGCAGGCATCATTACCTTGACCCGATCCATCGAAATTGATAGGGCATACGGTGGATTGGACGCGGTTCGGCTAACCGGTACGGATCCAAGTTTAATTTACCTGTCTAAGGTGGTTAGTAATGTCATTTGGCTAACCCTTATTCAGGTAGCGATAACTCCCGTTGCTCTACTTTTCCTAGAGGCCTTAGACCAGGTCTCCTGGCTCTCTCTCCTGAAGCTAATTGCGGTCTTAGCAATGGGAACAATCGGGTTTTGTGCAGTCGGTGTTATATTGGCCACGATGTCGGCCCGTGCAGGCGGTGAGAGCTTGTTAACCGTGATCCTGTTTCCGTTGATTTTTCCAGTGATCATGGCAGGAGCCAAATGTACGGTTTCTATACTGACGACCAGTGCCTTCGGTAATCGGTTTTGGATCTCCCTGCTTGTGACCTACAGTCTGGTATTTTTATCCAGTTCGTATCTTCTGTTTGAGTTTGTGATCGAAGGGTGAGATGCCAGTAGCCACAGTCCTCTACGTCGTCACGCCCATCGCACTTTTTGCGGCTCTCTATTTTGTTTTTGGCTACGCTGAGTACGAAGGGACAATGTTAGAAGTACAAAAGATCTTCTATTTTCATGTCTCTTCAGCTTTTACTGCCTTTACTGCCTTTGCCGTTACGTGCATTTGCAGCGTTGCTTATTTGGTCAAACGCCGTGTAAAGTATGACCTCTTTGCTGCAAAGTCAGCCGAACTGGGGCTGACTTTTTGCACTATTGTTTTGGCAACTGGACCGATTTGGGCTAGATCATCTTGGAATACATGGTGGAATTGGGAACCACGACTGACCAGTACTTTGATTTTATGGCTCACCTACGTCGGCTATTTCATTCTCCGAACTTCAGTCTCCACCGAGCAAAAAGAGCGATTCGCAGCAGTCTTCGGAATTGTAGCTTTTCTGAATGTGCCAATTGTCTATTATTCGGTCAAGATTTGGCAAGTTGGTAGTCTTCACCCACCAACCACAACCAGATCTCATTTGGCAGAGTCGATGATACCCGCTTGGTTGTTTTCCTGGTTGGCACTGACACTGATTTATGCCAGTTTACTAAAACTCAACACAGGATTTGCTTGGGCACAATACAGATTGAATAAACTTCAAGCTCGCACATATCCAATAGCAGATAATCTTGGCGATAGCATCTGATGTCGAAATTTAATTTGATCACTATTATTGCCGCCTTCCTAACTTTCACTGTTGTGTTCAATATCACTCGTCAACCTGATATAATTGTGCCGGGCGAACGGATTGAAACGGCTGTTTCAGACATACTAGGTAATGATAGTCAATATGATGAAACTGAGATTCAACAGATTGTCACCCAAGCGATCCAAATCCTTAACGATGGACAATCACGGCGATTGAAATATCTGATTTCGGCTTATTTTGTTGCCTGGTTAATCCTAATGCTATATATTTTTCATTTGAGCCGAAAGCAGGAACAATTGCAGACGGAACTAGATCTACTTGACAGCCAGTTGCAGCCCGATGGAGCTAAGGAAGATAAAAAAGGAATCTAAACATGGAACAGATACAAAGTTCAGTATCAATGCCTAATGCAGCCGGTCGATTTGGTGAGTTTGGTGGCCGTTTCGTTCCTGAGACGTTGATGCCAGCCTTATTAGAACTGGAAGAGGCCTATAACCATTTTAAGAATGATCCCGATTTTCAGGCCGAGTTGAAGCACTATTTACGGGAATATGTTGGGCGTCCAAACCCGCTCTATTTTGCCGAACGGTTGACAGCAGAATTAGGCGGGGCACAAATATATCTGAAGCGGGAAGATTTAAATCATACGGGTGCGCATAAAATCAACAATGCCATCGGTCAGATATTATTAGCCAAACGGATGGGAAAGAGACGAATTATTGCAGAAACAGGAGCCGGGCAACATGGGGTTGCAGCCGCTACTGTTTGTGCTAAATTTGACTTCGAGTGCGAAATTTTTATGGGTGAAGAAGATGTGCGGCGCCAATCGCTCAATGTTTTTCGGATGCGCTTGATGGGAGCTAAAGTAACACCGATCACCTCCGGATCTCGCACTTTGAAAGATGCGGTCAATGCGACTTTCCGAGATTGGGTGACCAATGTTCGAACAACGTACCTATTGATTGGATCGGTAGTCGGCGCGCACCCATATCCGATGATCGTCCGTGATTTTCAGTCGATTATCGGTCAGGAAACCAGGCAGCAGATTCAAGAACAAACAGCCAAACTTCCAGATTTAATTGTGGCTTGTGTCGGTGGCGGTAGCAATTCCATCGGCATGTTCTACCCTTTTTATCAGGATATTGAAGTGTCGCTCATTGGTGTGGAAGCCGGTGGAAAAGGAATACTGAGCGGGGAACACTCCGCTTCGCTGAGCGCAGGTAGCGTGGGCGTTTTTCATGGGGCTAAGTGCCATCTGCTGCAAGAAAACGAAGGTCAGGTGACCCCGGCGCACTCAATTTCGGCCGGACTAGATTACCCTGGGGTTGGTCCGGAACATAGTTTTTATCAAGAGAGTGGCCGGGCTAAATATGTATCGATTACGGATCACGAAGCACTGGAAGGGTTTCAACTGCTAGCCGAGTTGGAGGGGATCATTCCGGCCTTGGAAACTGCCCATTCTATCGCTTATCTGTTAAAAGTTGCGCCTCAGATGTCCTCAGACCAAACGATTGTGCTGTGTCTCTCTGGACGCGGCGATAAAGATGTCTATACCGTTGCGGACGCCTCAGGTGTCAAGATTTAGGAGAATCTGTTGAATAGAATTGACGCTAAATTTCGGTCGCTCCGCCAAAAGAAAGAGGGTGCTTTTATTCCTTATATTTGCGGTGCGGATCCAAACTTGGAAGTTACCCGCCAACTAATTCTGGCACTAGACCAGGCAGGTACAGATATTATTGAACTCGGAGTCCCATTCTCAGACCCGATTGCGGATGGCCCAACGATCCAAAAAGCCAGTGAGCGTGCGCTCAAGAGTAGGGTTACGCTTAATCAGTTATTAGATCTCGTCGCTGAACTAAGAAGGACAACCGAGATTCCAATTGTCTTGATGGGATACTATAACCCGATTTTCTTTATGGGGACAGAGCCATTCTTTATCAAAGCTAAATCAGTGGGAGTTGATGGGGTTATCATTCCGGATTTACCGATTGAAGAAAGCACGCAGGTTCTTGAGATGGCACAATCGCACGATGTCAAGGTCATTTTTTTGGTCGCGCCGACGAGTACCCCCGAACGGATGAAAAAAATTGCAGAAGCGAGTACAGGCTTTATCTATTGTGTTTCAGTGACAGGGGTAACAGGGGCTAGGCAGCATGTCTCTAATGAAATTGTGCCGATGGTGACGGAACTACGAAAACATACAGAAAAACCAGTTTGTGTCGGTTTCGGTATTTCAAATCCTGGGCAGGCTGAATCTGTGGCCAAAGTAGCGGATGGAGTTGTTATCGGTAGTGCGATAATTGATCGGATCGAGGAAAACCTCGGCGACGAAACAGCTATTGTACGGAGTGTGGCTCAATTTGCCACCGATCTCATTCAGGGAATCAGAGGATGAATTCGATGCTAACGCCTTCTCCAGATAACAATTCTTTACTGGATTTCTACAATCGATTGGTGGCTGAGGTCAGTCTGCGAATCAATGAGCGAAAATCCAGAGAAGCCATTATCAGCGAGGTTCAAGTCTTGTTTCCTGAGATTGAGGATGAAGATCTGATCGATCGAGTGGATCGGATGATAGCTGAAAATTCATCGATTGCAGGTCGGCATGGGCAGACGCATTCAGGGCGTCCGGCTCGTTGGCTTGCCGAGAGCAGCAGGGAGCAGGTAGTTCGGGGATTGTGTTGGATTATCTTCGCAGCCACAATCACCTTTTTTTTGCTGGATCAAAAGTCGGATTGGGGGAAGGTGGTTCGCGAGATGATGAGAAGATTATTCAACAACCAGTGGAGTATCCCGATTTTGGCTGTTGCGTTTGTTTGGGGTAGTTTTAACTTAGTACTAGGTTTGGCTCAGATGATAAAACCACCCCAACCAGAGTAAAACTTCTCCTTGATTTAATTGAGAAGAAGTCGCCTGCCTAGCGTCAGACAGGCAAGCGGCAATTATTTACTAGATGGTCAAAATCTTTAGACTTGGCGAGGTGTAGGCCTTCGGTGGATCACCAAAGATGGCTCGGAAGTAGCCAACACCAGCAGGTGAGATACTGAAGTTTTCGGCGTCGTAGAAACGGGCATCTAAACTGCGGCGGATAACATGACCATCTTCTCCCCATTTTAACACCACTTCCAAAGGTAATAGTTTGGGGATAATGCCTTCATCGGTACGCATGATGGTAGCAACATGATTGACTTGTCCATTTTGGATCGCCGATACAGCTAGCTTACCCGCTTTGATAGCCATATCCCGATCGATTTGAATCGGGCTTCCACACCGTTGCATATAGGCCAAAATTTGGTGGCGGAAAGCGGTAGATGGTAAATTGGGCAGTCGGGTTTTCATTTGCTCAGCAATTACCTCTGAACAACCACCCGGGCGAGCGTGGCCAAAACTATCCAGTTCGGCCGACTCGGTAATCAGGTTTCCATCAGTATCGCTAATTCCTTCCGAGACCACCACAACCAGATGTCCCTGATCGATATATTTGGCTTCAATGATCTCCGCCATTTTATCTGGATCATACGGCATTTCTGGAATTAGAATTAAATCTGCATTTCCGTAGGCTGCAGAAAGTGTCAGCCATCCGGCATAGCGACCCATCGCTTCCACAAAAATAATCCGATTGTGCGAGTAAGCGGTAGTTTGAACATCTCGGCTGTACTTGGCAACCAAATTAGCCGCACTCGGAAATCCGGGGCAGAAGTAGTTGACAATTTGTGTGTAATCGACGGTACTGCCCTCTGGGCAGTTGATGCCAACATCGTTATCAATGGTTTTAGTAACAAAGGTAGTAGTGAAATGCTCAGATAGAGCCGACCCGACGCTGAGGGTGTCGTCACCACCAATTGGAATCAAAGCGTCAATCTTTAACTTCTTTAGGTTTTGGATCGCTTCACCTAGTTTGTTGGAAGAACGCAGGTTAGTACGTGAACTCTGCAATACTGTTCCACCACGATCCGAGTCGATCAGATCTGGGGAAAGGCGGCAATAAGATCCACCCGTCAGAACGCCAGCCCATCCCTGCATGAATCCGATCAATTCGTAACCGAGTTCCTCTGCTCTCAAGGCGACACCCTTTAACGTTGCATTTAAGGCACTGGTATCCCCTCCTCCGGTCAAAACACCAATTCTTTTACTCACTTATACTCCTTGAATACCACTATTTTAGGTTGGTTATCGTTAATATAGAGTCAAGTCAGAATTTCTTCGACGTAAATTTTTGGTCCTTCGACTTGCACCACTTTGATCGTAGCCTCGGAACTGATGAAGTCGCCAACGCTAACCGCATCAATCCGGTTCTCACCAATCCGGATGGTACCGGATGGGCGTAAGGTTGTTAGTGCTGTTCCCACCTGCCCTAGATATTGCTGGAAATCTTCACGGGCGGCCGAATGAAACCCACTCTCTGAAGCCATTTCCGTTTGTAGCACAAAATTGTGCCAGGTTCGTGTTTTCGGTAACAGATTGACAGCAACAATGCACAACCCAACTGTCACCAGCACAGAAATTGAAAGGGTTGTAATCGCTTGTTCGGTTTCGTAAGCCTGGCTGAAAATAAAGAAAATACTAAAAGTAATACAGCCTAATCCCAAAATCCCCGCAATCCCAAAGCCAGGAATGACAAAGGCCTCCAGCAGTAAGAGACAAACGCCAAAGACAAATGCCATCAAGGCATACTGGGCCTCAATATGGCTTAACATGTGCCCACCAAAAAAGAGGCTTAAGCAGAGTAACCCTAGCAACCCCGGAACGCCAAAACCAGGCGATCGGATTTCGATAAATAGTCCTGCAGTACCAAGCGACAAGAGCAGTCCGGCTATGATCGGGCTGGTAAGAAAAATGACCATTCGATCTGCAAGTGTTAGCTCGACCACTTGTTGGTCCGCGTTTTTAAGTGATACGGTTTCCGAATCTCGATCCGTAGCTTCGAACTTGTCTCTGGTTATGGCTTGGCGAACTCCATCCACTTCGACCACTAAATATAGGTCTAGTAGATCATCCAGGCTCTCGGCCACTGCTTCGGCTAACTGGTACTTGATTGCTCCATCGGTTGTCAACGTCAGTAACTCAGCTTCATCTTCACCGCCAGAAGCGATTACTTCTACGATTTCTTCGGTTTTTCTCTTTTTCTCATACTCGTCAGATCTTAAAGAGACAATATGACCGTTTTCGAGCTCTACTAACCATAGTTTTTTGTCGACCATGGCCTTAGCAATGTGAGGGTTCCGTCCCTGCCGTTCTGCTGTGGCTTCGATTTTTCCTCGTACATAAGAGACGATTTTTTCACCCGCCTCTTTTCCTTGTAATGAAACCGGAGCTGAATCACCAATCGTACCACCGCTTCGCATTACGATTTGGTCGCAGGCAAGCGAAATCATCGCACCGGCTGAGATAGCTTCGTTATTGACATAAGCGATGGTTGGAACAGCGGTTTGATGAATATCGTCAATGATATTTTTGGCCGCATTCACCGCTCCTCCTGGAGTGTCAATGTCAAAGATGATGGCATCAGCATTAGCGGCTTCGGCCTCTTCTATGCCGTGCTTGATATAGACACGAAGACCATTGCCAATTTCGGAGCGAATTCGAATCACATAAACTTGAGCGGAATCGGCTTGTATCGGTAAACACACGAGTCCAAGAAGGAGAAGTATCCAAGTATGAATAGCTGAAATCATAAGCAAGCCTCTCTCAATAGTAGTTGAATTATAGCCCTCTGAAACAGTGCTGTCAAGCGATTGTCACTTACGATTCTGGCTGAAGTTCGGCCGAGATCCAGGTGTGTAAAATGTGATTTAGAATTAGATGGACATCCTCAACCGGCCCGTACCTGTCACTCCCCACACGAACGCTCACATCTGCCAGATCCGCCATTTTACCGCCACTTGTACCTGTCCAGGCAATCAATTGACAACCTGTACTTTTTGCATATCGCATCGCTCGGACGACATTCTCGGAGTTTCCACTGACGCTAATACCGAGTAGCAGGTCTCCTGGATTAACCAGATTCTTAAGTTGCTCTACAAAGATATCGTCGTAAGCCGTATCGTTAGCCCACGCCGTCATGGTGGCCACGTTATCGGTTAAACTGATGACTCGGAATCGCTTCAGGCCAGGCACGGTTCCTCCACCGGGCACAGTAACGGTTCCTTTACCAAGGTCACAGCCGATATGCGATGCTGTCGAGGCGCTGCCCCCGTTTCCGACAACGAAGACTTGCTGCTCGTTATGATAAGCCGCCATGATCAGATCAATTGATGATCGAATATCTGTAACCGACAATCGATTTAAAACCTGTTGTAAGTGAGAAATGTATTCTTGAATCCTATTCATTTTTACCTTCCAATTCTTAGTTGCCAGATTTGCAAGAGTGGGAATATAAGCGGATACTCTCACCGGATAATAGTTGATCTCGGCCGACCCATTTGATCCGTGGCTCTCGTCGAAACCAGGTCAACTGACGTTTGGCATAACGACGTGTCTGCTGCTTAATTTGTTGAACTGCGAAATCCAGATCTATTTCTTGATCAAGGTAGTCAATCAGCTGTTTATAACCGAAACTTCGCATCGCGGATGCAAACCTGGAATATCCACCAGCCAATAAGGTGCGTACCTCGTCAATCCAACCTTGAGCTATCATCTGATCCACTCTGGCCTCGATTCGCTGATACAGGATCTGCCGATCCATCTCAATAGCATAAGCTTGAAACGGATATCTAGCTGGACATTGCCACGTCTGCTGAAAAGCCGATATCGGTTGGCCCGATAGTTGATAGACCTCCAAGGCTCGAACGACGCGAACTAAATCGTTGGGATGAACCTTAGCAGCCGTTTTCGCATCGACAACTTCTAGCCGTCGATGCAGACGTTGGTTTCCATGTTTTTCGGCTTCTCTCCGTAACTGCTCACGAACCTCCGGGTCGGCACCCGGCCCACGGAAAAGACCATCCACCAGCCCCCGAAAGTAGAGGCCAGAACCGCCGACAAGCAGAACGGAACGTCCCCGTTGCCGGATGTCTTGAATAGCAAGGTCTGCTAACCGCTGAAAATCGGCAGCGGAAAAGGGCTGATCGACATCGGCACAGTCGATTAAGTGGTGCCGAACCATAGCTCGTTCGGTTTTCGTAGGCTTAGCCGTTCCAATCGACATCTGTCGGTAGATTTGCCGCGAATCAACTGAGACAATTTCTCCGTCTATGGATTGGGCTAACTGGATAGCATTCGAGGTTTTTCCGCTAGCGGTCGGCCCTAGGATGCAAATTAAAGGAGGGTGTTCAACCCTACTATCACGTAGTGCCTGAGTGGTTATCAACTTATCTTAGTTTCATTAGTTTAATGATTTGACTTCGATTTTCTCTGTCCAACTTTCGGTCAGCGATTACTTTTACTTTACAGTAATAGACACCGTTAGCTACAGTTTCACCATCGCTATCCTGGCCATTCCAAGGAACCATCATAAAGCCGATACCACCGTTGATTACCTCTTGCCAAATCAATCGTCCCGAAATCGTATAGATCTTGACGATCACCTCGTCAGCGGAACTAGGCAATTCAAACGTAACAGTTGTTTCAGATTGAAATGGGTTTGGGTAGTTAAGAACATTTAGTAATTGTAATCCGTCATTAACTTGGAATTGGATCTGTTTTTCCGCTGGATTTCCGTCCAGATCGGTAGCTAAGAGGCGTACCTGGTAGATGCCTCGATTCAGTTCTTCTGACTGGTAGTTGACCAGAACCTGGCTCGATCCGTATTGAGTACTAACATCGACATCTGTCAGCAATCGAAAATTGCGATTGTTTTGACCAATTTCGAGTTTGACCGATTTTGGGTTCACCCCGTTATCGTCGCTGATCGTGGCTTGAATCAGTGGGGTTTCTGAGACGGGATCTCCACTAATAAAGTTCTGTTTGCCAACGGTCAGTTGAATATCTGGCATCGTCTGATCCGAACTGCGCATCAAGGCAAAAGTTCCTAGCTGATCGGTTTCCGCTTGAACGCGACCCACTAGTTGGGTTTCGAAAAGGAAGCTGTCTCCCATTTCAAAGGCATCTCGACCGTTAATAATGTGAAAACTTAGTCCGGTCGGAGGGTCAACATAGGGTTGATCAACCCGCCCTTTCGTTGCTAGCAAACCGCTTAATTCTCCTTCCACCTGAAATGTTTGATCGGTCAGGAAGAGAACAACCCAACGCTCCTGCGGATTGACACGATCAGACTGTAACTTGCGATTTAAGTCCGGTAGTTGGAGGATACCGTCACCGACGTTTTCGTTTTGCAGTGCGGAGGCATAGAGTCGAGCACTGGATTCGTTGCCAACTTCAACAACACCAACCTCAAAACTGAGAATATCGCCAAATCGAAAAGGCTGCGCCCCCTGTTTGATTTCAATAGCAACTCCACCTCGATAAACTAAACTGTCATTGACAGACGAGACTTGGATGGATTTCTCGACCAATTCCAAGGGATTAAATTGTCCGTCAGTCTTGGATCGACTTAAATAGAGACGATAGGTCGATTTACCGGTAAACAGCAACACCTGTTTTCCGACTATCGCATTTTCCTGCTCAAGTCGCACTTTTTTAATGTAACCATCACCATCGTTTTTAGGTCTGGTACGGGTCACAATAGTTTGAAGTTGTGTGGAAGTGGAATCAGAATTGCTGGTCACGCGTAGCCATTTACCAATGTCGGATAACCACCGGTAGGCCCGTATTTCACCGGCTATTTGCTTTGTTCCTGCTTCGATTGCCTCCAACTGACTCTGATCTGGGATTTCATCTTTTTTAAGGCCTAACTCTTTCTGAATCTCCATTTTCAGCGCAGACCAATCACAATAGAGATCAACTGTAACCGGTGCTGCCAAGGTGAAAGCGTGAGCGGGTACATCCGGGGTGTAATCCAAAGAAAGAGTGTAAGCATTGGCACCACTGCCCAGTGTGGCCGGGGAAAGGCTCGGTTGTAAAGTTGGAAGAACATCCACTGGGTCTAGACGCAAGACAGACGGTTTCTCCAGACTAGCCTGTGGTAAACGTAGGCTAACAGCATAACCGCCAGGGGAAAAATACAGGTCTTTAACACCAACCAACGTTTCCCGGATTTGCATTTGGTTAGAGGCAACATTATTACGGTAGCTAATCTCTTCTTGCCTCATTGCTCCTTGCACTGAATCAGGATTGACCCAAACAAAAATAAAGTGGTCGCCAACCGGTAGTTGGTAGGGAATAGTAGCGATTGCCAGTTGATTTAGATTAAGCGGATCACTTTCAATTGAAAGCGGTAAAGTCGCTCCAGAGGAACCTTGAGCCAAAATATACTGTTCTCGCTTCTTCCAGGCCCCGGTCGAGATTACAGTTTGGCCAAGCTCCTTGGCATCATCATCGATCAAACCGTCCTGGTCTAGATCCGGGTTGCCGGAGAAAAACAGAACGGCAATGTCCTGTTGGATCCGGAAATCTTCGGTCTGTTCGATATCGGCCTTCAATTCCCAGCCTTTGGTATTAGAATAGGTGTAGTAAATTAATGCGTCGGCATTGAAGCCAATATTAACAGGTGTTAGGTCGGGCAAAACAAAAGGGCGGTAATTTTGGATCTCTGAACTAGCCTGTTGCCCGTCAACATCGGTTGCAGTGATCTGAAATCGAATCGGCTCGGTATTTGAGGCTAAAGGCAGAGGGGAAGGAGTTTTATACCAACCAACGCCACGACTATTGTCCGCCACCATTTTGACCGTCTTCCAGTCTCGAGTTGCTGGATTTCGCCACTCTAGTGAGACCGACTGCAGTCCTGTTCGGTGGTCACTCGTTAATTCATCTGACACCTGAGCCGAGACCTGAAAAGTGGTATCAGAAGCCAATTCAGGCTGAATGTCAATAATTTTAGGAACTCGAATACTAAAAGAGACCCCACCAACCGCTATATGCTGGTGGGATTCAGCATAGACCTCAACGTGAGCGCTACCTGTCCGAACATTAGCCGGTACGGGGATGCGAATGGAGCTATAGCGACCGTTAATCACCTGTGATGAAGCCGTTGTCACTACGTCGCCAGTGTACACATCAATTGGCCCCTCTTTGGTCTGAACCGTTTTATAACTACCGGGGAAGACTGCCCTGGCTTCCAGTTGACCGGTGAAGTTTGGCTGTAGTGTATAGATCTTCTGTTCTTGCTCAGGGTCATAATCGACGTTGAAAATCTGACCGGCCTTGATCATTAAGTCCTTTCCAGGTACCGTAGTTCTGTTTTCAAGTTGTGGTTGGACTTCATAGTCAGACAAGGCTAACTGCATGGCGGGGTCACCAAACAGTGTGTAAGCCAGCATAACATCGATTTGTCCTGTTCCTTCAGTTGCTAATAATTCGACTTTGGAATTATAGCTTAAGGCACCAAAGTTACGAATATTTCGCTTAAATAGGGCATTAAAAATAATTCGATTGAGTGCATCATTACCACTACCATAGGTGAGCCTAGTTGCACTCAACATAGCAATGATCCCACCGTTCTTGTGCCTCAGTAGTTTTTCGGCCATGCTGGGTTCACCCGGCTTATCAAAGTAGCCGTTGTAGCAACTCAGAACAAGCATAAAGGGTTGATGCCGGGTTTCCGCTAGTTGGTCAATCGAGGTATTGTCAAAAATAGCTTCGTGTGCCCAAACGACACGTCCACCATGCCCTGCATACTGTGCGATTACGCTTCCTTGGCTAAGAGCCTCAATGACCCGATCTTTAGCTATGCGCCGAGGTAACTCGTCACCGTAGAGTTTCGGGTTTGCCCTAACCTCTCTGATGACATCTTCAAGAAAGATTTTGGTGGTTTCATAACCGAGAAGCGTATGTCCTTCGGCGATTTCGTTAAGGCTTTTCCTGAAAATAAAGTCACCGGAATTACTGACTTCATCGTCGGCGACTGAAATAATTTGCTTCCGCCATTTCCCATTCGGCCGATTTGACTCGTAACCGATGATCTTGTCGACAATATCCTGAGCCTGGTTCGTGGACTCAACGGACAACCGGCCTAAGTAAAAATCCGGTAGTTCGTCAATCCCGCTGACAGTGGTATACCAGTGGTCGCTTGCTGTCTGCCCAAAAGAACTGGTCCAAATATAGTGGGTCGGAATATATCCGATCGTCTCAGGTGGATCCAGGTAATTTTCTGGGTCTACCCCCCGAAAGTCCCAGGTACCATCCCCTAATAAAACCACATAGGATACACCGGGAGATTGCCAGTTTTGGTAGGCATATTTCAGAAAGGATTTGATTGCCTTCGGACTGACCAGGCCGTGGCCAAAAGTATCGTAGATCTGGGTTAAATCTGCGACTTTAACTCGAAATCCTCCGCCCCTAGCGGTTGAGCGCCAATCAGCCAAGCGTTGAGCCGCCGCCGCATAAACAGGATGAGCGATGATAATGTAATCGGCACCATTCGTCGTTTCGAGTAGATTGTTGGGTTCTATAATCTCTATTCGATCGGGTTTTTTCACCCCTCGACTGGAAGCCGCTATATACCTGCCATCGTGGGCATCGGAAACTTGAAAAGCGACATCGTAAGCCACTTCTGGCACCCGCTGACCGATCAGGCCGGCTTGTGTAATCAGCTCAATTTTCCGCAGTCGATTCTGGTCGTTGACACCTAGTTGGGCAACTTGGACAGCAACATTGTTAAGTTTAGCCAGCAGGCGTTGCCCATCGTACTCAAAAATCTCAACCTCCGGAGAGAGAAAGGTCTGTAGGCGATATTCAACGCTCCGCCGCCGACGGACATCGTGGGTTTTATCCGATGCAGGAGTGGCGAAATCAAGAACATCATTGACCGCCTTAAACAGTCGTGTGAACTCAATAGAGAAAGAGTTAATGTAGATATGGTATGGATAGCGGGTGGTATTCTCTTCAGTGGTACTGTCGACACGTGCGAGGACGATAGTGTTGATCTCACCGTTGCTCGCATCTTTTAAGTTATTCCACAAACGCAAAGTGCGATCCACAACAGTCTTATCCTGATTGTCCCACTTCGCAAAGTCAATCCGAATATCGTTAATAGAAACCAGTGCTTCGTGTTCAGTCGGAGTTCCACCCTGTAACTCGACCTCAATTCGGGGTTGATCGAAGCTCTTTGCTAAGTCAAATAGGGGAAACTCCAGGTCAATTTGGTTGAAATCGCCAGAGTTCTTTACTCCGGTCCAAAACCAGGTTTCGACCGCATCAAACCATCGATTCTTCTGGTTCGAGTCGGCTACGGATCCATGGGACTGATCAATAAGAAAGCCCGATTTTCGTCTGTCTTGATCAGGCCTCGTTTGGCTATCGGATGATCTTGGCACTGCCACATTAGGAGGCACATGCTGTAGATTACTGTGTAAATGATCCTCTTCAAAGTAGAGCTTGGAACGGAAAGAGGGGATATAGGTAGCCCCCGGGTTCGTTGGACTAGCGTCTATTTCAGCTACCCGAAGCCCGGGTGTATCACCGACACTCAACCAGTAAATATTCCAACGAGTATAGCGGTTTTTAGCGTTACTTGAGAAAGGGCTTTGGCCTAGGAAGTCAATGTAATCATCAGCATCAAAACGCCCGTCTTTCTCCCCTCGCACATAGATCGGAATCTGCTCTGATTGGGCGGGTAGATACGGTCTCTCGACACCTTTATGATGTAACTGCAAATGACGTGGATCAATACGACGTAGATCTATCTGCCACCGGTTTCGTAGCTCAGATTCAGTTAAGCGGTAGATCCCCGTTTGGCTGACGTAGATCTTGTACCGGCGAGTCCATGGTTCAGCAGAATTGGGCTGCATCATTGGCGCAGGGCGGCCCGGCAATTTTCTTTGTCGCCACTGACGGGCCTGATCTGCATTGATTAACTGATTCTGAAACAGTCTCTCAAAGATTGAAGGTTCGTTGACTGCCGGAAAGGACAGTACCTTGTCGGAAAAGGATGAAGCTTGATCCGAAGACGACGTGCGATGGTCCATCAAGGCCCCTTGAGTCAGCATCGACCCCAATGCTTTTTGGCCAAAATGGAGTCTAACCACAAGGCGTGTGTTGGTCAGTAACGTGCGTGAACGAGGGTGATACTGAACCGGATGTAGTTCCAAGTAGATGACACGTTGAGAGCGAATGAACCCATCGTAGGTAATCGCTGCGACTTGCTTAGGATAGTTGGCCTTGTCTTGGTAGGCAGATCCACTTTCCAGATAGTGAGTCTGGATCTCCTCGCTTCCGAAGGTGGAAGTATTACTATTGCTACCGAGTGGTGTCCGACTTAGTTTAGTCAGCTGAGCCTGTTGACGAAGTTGAACACCGTTCCCGGAAATAATCGTTTGATAAGGTGTTGGTAGGGCACGAATACCGTAGCGGCGGCTTGTGGTAGTTTGAATCACTTCAACCCATGGCCTGGATTGCGGTGGCACACCGATGATGAATCTAGAAACCGGGAGTTGTGGATTTCCAGTCTCACTTAATCTGCCGGTGGATTCTGCGGTCGATCTATTCGCCTTTTCCCGATTGCCGTAATGAATCCGATGGTACTTGGTCTGTCCCTGACCAATCTGCCCCACCACTTCTACCTCGCTAATCGTCAGATTGGTTAGATCAAACTCGATGGTCACACCATTGGCATCTGGTCTTACGATTTGACCGGCCGAAGTAGATCCGCTCATAAAAGAGAGAACGATTAGAAAAATAAAAGTGGTGTTGTGGGCTGTGAGGTGGGCCGAAGTCGTACTTCTCACAAATCAGAAACTGGCGTCAAATTGGGAATTGAGGTAGACCTGCGGTCAACCCTCCATCGATGACAAAAACGGAACCGGTAGCAAAAGCGGCTTCGTCGGAAGCCAGGAACAAAGCTGCGTTGGCAATGTCGATTGGTCGGCCGATCCGACCCAGTGGATACCAGGGAAGCAGATCATCAAAAATGTTAGGGTTTCTCTCGATCATCGGCGTCCAAACTTCGGTTTGAATGGTACCGGGACAAATACAATTAATGCGAATATTATCTCGACCGTGGCTGACGGCCGTCGACTTAGTATAAGCAACCACCGCTCCTTTAACAGCAGAGTATGCGTGGATACTTTGTAAACCAATCAAGGCGTTGACCGAGGCAATATTGACGATACTTCCGCCACCATTTTGCTGCATAGTTGGAATGGCAGCTTTAGTGCAGTGATCGGTTCCACGTAAGGCCACATCAATGATTGGATCCCAATTATTTTCCAGGACATGTGCCGCGTTGCAAAGTGCATTATTGACCAGAACGTCAATCTTACCAAAGTGGAGTTGAGTTTCGGTTATCAGTTGCTCTACGCTTCCAGGCGCTGAGACATCGGCCGGGACAAAAATTGCTGTCCCACCGTTATCTATGATTTCGGTTGCGAGTTGAGAACCAGACTCAACGTTGATATCGTCAACCACAACTTTGGCCCCCTCTTCGGCAAACCGAAGCGCAGTCGCTTTGCCTATGCCACTAGCCGCACCTGTAATAATAGCGACTTTGTTCTCTAGTCTCATCGTTGTTGGGGAGACGGTTGGGTCCAAAAGACATCTGCTACGCCGATTTCTGCATCAGCCGTGCGGGCCAAGACAAACAGCAGATCTGAAAGCCGGTTCAGATACTGAAAGGTTTCTCGGGAAACCGGCTGATCTTTGCTCAAGGCTACCACCCGACGTTCGCAACGTCGACAGACCGTGCGGGCCAGATGAAGCANTGAAGAAGAGAACGTTCCCCCAGGTAAAATGAACTGACGAATTGGTGGCAGTTCATTTTCCAAGGTGTCGATATCGATTTCCAATTGAGAGACTTGCTGTTGAGCAATTTGGAAATTGAGTTTGTGATGAAGGTCGTTTGGTGTGCCAAGTTCTGCGCCGAGATTGAAGAGTTCATGCTGGACTCGTTGTAATACCTCGTTAATTTGGAGGTTGTCGCTGGTAGATTTAGCCAAACCTAAGTAGGCGTTTAACTCATCAATCTCACCAACAACCTGAATTTGTGTCGCATCTTTAGCCACACGCTGACCTCCATAGAGCGAGGTTTGACCGGTATCACCAGTTTTGGTATAGATCCTCATAAAATAATGGGAAAGAGTACAGGGAAGAACTCGCTAATTCTGCCACANAGATTGTGTCAATGTCAATGTTATTGACGAATCTTAAGAATCTGTGCTATCATAATGGAATTAACTGGCAAGGAAAAACTGGTGGCCTGGGAAAAGTGAGCTTTTTAAAAAGATGAAGGAAAAAATCAAAGATCATCTTAGGAGCTCACTAATTGCGGGAATCCTTACGCTTGTCCCACTCGGTGTTACCTTTTTTATTGCTAGTTTTCTTTTTGATAAAATTGGCGGGTGGCTTCCTAACCTGCTGGAGCCGTTTTTTCCCTCTGGCCAGTATCCCCTCCTATTCGGCCCCACCGTTCAGACAATCTTGGGGCTGCTGGCAACCTTCCTGATCATTTACCTCACGGGTTTGGTTGTCTCCAATTTCATTGGGCGACGTTTAGTCACTACCACGGAGCAGATCTTAGGCCGAATTCCGTTGATGCGTGAGGTCTATGCGCCGGTCAAAGAATTTGTCGGAATTCTACTCAACCCGCACGATTCTAGTCGTTTTAAGCGCGTNGTGTCAATCAAACCACCGGGTTCGCCCTTTAGGGTGATTGGATTCGTAACAGGAGAGGTTCAGGAAGAAAACAACCCCGATCCACTTCTAACGATCTTTGTTCCAACCAGTCCTAATCCAACCACAGGTGTGTTGCTATTTTGTTGCGCTGATTCAGTCTATGAACTCGATATCCGGGCTGAGGCAGCCATGCGCTTGTTAGTCTCAGGCGGCCTGGTAGCACCAAACGATCTAAGATTCCAACAAAATACACTCGGCGCACCGTTCGCAGAGACTAGACTTGCACCCCAAATCGCTGACCTCTCCTAGCNTGACCACCGGATCTAGTTTGTAACCGTCCCGTCCACTAAACAACTCGCCCCAAGCTAATCGCCCGAAATTTTCCGTAAATACAAGAGGNTCTTCATTCCCTTATACAAATAGGGTTAGTTTTGCTCTGAATCGTACAGATGGAAAGTGCAGGTGTGCCTCCTCAATATTCACTCGTCGAATTAAGTGTCTTTGATACGTTGAATAGTAACGGTTACAGAAGTGCCTTTGGCTGGAATTGTTGACGGATTAACACGAAAGGTTCGGTCGTCAACTCCACTTGGGAGTGGGTGGTTCATAATTGCATCGGGGTCACGATAAAGAGCGATAATACTATGAAACAGCTGAGCGGTAAATTGATTGTTTTTGANGCGTGCACCGGTAAAAATCCAGTTTGTTTTCTGCATTNCCCTGTCGTCAATNGCGTTCCAGATCAGGTCTTCGGCACGCAATCGAACCATCTCTCCTGCCCTCTGCCAATCAACCCAAATATCAGCTGGATCCCCAGTTGGTGTGTGNGGATCTCCCTGCACANTCAGGTTCATACCAGGGTTCATGTTAAGGCGAAGNAATCCGAGTTGAATGTGGATCGGTTCCGCTTCGACCATAAGCAAACTTTCGTGTGTCTTTCCACGGCTGGTACAGGCAAAAAACTCTAGAATAGTCTCTTGGCTAATGATATTAATTTGACCTGGAATCGAGACGGTTCCGATTTCGGTATCCACCAAGACTGCCCCAATCTGATAACGGCTCGGCCCTAATTTCTTAACTGCCAGCGTTGGNTCGATTGCCTGAGCAGATTTTGGACGAATATTAATCTTAGCTACCACCTGATTGTTCTCCCGGTTGAGATCGCCGATTTTTTGCTGCGGATCTACTAGCACGAAGATTTNCTGTTCCCTAGCCTTTTTGGCAACCCAATCGACCGAAACTGTGGCCTCTCGGTAATTACTATCCAGGATCATTTCTTGACCGGCGATTTTTTGGCCCTGTTTTTTGGAATCACCTGCATAGAAATCAATGGTAGCCAACCCATCAACCACAGCACCTGTATTCTGAATCGTAACGGAGATCTGCATTGGCTCACCCACCCTGGGCGAGGGAGGAGAAAAACGCAAAGTGCGCGGTACAATCCCCAAATCTGGTTGCGTCGGCTCGGGTAGTGATCGAGACAAGAATAACAGCGCGAAACAGGTGGTTGGAAAGTAGTCTTGGTAGTCAATCCACCTACCGTTAGATTGCTGTTCCGCCACTAGCATATTGGCAATTTCCTGGTACCAATCTTGTCCCACAAGCGTATCTAGTTGAGGCGGAATATCGCAAAAGCGTTGCAAGGCCACTAGATAGTAGTAGTGCCAGGCTGTCGAGCCAGGATTTCGGGTTAGTGTCCAGTGATGACCAAGCCAATCGATGCCTTTTTGCACCTGTGGATCTTCGACCGGTACACCACAAGCCCGCAAAGCCCACAATCCAGTGGCCGTCATGCTACCATAAACGCCGTCTGCCCAGGGCGAACCACTATCTACCAGATTGTAGAGCCAGCCGCCTGTTGACGTCTGGTTCCGTCGGANCCAGGCCTTGGCTCGTTCCCATGTGTCCGATGGCACCTTCAGCCTCCATTGTTTAGCCGCGTAGAGTGCATAGATCACCATATTCATGTGAGCACCATCGGCAGTAGCACCGTAGCCCCAGCCGCCATCGTCTCTTGGGTCCGAAAACTCGTCACCACCAACAGGCAGTTGCTTTTTAACAATTTGATCGATGGCAAACTGGGCTCGTTGGTGATATTTTTCGTCACCCGTTGCAATCAGGGTTGGTACAATAATGGCAAAATGGTAGACTTCAAACTGATTCCAATCTTCTGCCANCAGAAAATCTAGCCCTTGCTGAACGACCGGGTCGTCAAGCAGGGAATGCCCGATCGCTTTACCGGACGAAATCAAGGCCAACAAGGCAATCGCCGTTTCTTGTCGGCTCTCTTCCCCAAAATCCCAGGCGGGGCTAGGTTGCTGATCAACCGGTAATCCTTTCAATGTAGCCCCACAGATGACACAACTCAAGATCAGTTGGTTTTCAGTCCCACANTGTAGGCAGGCTCGACTATGTCGTCCCTGCTGTGATTTAACCCAATCAACACCTCGCTGGATAGCAGTTCTAATTTGTTCCTTTGTCGCCGTTGGGAAAGATCTGTTACCCGCTGTAATGGAAGTGAAGGCGTAGTTGTTTTTCAGGTTGGACTCACTAATGTGCTTTTTGTTATCCGTTGGGTTAGCGACAGCATGAATCTCCGTGTCGCCTAGCGGCACACGCCACCGGGCCGTAAATCGTTTGGACTGCCCCGGTTCTAGGCCGATGATTACCTGTCGGCACATAATCAGAATTGGATCTGCTTCTGGAGGACCTTCATAGAGGTTGAGTAGGAGATCCTCATTGGGTGTTGGTGCGCCNTCACCAACGTTTTTAATGTCGATAAAAATGGAGATCTCCTGACCCTCCATCGGTGATGGGTCAGAAAAGGTAATACTCCGGGCAGAAATTTCGAAATCCGGGAGTTGTGCCAGACTGGTAATAGATAGTGATATGAAAAGTAGGAGAAAAGATAAGAGAACCGACCAAGGGCGCATAGGCAGAAAATAGATGAAAATTATGTCCCCGACTTGTCGGATCGACGTGCTGCGTTGATCAACGCAGCACGTCGATCCGGTTATTGGCCGGCCCAGTGACCGATTGAGACATAGGATGGCATTGGTACCGGATTCTCTAAGAGTTTTTGGCCTGCGGCCGTATATTTACTGACACCACCGGTAAAGGTTGAACCGAACTGATCTGCGATCCAGACAGATCCATCTTTGGGATTGATACTCAGTGACAGAATTGCCATCCCGGCTTGTGGAACTTGCAACAGTTCGTTGCCGCTGGCATCCAGTTTGACCAGCATATTGGAACCGGAAATAAACCAAAGGCTGTTGTCCTGCGGATTAACACGTGGTGACATAGGCATATTGTAGTTGGTAGTTCGCGTCAACTCCTGCCCACTTGAACTCAACTTTACTAGGATATTAGCCTGTGTATCGGTCGCCCAAACATTACCCGTATTAGGGTTGACGGCTACGTAGGTCGGCTCTTTCAAGGTGAATGGNGTCGAGGCCGGCTGACCATTGGTATCGTAACGAACAATTTTACCGCGTTTGTCGGTGATCCAGCAACTACCGTCTTTAGTGTTGACTGAGACATCAGGTTCTAGCACGCCCGTGATAGTGGTTAAAATCGCAGAACCATCAGCTGCAATTTTGTAGACACTATCGATGCCACCAACCCAGATTGTACCATCAGTTGGGTTGATCGAAGTCCGATTGGGGCGGTTAATTCCGCTGATAGGCTTGAAGTCCCCCGCAGCAGTATCATACCTGAAAACAGTATTAGCGGCTCCAACGGTAATCCAAACGACTCCTGTTTTGGGGTCTAATTCGGCTGTTTGGACCTGGCTAACATCAGGGATAGTGATTCCATTTGGATCCATCAATCCATCGGCCGAATCGAGTTTATAGATCGTATCACCGTTGCTGACAACCCAGCATTCGCTGCTGTAGGCCGTCTCTGAGTTAAAAAGAGAGGTCAAAATAGATAGTGCAAGGACAAAAAATATCCCGACANAGGGCTTGGATTGCATCATAGTTCTCCTAAAATGGTTATCTCAGCAACGACTTGAGTTGGTGCGCTTAGATATGACGTCAGTTCTGATTTTCAGAGATGAAACGCCTAAATNGCGCTTATAGACTAACACATTAGCCTCGTTGGTTCAAGTTTGAGCAATGTATCGTATCGACGCTCCGCGGCTAAGTGACAATGGATCTTGGGTCGTTCGATCAATAAAAATGGTAACGTCGTTTAGACTCAGTAAGTTTATCTTTATGTTGAGATGTTCAGCTTTAGCCGGTCTGCCGGCCTAAAACGTGTCTGAGTGCTAGTTCCAGGTCTGCATGACGGAATTGGTAGCCTGTACCAACCAATTTGTCAGGGGTAACACGCTGACTTGTAAATAGTAAGGCAGTTGCCATGTCACCGAAAAGAATTAAGGTCGTTAACTTTCCCAAAATGCCTGGCACAACTGTCGGTCTTTTCAGCACCCTTCCCATCGTTTTNGTGAAATCAGCATTGGTAACCGGGTTAGGCCCCACCACATTAACAGGACCTCTCAACTCTTTCGTCATAATAGCGTGATAGATCGCACCAACAGCATCTGAAATACCAATCCAACTCATATACTGCCGACCACTACCGAGATTCGCGCCCTGTCCAAGTTGAAAAGCNGGTAACATTTTGGCTAAAGCCCCACCCTTCGGGCTTAAAATAACGCCAAAGCGAAGGTGGACCGTGCGGATCTCTTTCTCTTCAAGAGGCTGAGTAGCGTTTTCCCAACTTTGGCAAACTGAAGAGAGGAAATCATTACCAGGCCTACTCTCTTCGGTCAGAACTTCGTTTCCTCTATTGCCATAGAAACCGATCGCTGAGGCCGAAACAAAGACTGTGCGTTGATTCTCCAGTTGTGCCACCGCCGAAGCCAGCAATTGCGTACCTTGGATTCGGCTATCCCGGATCTTCGATTTTTTCTTCCGGCTCCACCGGTCAGCGATAGATTCACCCGCCAAGTGTACGGCAGCATCTAAATCTCCGACATCCTTTAAATCGATCTTCCCAGTATCCGGCTCCCATTGGATTTCACTGTCGTTGGTTGGCGCTCTTCTAACCAGACGGATGACATCGTGCCCACCCGTAAGCAAAAAGGGGACTAATGAAGAGCCCACTAATCCCGTCGAGCCGGTAACTAGAATTTTCATATGCTTCTCCTCTGCTGNTGGCGACATGGATTACCAATATCGGTTTGTGACGTTTGGCCTTGGCCCTCGAGTATCTATTCAGTTTTTGACAAAAGGTACGGTAAGAAAGCCCCANCCGGCCGGGCCAACTACATTTTCCCTTCGACCTAATCAGGGAGCCCGAATCCTCGCTTTTGCGGAGACAGGGTCTACACATTTGGTTCGGTTTTAAACTCGATTCCAATCGTATTCTTGACTTTTGCAAAAAATCTATTATAGTCTGCACTNCTTATTGTGTCAATTAATACCCTTGTCAGTTCTGGCGAGAGCTATTTGNATCTTCCCCTCAATTGGGTATAATCTGCTCATTGTTATTTATCCGTGGTTTCAACTTTCAAGTGCAACAGGTGATTGACTCCGGAAGAATGCCTGATTTGGAGTTTTGATGCCAAGGGACTTTGGAGGACGGTTATTCAGTTTTTCTATCAGCCTATTGATTTGTTCCTCAGAAATATCGGTCCAGGAGGTGCTTTTTACAAAGTACTGTCTGATCCGGCCATTAGTATTTTGGTTGAGCCTTGTCTGCCATGATACATCAGGATGTGCGAAATAGAAGTTGNCTGCCAGGCTTTGGNCTATGNTTTGATCAGCCGNAAACTCTTTCCCCTTGTCTGAAGTGAGCCTGTGTACCTTTGACAAGGGAGGGCACAAATCGATGATGTTTTGTTTGACCCTCTCAGTACCTTTGTTGGCTAGGTAGGCAATCAGGGACAGCCGTGATTTTCGTTCGACCAACGAGACTTGGGCCGGGCAGTGTTTCCGGCCGATGATGATATCCAGTCCCCTGTCACCGAGGCGCAAGCGCTTCTCGACCATTGCGGTTCTGTCATCAATAGAAACCCGGTTCGGAATTTTTCCCGGCCGATGATGGCTAGCGTAAGGTTTTTTGCCCTTCTGGCGATAGCGCAGATGGGTGTCAAGGTCAACCAACGCCTTTATGTTTGTGGTCCAAGATGATATACTGGCGGGTCCATTCATGGCTCACGCTTGGTTTTGTCTGTGTCAAAAACCAAAGGCTGATCTGTTCTGGGCTCTAGTCTCGGCAGATCAATGACTCAACCGGTTGCCAACTCTCAACAGAAATAGGCGGCCGGACTCGGTTGCTGTGCCGTTTCCTAGCCAATTGATGGCCTGGTTTGGGACGATAACCCCGATTAGGTCTCACTTCAGGATGGATGGTTGATTTATGTGGCCTAAGAATATAGCTGATTTCCCCTTGGCGGTGACCGGCTGCCAAAAGGGCGATGGTAATTCTGGGAAACAGCAAGCCTATTAGAGAAAATTGCGTTAATTACCTCTGAACCCGTGCGAAGCACGGATCTTTACAAGCGACGTTAGCCGCGTCCTTTACCACTGGCAATTGATAACGGCTCTTACGCACACGGCAAGCAGGCTTGGCGTGAGAGGCACTGGTCGCCGCTTACAGTGCTAGGCAGGAAGTCTATTCACGCCTTTGCGAAGCAGTGGAGATCCTACGCTCCTGGGACGGGCACGCGGACAAAGATTGACCTGCACCACCTGCTTCCACGTGGAGAACAGCCGATGCTTTTAACCAATCCGAACCATCTTGACAACGCGAGTTACCAATTTCTGCCTGGTATAGACCCTTACTCCTGTGGTGTCATCGCCAATCCAGGTTATGAAATCGTGCACGTCACGCTGACAAAACCCATTCTTTGGCGGGACGGATTTCGCTGTATTGAAACCCACCTTCAGGAAATGGGACTGCCCAAGCAGGCATTGTGCGCGATGCAACTTCGGTGCCCCAAACCGTTTACCATACAAGGGTTTATCGACTTCAACCAACAATACTGCCAGGTCTTGGTGGACTGGGGCATCATCAGCGACAGGATGAATCCGGTTGCCCGCACCAATGTTGCGCCCGTATCTTATCCGCTTGAGGATTGTGCACTCTATGCCTTCTCTTATGCCAAAAAGGATACCTTTACGGCATTGGAAACTCACCCATCAAAAACCTTTGTCGTAGCGGGGGCAGGAGAACTACGTGACGGAATTTTAGAACCTGAGAGGATCATCAGGCCTGGTGAGNTGTCGACCGAAGCCTTGCTGGAAAAAGCGACCTATGTGATGGAGGTAATGTCAGATCGGCTACACAGCCTGGGAGCCGTTTGGTCGGACGTAACCCGGATCAGCGTTTACACAGTCCATCCGGTAGATCCCATTCTTGAACGAGTTATCTATCCTGTACTGGGCNAGGCTTACGCTCATGCTATCCAACTCTACCTCACCCAGCCTCCGGTAGAAGCGATTGAATTTGAAATGGATCTTCGGGGAATCAGAACAGAACTTCGACTCGATCCAATGCGGTGATGGTCTAGATCTGNTTCCCGCTGCTAATNTCGGCTAACTGNTAGACTGTCTGGCACTGGNCTGTCTTCAGCATTCATAGCATCTCAAGATGTTCTTCCATTACGCTTTTCTTTATCGCGGTATTGGGACTCTTAGGGGTTTCAACTGTGTTCATCTATCTAGAGAATGTTTCCTCGCATTCTATCAGCAGATATCCTTTATGCACAACTATTCAAATAGAATAGGTATTATGAATTAAGTATTTNTGCNACGAATCGGTCATACGTTCAGTATGAAAGTTTCAAAGTCTGATGAAACCTCTTACAATAACTTTCCAGTTGTGACATAAAGGGAACGAGATAACTCTCTTGTACACGATGCTTAAATCGCCTTTTGTATCNCCTCGAATTATCCCTGTTGCCCTTATAGAACGAAGTCGAACCGTCTATTTGGTAAACACAACGGTATTTTAGTGGTAGATAACACTGTGTTGGGCAGTCGCATTTATCCTATCCGGGGTAACATTAGAATTTGGAAGAGGCAGAATAGAAATGGTAACAGTCGTCCGAAAGAATATCGCGTCCAACAAAAAATAACCCGTACTTGTAAATTCGCCGTTATTTTTGGCGTTAGATTAACCAAACATAATTGAATTAGCTTGTAAATAATTGGTCAGGAGCAGTGGTAATAAATTAAATGATTTATGATGTAATAATATTAAAGGAAACATCGTTTACCCAATCATTAACCTAAAGGAAACATCACTGTAATTTTTATATTTATCATCAAATATTCCAGACCAATAAGGACCGCAAATATCATTTAATACGTTACACTTGGGCAGGTAAGCATAAGGTGCAGTTAAAGGCATTAATTCATACAAAGTACAAACTTTTTTAACCCTAGACTTTTATTTCTAACCCCTGCTTCACGGCTCCTCATCCACTTTTCTTTCTAGAAGGCGCTTCCAGTTACCGGTGAATCTGTAAACATCAAACTAACAACCATCTGGCACTGAAGGGACAAATTTGAACTTGAAAAAATATTGTAAAGGATCATGCCATTATAAATTTTTACGAAGAAATACAATCAGTAATTAGTGAGGTATAAAGAAAATGAATATTGAAACTGAGAGACAAAATCTCGAGCAATTCAAAGACTTTGGAGTTAATCTGACCAACGAGATCAATAAAGTATTGGTTGGTCAAGAAACAATGATCAACCGAATGCTAACGGGAATATTAGCCGGTGGTCATGTCTTGATAGAGGGGATGCCAGGTTTGGCTAAAACTACAGCGGTTAAAGTCTTGGCAGAATCCGTTGATACCGGTTTCTCCCGTATCCAATTCACTCCTGATATGTTGCCAGCGGATGTCGTCGGAACAGAAATATTCAATCCAAAGGAAGCAACTTATAGCATAAAGAAAGGACCTATCTTCTCTAACCTTGTACTAGCTGATGAGATTAACCGAGCTCCGGCCAAGGTGCAGGCGGCGCTTTTGGAAACTATGCAGGAACGCCAAGCAACCATCGGTGGTCAAACGTATAAGATGGACCAACCTTTCATGGTGCTAGCCACGCAAAACCCAATCGATCAGGAAGGTACTTATCCTTTACCGGAAGCTCAGGTTGATCGTTTCATGTTGAAGATTAAAGTGGGCTATCCCAATAAGGATGAAGAGAGAAAGATTCTGGATCGTATGACCATCAGTCAAGCCCAACCGACAGTTAATAAGGTAACTAATCCGGAGGAAATTTTTGCGGCGAGACAAATGGTCGATCAGGTGTTTGTCGATGACAAGGTCAGAAACTATATCGTGGATGTGGTCCAAGCCACCCGGGTTGAATCCGGCCATAACCCGGCAGAAGTAGAAGGAATGATCGAGCATGGCGCAAGTCCTCGTGCCTCCATTTTTTTAATGCAAGGGGCTAAAGGCCACGCCTTTTTACAAGGTAGAAACTACATCACCCCCCATGATGTGAAAACCCTTGCGCCTGATGTGCTTCGACACCGCATAATGCTGAGCTATGAAGCCGAGGCGGAAGGAAAATCTCCCGACGATATTATTCAGGCAATTCTGGATTCCGTTTTAGTACCTTAATCTTGGAAATAACCCAATGTTAGCAAGTGAAATTATCCGGCGCGTTAAGGAGATTCAGGTACGCACTGGACGGCAGGTGGCCGATGTACTAGCTGGGGAATACGTTTCTGTGTTCAAGGGCGGGGGAATTGAATTTGAAGAAGTGAGACCCTATGTTCCTGGTGATGATGTGCGCTCTATCGATTGGAATGTAACAGCACGAGTAGGTCAACCTTTCGTAAAACGATATGTTGAAGAGAGACAACTGACCTTAATGTTAATGGCGGACATTTCACCTTCGCAAGAGTTTGGATCAGGCCGACGCAGCAAGAGAGAGGCCGCGGCTGAACTCTGTGCTTTGTTGGCGTTTTCGGCCATCCAAAATGACGATAAAGTGGGATTGTGTTTGTTCCATGGAGGCATCGAGCAATTTATTCCGCCTCGCAAAGGGCAAAAGCACGCCCTACGCGTTGTGCGTGAAGTCTTGGCCCACGGCCAAAACACGCCGGAAGGCAGGAAGCAGAATCAAGATACCGGCACAAGCCTATGGCAACGGCTGTTTAATAACTGGAGGAAAGAGAAAAGCAGAAGACGGCTCTCCTACCGAAGAGGCCTCCGCGCTGCGGACCACGGAACCGATATCGGTCAGGCGATGGAATTCCTACTCTCTGTCTCCAAAAGGAAATCTGTCTGCTTCTTGGTAAGCGATTTCATGGATGATGATTACCAACAAGCCGTAATGACGGCCAACCGTAAACACGACGTCGTTGCTGTGCTGATCAGCGACCCCAGAGAATTGGAGATGCCTCGTGTTGGCTTAATTGCTCTCCAAGATTCTGAAAATGGGGTAACTCGCTTGTACGACACCAGTTCAAGATCTTTCAAGACGTCAATGTCTCTGGCCGGCGAAGAACGGGTCGCAGCACTAGAACAAAACTTACGAAGGAGAGGTATTGATTTCATCCATATTGATGCGTCAGGATCAGTAGTTGATCCTTTAGTTAATTTTTTTCGGATGCGGGAAAAAAGGTTGCGCCGATGATTTTTCATTTTTCAACTTTTTTGATAAATACGGTGTTGAAGGGTTGCGTAATCGGGTGTTATCTGCTTTTACTTTTGATATTCCCCCTCTATGTAGCCGCCCAAAACTTGACATCTGCCAAGGACAACCCGACACAGACAAATAAACAGAATTCCGTTAAAGCGAACAGCGGTAAAACGATTCAAAACACCACACAACGCGGGCCTATCAAGGCCGAGGTNAAATTAGAACCGTCAGAACCAATTATAGGTGATATTTTAACCTTAACGCTTCAGGTTAGCGCTGAAGCTGAGGTTGAATTGCTAATGCCAGAGTTTGGCCAGTCGCTGGAGCGATTCACCATTCTTGACTTCGTACCTAGNGAGAAAATTGACGATCAGGGCCATACCGTAGTCACACACCGATACCGGCTTCAACCTTCGGGCTCCGGAGCCCAAGCTATCCCCCCCCTAATGATCGAGTTTGTCGATCGCCGACCCGGTAATCGGTTGGCCCCAGAGGGNGAGGATGCCTACGAGATACTGACAGAACGGCTTGAATTCAACGTGAAATCTGTAGTGCCAACCGGAGCATCCAANGACTTGAAAGCACCGTTAAGGGAGTTGGCACCGTTGGGTGCGGGATGGAGTAAAATATGGACGGCTCTGATAGTGGTGGGAATCATTTTGTTACTTGGGTTGCCCTTTGCCTGGCGTAGTTTGCAACAATACCGTATTGGTAGCCGTCGCCGAAGCGCTTACGACATTGCTAACAGCAGATTGAGTAAATTAAGAGCTAAGCCCAAACCGGAAGGTGAGGATATCAGCGCCTTTTTCGTTGAGCTTTCCGATATCGTGCGTCACTATTTAGAGGACCGGTTTAACCTGCATGCCCCCGAGTTAACGACGGAAGAATTTCTGGAAGTGGCAGCCACTTCTCCCGATTTGACGGCAGAGCATAAAAGTTTCCTTCAAGACTTCTTGCGTCAAGCCGATCAGGTCAAGTTTGCTCAGCATATTCCGGACGCCCAGTCTATCGATAAAGCGCTACGTTCAGCTACGAATTTCCTTGAACAAACCAAACAGGATGCCCCTCTGCTGGACAAGCCAACGGACTCTCAGTCCTCCGAGTCTCAAGGTAAATTAGAATCTCGGCCGGTTTCAAATACCTCGGCCGGAGAAGCGGGAATCACCGCACTAGGACAAAAAAGGTAAGGTGATGGTTAGTTCGATCGGCTGGGAATTTCGTGACCCACTTTTTTTGCTAATTGGTTTGTTTGCTCCCTTAGTCTATTGGTTTTCTATTCGTATCCCATCTTCGGTGACATATTCCAGTCTGGTGTTGCCCGACCAGGCGCATCGCACCATGCGGGTCTACTTATCACATCTACCTGCGATATTGTTGGCTCTGGCCGAATTATGTATTGCGCTGGCTCTGGCCGGGCCCAGAACCGGAGACGCCACCAGCAAAATAAAAAGGGAGGGTATTGCCCTGATTATGGCCATGGATCGCTCTGGTTCCATGAACGCGCGGGATTTTGTGGAAGGCGATGACAGCGTCAGTAGACTGTCGGCTCTTAAGAACGTGTTCAGGGAATTTGTGTTGGGTGGTCAGGTCGGCGAGGGCCGGCCCAACGATTTGGTCGGCATTATCACCTTTGGTACTTATGCTGATGGGGTCTGCCCGTTGACGCTGGATCACGGAAATTTAGTTGCGATTATGGACGATATAGAAGTGGCTACGCAACAATCAGAGGCAGCCACCGCCGTGGGAGAAGGTCTGGCATTGGCCGTAGAACGGCTACGCCAACATGAAGCAAAATCCAAAGTGGTGGTCCTGCTTACCGACGGTGTCAGCAACGCAGGGGAAATCCAACCGTTACAAGCGGCCGATTTGGCTGTGGCCAATGATATTAAGGTTTATACTATTGCTGCCGGTATCACCGGACTGGCTCCAATGCCGGTTACTCTACCAGATGGTAGGGTATCCCTGCGAAGGGCCCGGGTGGAAATCGATGAACAGACCTTGAAGGATATTGCGGTGAGAACTAGTGGTAAGTATTTCCACGCTCGAGATATTGAGGGGCTGAAAAAAGTATATAAGGAAATAGATGCACTCGAACGCAGCGAAATAACTGAAATTCGTTATTTGCAGTATCGTGAACATTACAGCGCATTCGTGCTGGCGGCCCTGATGCTGATAGCTATATCAGTATTAGCCGGTGGTACACTACTACGGAGGTTACCTTGAACAGTCTCTATTTTGCGCAACCACAGTGGTTCCATTTGTTTTGGACAGTTGCGGTCTCTCTGGGCATGATGATTTGGTTGGAAAGACGCGCCGGTGGGGATCTCACCCAATTTATGCATCCTCTACTACAGTCGCGGTTGGTACGAGCTATTTCTCCAACTAGAAGATATTTGCGCATCATTTTACTTGGCCTGTGTGGTTTTTTCCTAATCCTGTCACTGATGCGTCCCCAATGGGGAGTTCGGTTTGTTGCCACACCTAGAGTTGGAGCCGAAATCATGGTTTGCTTAGACGTATCGAAATCAATGTTGGCTGAAGACGTCGCCCCCAGTCGATTGGAACGAGCAAAAGTGGAATTGACCGACCTTCTGACTTATCTGTCGGGTGATCAAGTCGGTTTAATTGCCTTCGCCGGACGGGCATCGGTTTTGTCACCGTTAACTCCGGATTTCGGATTCCTGAGATTGGTCCTGGACCAAGCCGGCCCTCATAGTGTGGTGCGCGGAGGCACCCGATTAGAAGAACCGATTCGCAAGGCCATAGCAGGCTTTGGCGACACGGCAGACATCTCAAGATCCATTTTGCTTATCACTGACGGTGAAGATCACGACTCGTTTCCCCTTGAAGCGGCTAAAGAGGCAGCCGAAAGGGGGGTCCGAATTCTCTCTATTGGCTTTGGGGATGAGAACGGTAGTGAGATCATGATGAGCGATCCCAAAACCGGTGCCCGTAGCGTGTTGAGGGACGGTGATGGTAAAATCGTAATAAGTCGTTTGGATGGCGACCTGTTGCGTGAAATTGCCCTGTTAACAGAGGGGGCCTACATCCCTGCCGGTACCGGTGTGCTAGATCTGAAATCTATATTTGACACCCACATTGCCAGTTTAACACGAGGCAAGATGGACGGACGTGGTAGAACTATTCGGAACGACGCTTTTCAAATCACGCTACTGTTGGGGTTGTTGTGTCTGCTGGGGGCAGTGGTCAGTACGATTGGCAGTCGCTATAACCCGCGCCCTCTTTCTGTAATGGTTGATGCGACCACTGCCAGCAAGGGCACTAACGGACGTCCTAATCGTAACACAGTTCTCAGTCTTTTGGCTTTTAATATAACAACGAGTGTTATTATGACCTTGCTGTCGCTTCTTCCCGGCCTTCTGGTGGCACAACAGGAAGACAAAAAACCAGTTGTGATTTTTTCCGATGAGCCGGAGGAAGTACTGGAAGTAGAAACAGACCCAGCAGAGGCAGAAAGTAATCAGTATGCCGAAGAGGAGGAAGAAGACGCCAGAACCCTATACAATCAGGCGTTGCAAAAATTCGATACCAACTCATGGGAACAAGCCACGCGATTGTTTCAGGAAGCCAGAAGATTGGCTGGTACTGACGGGGTAGCCAGATTCAACGCTACTTATAATCTCGGTTGGGTGGATGTAAAAAAAGCAGACGATCTTCTGGAGACAGACCCGGCAGCAGGGCTTAAATCTCTTTATCGAGCAGCAGACTGGTTCAGGGAAGCAGTGGCCTTACGAGAAGATATCGATGCCCGCCATAATTTGGAAGTCGTTTTGCAACGGGCGATGGTGTTAGCTGATTCGCTGGAGAAAAAGCAAACAGGTGACCTGCTGGCAAGAATCAGTCAAAACATTACTATACAAAGGGAGTTTTTAGATGTTGTCCGGCAAGAAGTGGACTTGGAGGAGGTCGAAACTTATACCAGTGAACAACTACGAGGTCAACTTCGATCTTTAGCCGTTCAGCAACTGGAGGTCTTGTCACAAAGTCAGCAACTGACCAAAATCGCTGGTCGTGAAGTCGATACTCTGCGTGGTAAAACAGAGAAGGAGCAAACGCCTGAAGATAAGATGCGGGTTGCGCAAATCGAAGGACTGTTGCATTATCTGCATCGGGCACAGGAGCGTATGGGGCAAGCCCGACGTCGGTTACGCACATCGCAAACCGAACGGGCGTACCGCCGCGCTGCTATCGCGCTGGCGGAACTCAAGCGAGGTCGGGATCAACTGCTAGATCCCGTGGCGCGAATTGATGCTTTACTTAGTGATGGAATGGAATTAATTCAACAGACGGCGGCCAAAGCCGCCAATAACACGGGTAAGTTGTCCTTACAAACTGGAAATAAATTACCCGCCTGGTTAACGCAGGAATATCTGGTAGAGAGCCAAACTAGTTTGAGCGAACGCGTTCAGGAACTCCATCAAGGCTTAAGCGCTGGCTTGACAGGTGAAGCAGAAGGGACATCTGCGGCCGCCCTCAGGCAGCAACAGTTGATTGAAAATTTGCGATTGGCTGTGCCATGGCTAGGAACAGCAGGAGAGAAGTTTTCCCAGGCGTTGGCTAAACTGGAGCATCCCCAATTTGAAGAGGCCTTTGGATTGCAAAACGAAGGAATAACTGCCTTAGCCGCAGCCCGTGAAATCTTCTTGGATTTGCGTCAACTAGTAGAACTGGTGTATCAAGACCAGTTGCGCATCCAGCGTCACCTGGATCCTTCTACGGCTGAAAGCACCACATTGGCGGCTTTGCATAGGCCTGGGGGTAACAGTGCAATCGATAGATCGTCGCGTAAGAGGAAATATTTACGACAGATTGCCGAATATTTTCCACTGGTCTCAGAATTCCAGCAGAAAAACTTGGAACGGACCGAACAACTGGCAAAACTGATACAATTAGCCCTGAAGGAACTGAAGATGGTACAGCAACAACTGGAAGCCCAAAGTGCCCAACAGCCCCAGCCCGGTAGCCAACCGGGTAGGAGTTTGCCCCAACAGAACCAACCGGCTCAGGCGCCAGAACAAGCTGAGCAGATGGCAGCACAGGAAGAACGCCTGCAAGAAGCGGAAAAGTTGAGAAAGCAAGCGCTAACAGAATTTAGCTATAACCAAAAAATCCTAACCGGATTGATGACCAAAACCGGTAAGAATGCGCTGTCGACCGCTGTGTTGAAACCGCTTAGATTCTCCGTTAAAGACTCCATTAAAACTATAGAGAAAATACGTCGTTTATTCTTTTCTTTGGTTGAACATCTACGTGAAACCACGGAAAAACAGGTAGAATTAGGTGATGAAACGCAAAATGCGGTTACATTGGCGAAGACGGCCACTGACGCTGAAACCGCTGCCCGCATGGGCCCCCTGTCATCGAGGCAAGCTACTCTGTCCACCGCAGCCGGAGCTATTGCTGAGGCTTTAGCCAAGGAGTCTCAACAGTTGGCACAACAACCCATGCCAAGCCAGGGCAGTAGTGGTGATCCTGGTCAGATGGTTGAAAAATACCTGCAAGCGGGACAATTGGTCGGCGAGGCAACGGTAAAAATGTATGGCGTCGCCTCTATGATGGCGGAAGAGAAGATCCCGCTAGAAGAAATTGGCCCTCAACAGAATGCGGCTTCGGAAGACCTAATTCGTGCTCTGGCTCTACTACAGCCGCCACAACAAGAGCC
>PACG01000102.1 GCA_002699335.1 Candidatus Poribacteria bacterium
ATATCTCAATCTGGACTTCATTTGGCCGATGAGCCGCCCAGAAGCTCTCGATTTGGATACTGACCCCGCCGTCGAAGACGATAAACCGGTTCCGTAGTCGTCGGTATCGAATTGTTCAACAATTTCCGGTGCCGGTGTTGGGCCATTGTATCCGAGTCCGCGCGGGCCAAACTTTGCCCCGGCCGCGCCCAGCGCATAAACGGGTTTAGGCGTGCCCAACGACCACCAGGAAACGTCGAGGACGTGAACCCCTAGATCCCGGAAAGCACCACCTCCAGCTTGAATAAAATTCAGACGGAGTTGATCTTTACTTTGCCAGATTGGGATTCCGTTTCGGCGGAAACTGCGGGCTTTGGCATAGTAGAGCTCTCCGAAATATCCCTGTTTAACCAGTTGACCCATATGCTGGCAGGTATCTCCAAACCGATTCCAATCGACATCATGTTAACAACACTGCTATCTTCGGCCTCGAGTTGACGGGCCNCTGTTTCGGAATCGGCTAGTGGNTTGGTAACCAAAACATGTTTGCCGTTGCGGACGGCTTNCAGGCCAACGAGAACGTGCCACTGATTGGGGGTACCGACAAAGATGGCATCGACATCTGGGGCTTGACGAACAGCTTTATAATCAGTGTAGGTTTTTCAAGACGATGCAGTCCAGATAGAGGATTAGATAGAGGCTATCCAGTAGCNGACCCTGCCACTCAATTACCTGTTCATTGACTGCGTCCGTTACCTTGGAGATCCAGGTTAGGAAGACATTTAGCCCTATACATCTGCTTGAGTGTGGCCACAATATCCCAGCTGCTGATCCCCTTGGCATAAAAAAGTGCTAGAATCTGATCATCAAACGGTGTCAGACGGGTCTGCCGCTTGCCAATGATCCTAGTCTCAAAGGAGCCATCGCGGTCTTCTGGAAAAAGACAATATGGTGAATCTGGACAGGTCCTTCCCACGTGAACTTCAACCAACCGGTCTGGTTGCGGTNCTTGGCGGGATCGACGGACCAGACCGGTTGGTTGAGGCCGTCATCAGCGAATGCTTGATTTTCGACCGGGATTGTGCNGTCCACAACACNTTTNGCGAAGTNCTTCCGTCTAGCGACGTTCTCCGAGTTAGCTATGACAACGGCTTGGGGAGCAACGTTCGGGGTCGCCGGCATCTCCGTAGCATGGGCCCTGGACGCATATTGTGCNTATCATGAATAGACTCCTGAAAAATCGCGTGAAGGCCTTTCACCTTGACTTAATCATGATTAGGTGCGTCGTCGCCACAAAGCTGCAGTACCCAAGATGAGGACGCACGATTATGGCACTGTCAAAAGAAACACGACACTCAGGCTACATTTTTCAGGGAAAAGTGACGGCTAAGGCCATCGACTTGNTGGTGTCCTATAAGGGGTNTACACATAGACGATTGCCGNTGATNACGGCAAAGAGTTTGCCGTCTATGTNCCATTATTGAAGATGTCGGTATATTTTACCCGTCCCGATTCTGCTTGAAAGCATNGGCTCAGTGAGAATACCAACGGGCTGATTAGNGGCCAATATGTGCCCAAAGGCATGTGCTTGGATACGTTGCCCCAAGCACCGGTGCAATAGTCATAGATCGGCTCAATCATCGGCCCCGAAAGGGATTGACTTTTCAAACATTTCGTAAGATCCTATTCCGGGGAGTTGNGGCGAAATCCATTAAAGCCGGAATNGCACTTACGAGTTGAATCCACAAGTTATTATAAACAACTTGTTGTCTTTTAGCTGAATGTGTAATCCAGTTTTAGTCAAGGTTCAACCCTAACCTCAGACTTAATTTCCCTTTATTTTTGCCCAGTTTATTGTTAACTTCTTTTGATGAGAAACNGCCAATTCTGAATTTGGCACTTCATTTCCACTTATAACAAAATCATCAAANACTACCTTTGATGCATCACAACAGAAGGCCATTGAAACGGCCTCCTGTTTGAAACGGTTATCGCTCCATTCTCGAATCAATTGGCCATCAACATATCCTTCAAATTTTCGTCTGCTACAATAACTTTTAAAGTATATTTTTTGGCTATGTCTAAATCTATAGGATTTTTTGTTATTTCCTCCAAATTTCCAGCAAATTGCGAGATCCAAGACATTGCTTTATCTTCAACATTAATTGCCCAACCATACCAATTATTGGGATCCAATTGCCTAACGAAAATCCCTATATAATTGGCTTTAATAACACGAACGGTAGTTTCGACGGTATAATTCTTCCATTTTACGCTTCCCCAAGAGGAGCCGCTTATACCGACTTTACTTGTCATCTTATATTCACCATTTACAACGTTCCAAGTTCCCTGTCCAAATCTCTCCCATCCTTCATCATCTCCATCATTAAAGTTATCCTTAAATGTGCCAGCAGTTCCCGTTAAGGCGTTTAGAACTAGAAGCCAAAAAGGGTCTTGGTAGTAGGGAATAGTGTTTTTTCATGTTAATAGCTACCCTTAATTCTTTATAATCAATTAGTCCATTCAGAAGCCAAACTAACTTCCAATCGACTTTCGTCGATTTCGATACCTATGCCAGGTTGGCTTGACACTAATATAGAACCGTCATCCTCGATCCAAATTGGTTCGGTCAAAATGGATTGCAACGTTTCAGGGGTCAGAATTGGTGGATCGCAGGGAAACTCAATCATAGGGCAATTGTCAACTGTAGCCATAGCCTGCAAGGTGGCAGCAAACATGATAAAGAAATTGCCTCCTCCTGTAACGTGTGGAATAACCAACCGGCCAGAGAAGTCTGCCACACTCGATATTTCTCTTAGCCCAGTGACACCAAAATTCCCCGTCAACGTTATNTCGGGTTGTAACACATCATAAGCACCTGCCAACAGATGTGGTTTGAATTCGCCGACAGTTGGCGTATGTTCACCTCCAGCTATCATCATCTCAACNGAATCGTTGATCATAGCTAAGCCCTCGACATCGTTTCGGGGTAGCGGCTCCTCCAAGAAGTAAACATTGAGTTGATCCAATTCTATGGCTATCTGCTGGGCAATTCGCCGAGACCAGAANTTATACCNTTCACCATCTCCAGTCGAAGCATTATTCTGGTTGGCATCGACTAAAATCTCAATAGCATCACCAACCGACTCNCTAACAGCGGCTACTACGGCTAAATCGTCCCACGGATTTGGTCGATGAAGCCTGAGCTTGACGGCCTTAAAACCAAGATCAATCAACAATTTAACTTGTTCGATATGCTGATGGCTTTCAAGAAGCCGACTGGTAGCAGCATAAACTGGTATTCGCTGACGACTGGCACCTAACAGTTGATGTATTGGTTGGTTAGTAGCTTTGCCCATAATATCCCAAAGCGCAATCTCTAAACCTGCTGCTCTCTTGTCTGAATTGCCTGCTCGTTTGCCACTCATGTTATCGTACCAAAATTGCCTGATCTGCAATGGATTTTGGTTTTTCAACAAGTGTAGGTCACCACCGATATTGGGACCATAACCCACAATATCCTGATCGGTATAGACCTTATACAACGAAAGGCCAAAGGTGGTAGCATAACGGCCATTGGGTTCTTGCCAGGCAGGCAACCAGGGTTCTGGCAGCTGTATTGGTTCACGGGCACTTAAAATTTCAACTTTTGTAATTTTCATAACAATTGGAATTAGTGTAAGAAATAGCCTCTATTTTGTTTCTAGGTTAGCCAACTAGAGTAAAATACTTTCTCCTAAATATATCTGGCAATTCAGATGGTTTTCTTATTTATATTGAGCTGATTGTAATACAATTGACCGGTTTCGTCAACCCAACTAGGAGATGTCCACTTTGCCAATAACCAAATTTCCAACACCTATTAATCTTCTATTTAGTTGTCGTTCCCTTGTGTTTATGGTTCCGTCGGAACCAGGGGTCAGGATTTAGCTTGATGATTGGAGTTTAGTTGAGCGCTTCTAGGGAAGGTTGACTTAGAGGGAAGTTTGGCGTTCATACTTGAGATGGTTCCGAACTGGAAACAAGGCGTGATACCAATGCTCACCAGTGTTCTTCGACCAAAAGCCGGGGAAATATTAGGCTGAGTTGTGGTACGTTGATACGACCTATGTCAAAAGCTCAGCTCGATGGTGTTGCTCATTTCTTTATATAATAGCCACCGTTCGGAAAACCGACCGTTTCTGTCCGCTCCCAATCAGATGACTCCATAGTCAAATTCACCATCGATCATCTGCAAAAGACTCTCAAACAAACCGGACATGCCGTGGTGGATGGTGGAGATCTCGCCATTCATATCGAAGTCTTCGAAAAGGTATTGTACCTCAATCCTTTCGTACTCAGGGCGAAGGCAAACGTAGATGGCGCGTGTTTGGTGGTGACAGTCTGGGACTAATAGATGGAGGGCTGGAAGTTGTGGAAATGATTCAACCAGGTGGAAGTCTCGAGGCTATCCGGGAAAAATCTCGCCCCCCTATGCCCGCCTCAATCCACATAGAAACTACGCTAGTGACGTGTTCTTGTTTTTGGTATCGGAGTCTCTCATAGGGGTCACTATTGAATTGCCTTGAGGGTATCATCAACGCGATTTGATGGGAACAATGTAACCATCGATTGATTTTCCTTATGGCCATAATGGTTCGTAGTTGACCGGATATCCGAGGGCCTTAACTGACGGGATGCCTTATACCTCGTATATTGTTTAATCGGACTATTTTGGAATCAGCGCGACTTTGGCCAGACGACATACCAAAGGCGATGATACGATATGTAGAAAGCCGAGATGAGGGATCTAGGGTGGAGGTTACGATTAATCGCGATTTACTAACTCAGAAAACAGGCAAAGAAATTGCCTAGACCAAAGGTGGCCAAGCCAAGGTTCGATCACAGGATTACTCAAAAATAATGTCGTTGATTTGGTCAACAAAGGATTATAGGCAAGCGTTGTTGCTTCTGTTCACCTATTCTAATAAAATTTCTTGTGAATCAGCTTAGGATGCAGTTCGATGAATAAATTGGTAATTAGGTACATCACTCCAAAGCGGAGGATCTTCTTCTTTTCCTCTGCTTATCAATATTGCCCGTTGCCGCCTTGGCCGCTGACGACCCCGTTGCTGCTTGGTTCTTCAACAGAACGGGCACATCGGCCAGATCAGTGACAAAATCGAATGGATTACAGACGATAAGTTCGATGATGCGTTGGCTTTTGAAGGCAAAGATGGTTGAATTGAGGTCAAAAGCCACAAAGACTTCCGCTTCCCCAAAGACACAGATTTCACTTTGGCTTGTTGGGTCAAAATAATCGGCGATCATGCCCAACCACCAATGCTAATCTCAAAATTATGGCCATCAAGGACAAAACAACCGTGGTACACCCTCTATTATGCCAATCAAGGCAAACAATCAGATGGTGATGTCAGCTTTTTTGTCGAGACGTAGGCGGACAGAGTTTCCATATTGCTGCAGGTCAGAAAATCAACGATGGCCAATGACATCATGTGGCCGGTACTAGAGCCAAAGGAACTATGTATTTATACTTGGATGGAGTAGTTAAAAGTGAGAAGAAAAATGCTGACTTTGGTGTTGCCACCCACGACGGAGGCTTACACATGATGACGCACGCCAATCGATTCATGCCGTGTTAGATGAAACTGTTATCTACAAAGGCAAGGCTTTATCAGTAGGCGAAATCAACCAGCTAATGAGGAACGGTACGGAGGCATTTCTATCAGTTTCAGCTAAAGGAAAAACAGTTGCCATTTGGGAAGAACTCAAGTTAGTTTACCAGTAAGCGATCGACAGAAAAGTTCTGTCATCAACCGGGTCATGCCCAGTGACCTCCGTGTTGCGTAATATAGTTGCGAACTAGCCACCCGGCGGGTAGTAGCGACCGCTATGGCGTTTTTTTGAATGTGTGTCCAGTAAAAAATCACACCTGTCCGTGCGAAGCATAGCATTACCCACCCTTGGAAGAGCTCTTATACTGATGGTCTAGTTTGCCGCGAATACGGCTCGCAGGTGTGTTGCACCAACGGCCGAGAGCGAATCTCGGCTAAAGGCACTCGCCATGAGTTAATGAAGTAAGCTATAATGGCTTTTTGACCTTAATTCTGGGAGTTGTAATTCGCATAATGGCGGTGGTATTAATTGAGAAACAAGACTGAAACTGGAAACAGAAACACCAAGGAGGCAAAGACAGTTCAGCCTAACAATAAGCGAGCGCTTGGGCGAGGGTTGGAGATGCTCACTCAACTGTCAACCTTTGATTTGCCACAACCTCACAGCGTAGACAGACAAAACCTGAGGAACACAGATTCATCACCATCCGGCGAAGTGCCGATAGCCGAAAACAATTCAACCACCGAGGCCGCGACCATTGAGGTCAATATTTACAATGTTTGCTACACTGTCAAATCTCCTGATAATTTGACAGTGAATGACATTCGAGAGTTGGCAAACTACATCGATGGGTTGATGCGGAGAGTCGATCGTGGGCAAGGGACAAACGACCCCCTGAGCCGTGCGATTCTAGTTACTTTGAACTTGGCGGCTCGAATGCGAAGGCCTAAAGTCAATTCAGAAGAGACAATAAATCAACTAATTGCTAAGCTTGATCAAGCTCTGAGTTGATCACCCCCTATTTCCCACACGCCTCCGG
The DNA here is from genome assembly GCA_002699335.1 of Candidatus Poribacteria bacterium. The sequence goes on from PACG01000102.1 coordinate 6,635, forward strand.
CTTGAACAAAGGAAAATAACGAGAATAGTGGTTACGGCTACAATTTGGCCACTGCTCCGGTCCAGTGCTAACCCAAGCCATTATTTATTGTCCTTACGGCCGATGAAAGACCAAACTTCGTCATATTTGATGGTGGGTGATATCCCTGAGGATGATACCGTTGGTATTATCTTCGGCCCGTTCTGTGCTCAACGTCACGCATATATATTTTTCGCACTAATGCATTTAGTATTCAGCGTGATGAGTTTTACGGAGCGCAAAGATTCGATGGCAGCTACGATACTGGCGGTCGTTTGCAAGGGAAGATTACGGATTAGGAGCATGTAGTCTGGATAGCGCTGCCGTTCAAAAGTTTGTGTTTCTCTGCTGATTCTGACCATCCTTGGAGACTCATGTCCAACAGAACTATAGAGCGAAAAAACAAAAGCAGTATGGCTTTACCTCTCACTGTAAGTGGACAGCATTCTTAATCGGGCGGCATTGGTCACCGGTATTCGTGACGTTTCTCCTAACCAGAATCCGCAAATCATCCCTTAAGCGACGACCAGTATAGCATTTTACTCTGATGCAGAACTCGTCTACATCTCGCACCAGTTTGAGGCCTGGGCTGGGTTCATTCCGCGATTACTAGTAGCCTCTCAACCCCTTTACCCTAATACGGTAATCGTGTTAGAGTCTACTGTTCACCTGGCTAACTCTGTCGCCATATGCTTCGGAATTACAATCGCTGATGCGCTATCAGGCATAAAAATGGAAAGAGTCTGGTTCGATGCGGAAAAAGAGAAAATAGGGGATGGTAATTCCTTCTCAACCTTGGTCAAAAGGCAAGTTGCCCATATCCTCCGAGGGCATAAAGTAAAGCTAAAATTCCGATTGCAGAAGGACCGAGTTTGGCTGGGCGGTGTTTTGTGATTTGTTCCAGATTCACTAAGTCTACACCTACACAACTATAAATAATAGTGTGATAAGATCTATGGTGATCATAAGGCATACTTCCTGTCGTCAATCAGGTTTTGATAATTCACTTGCCTTGACGAGAGAAAGTGAATCACCTCATACCTTATGGCCACGGATAACCAACACCAAAGGTTAATGGATTGTCCTACTAGGTCCCATATAATTCCCTGTTGGATTTGACTGCTAGTTTTGCCGTATATTATCTAGCCGACAGTTTGACTCAATTATGGTCAATAAATGTTACGGGAGGAAGATTATAGGCAGGCTAATTGGCGGAATAGAGACGTGGTGGGAGTCAGCTGACCCCTCAGGCTACTTTGAAATACGGACACCTGATATTAGCTAATCTCCATATACGCTGCGTATTTACAATAAAGGTTTTAAACCATGACTACTGAGAACATCGCTTACATCTATGACCGGTATCTTCATGCTCTGGTCAACGGTCGGAAACAGAATTTCTGGTACGTTTACAGTGAATAGATCCTGATCAACGCGGTCTTCACGTAGCCGTAGTGGGGCCGAATGACGAAGGAATTCTCGATGCGCTTCAATCGGTGAACTGCCACTTGGTCGGATGGTTACAGACGATTTTCTCCTCCCTTCGCTTGCACCAAAGCTGTAGGATTGGATAGTTAGCGTAGGCCTCCTGATTGTTTTTGGAGACACTCGTCTAGACGAATTATTTGATGTGAGTGGAAGTTCAATCATCCGACAGCCACGCAACGATTTTAATTAAACGGTTTCTTTGACCTCAAAAGTGTGCCTGTGACGGTAGACGTGCACTCATACCTGCATCCCAGAAGCCACTCATTCTTTTGACGTGCGATGCGTGAGACCATCGATGCAGACGTTGTGCGGTAATCTCCTATGCCAACGGCAGAACTGGCTCTTACTCGGTGATCACAGCACACGGCATTGTTGGTAGCGGGTGGTCGTTTTACTGTGCGTTCGATTTCAGACATGGCATATGGTTTTTGCTACTAGCAGCATTCACGCAGGTTAGATTGCCAATCTCGGGTCATGTTAGATAAACAATTAAATTAATAAGAAGCAACATACTAAGGGAAAAGACATTCGGGGCCCTCGCGTGGCCTTAGGTGCTATTTTATAACCGAGTGTAATCAGCCGGGGCGGCATACCCATCGAAATTGATTGGTTTGAGCGCTGCGCTCTGCATTACGGTGAGTCAATGCTTCAGGTCCAAATCGATGTCAGCGGCGGAATGTTGTCCGTCATGACGGATACACATGCCCGGGTCTGCCTACTTATTTTCGCCAGCACATGTCCTGGAGGAGCGTTAACGGCCTAACGCTACGCCCAACTAAAGCATCAAATCTTGTCCCGATTGGAAAGTTGTTTGCCGTTTGATGGTGTCCTGTTGCCACTGCATGGTGCAGCCGCTGTGCTGAAGGAGTACTCGATTTAGAAGGAGATCTCATTTGGTCTGTGCGGTAGATTGTAGGTACGTCTGTCCCGACCATAGTTACTTTAGACCTTCACCTCACGTGACCCAGCAGATGGTTCAATACAGCGTGCCATTTTGCTTGGGAAACCTATCCACATCGAGATGTCTTCCAAACTGGGAGGCGTGCTACCGAACTAATGTAGCAAATTTGGCGTCACGATCTTCGCCTATCAAATTGATAATGGCTAAAGTTCCCATTGTAACCAGCGCGGTTCTGGCTTCCACCGAAGGAAACGGACCTTTCGCCAGATTGATGCGAAAAACCAAAAAGCTAGAACAAAATCCAGCGGTGTTTCGAGTAGCTTATTTCTGGTACACCCACCCATACCTGGATCAAGCAGAAATGGGCAGCGGTGTATTGGTAGTGACGAACGGTAACCTCTGCGAGCCAAACAATTTGTCACCGAACTAGCAAATGACTACTGGGAATGTCGGTTTGATTTTGAACCCCACCCTTATTCTCCAATAGAGGCGATAGATATAGGCCAAGGCCTGACGGAAGGCCCCATCCTGATGATAGGAACGGCAGATTGCTGTGGGGGAGGGGCAGCTGGCGATAGTGCTACCACCTTAAGTGCATTAATAGAGAAAGCACCCGATCAACCATCGGTAGCTTCCGTCGTCGATCCACAGATAGCCAAAATATGTCATCAAGGGAGGTTGGGGGCGAATGTTAAGCTTGAACTCGGCCACAAACAAGACCCACAGCGCTAATAATTTTCTGTCCGTCTAGCGCCACAATAGGCATATTGAAACCCTAATATCTTNTTATNNCACGGTATAGTCANATCAATNTTTTGNGCTAATGACGTAAGTTGCAGTACACCTTAGTTCTTAGGAGTAAGATGGTGGTGCTTGCACCAACACCTACGTTGCTCCTTAGTCNACACTTATAACTTGTTATAATGCCCCAGGTGTTCTACGCCACCGATAATATCAGCACCTTTCGGGCGGCTCCGGGGTAATTAATCCAATCCTGGTACACTTTGTTCAAAATCTGACGTTGTAAGATCCTATTAAAATCTGAGGTGGAGCACTATTTAGATTATTTGTGCCAGATTTCAATCTCTTTTGATTGATTTTCTTAGCAGATAAATTAGCGTCTATGATTGATAGTACGTATCCAGTTAGCACCATACCTGCCCCTATCACTGCCATCGTATTAGAATCCATCGCTTCCGATCCCATGAAGATATTCCCACCTATAACAGCATTGACAAAGAAACCTGCCGCCTTTAAATACTGCCCATTATATATTTGTCCATAACCTTGAAACAGGGGTAATCCAAGTGGAAAAGCTGCGCCTACCGTAAGTAGTGTGGCAGTAGTACTATTCTTAAGTTTTACTTCACCCATCCTTTCTGCTGATACACTAGTACATAGACACTAATATAATTAAAATTAGAATTCCTGTTTTCTGCATAATTTCACCTTTTCCCACTCTATATAATTTCAGTTTCTCACTAANTACAGTCTACCGTGACTCTCGTTTCATACCCATTTTTTGTTAGTGAAAATGTCTGGTTAGCCCCAACCGTCTACTATTTCCAATATTGCTGATAGAATTTATTGACAAATACCTCGTTNGGGTCATATTTCTGTTTAATNGATTGAAATTGTCGGAAGGCTGGATACGCCTGCTGCATCTGTTCTTTCGTGGCAAAGCCCTGATAGGTCAGATAATAAGTTCCACCCANGCTAATGGCGTTATCGATTAAACTTCGTGTCCATTCCCCAGCTAAATCTATCGATTGTTGATCCCGCCCTATATTGGCATACAAAACCACAGCTACTGTTTCCTTCAATGAATAAGATAATAATGTGTCTTTATTTTGAGCCATGTATCTCAAGGTGATGTTCAACAGATTAACCCGATACTGTTGAACTGTCCTCCTCAGATGATCAATAAAACTTTGGAACTGATCTAAAGGCACAAAATACTCTTGTAAGATGTCGGTGTCTTTTTTGGAATAATAATCCAAAAACTTTATTTGTGGCCTCATGGCATTGTTACGGCTAATCAGCTTTTTCGATTCCCCTACAGGATCCACAATCGTCTTTTCGATTTCCCATCTCAACTGCTTACCCCATCTCCGCTTTCTGGACACACCGAAGAGATAGCGATTTCTCCTTATCCATCCTTCCTGCTCTAACTTCGCTGTTTTATCTGCGCTGTTACCGGTTGAATAATAACTAGTCACACGACCTTCTTTCAGAAAACTTTTTCCGGCCGCCACGGATAATCTGCCATAATGTAGATGAACTTTTGGCTTAGCAATGACTTTCTGACGGAGATAATCCGCATATTCAGTATAGGTGACAGCATCGGTGATTTTTTGCAATAGCTGATTAGTGGTAAGTTGAATCTCTGCTTCCATAATAATGCCCAATAGCCCATATCCTCCGGTTATGGCTTGAAATAAATCTGTGTTTTGGTTGGGACCTATTGTTTTTACCACCCCGTTAAAAAGCATAATTTTCATCTGATTAATCGTTTCAATTAGGGGACCATATCTTGGGTCACGACCATGAGCATTAACGCTGATTGGCCCACCAACAGAAAAAATGTTGGATGATTGCATCACCTTAATAGCCAGACCATAGGGGTTTACAGCTTCTTGAATTTGTGCCCAACTGATACCGGCCTGTACAGTAATGGTTTGTTTTTTAGGATTGATGTTCAGGACTTTATCAAAAGCAGTCATATCCAAAACAACACCATTTTTATAAACAACATGTCCACCTTGACTATGCCGTTTACCTGCGATACTCACCTTGAGCCCATGTTTAATGGCGTAAATGAGCCCTTCTTGAATATGACTGCTGTCCTGAACTCGAATAATACGATTGATTTTGGTTTCATTAAGCCTGCTAACATCATCCAGGGTCAGATCATCAGCAAAACTAACCCAGCTGAAAAACAGGACTAGAAAAGTAATAAATAACGTTTTAATCATAAATTCACCACTCAATTTAGCGGCTCTATTCCAGCTAGTCGTTGACTTTGGTAAGTCTGAATTATAAGTTACCTGAAACAATAAGCCTATTATAAACATGATATCATGCGCAAATATCATAATTAACACATTGAGGTTTATAATAAAAGATGAGTACTCACATGGAATGGTCAATTAACGTCGTTGGTTGGTCTGGCGCTCTGGTTGTGCTACTAGCCTACGCACTGGTATCGACTCGGCGGGTTGAAGGAGATTCCGTGTTTTTCCAAGTCCTGAATATCTCCGGAGCGGCTCTGCTCTCGGTCAACACCTTTTACTGGGGTGCCTATCCATCTTCCTTCGTTAACGTGATCTGGATCGGGATTGGAGGATACGCACTGTATCGCCGGCGAAGAAACTTACCAACTACCCATAAATAGCAAAGTTACTGGGTTACTTCAACAATTCTAAATAATTTCAAATACTGGTAACTGTGCTACTATGACAAGAATTATCGGACATTTTCATTATCAGGCAAGTGAACGTCTCAGAAGTCCTTAGAC